>NZ_JBWXUE010000001.1:0-497354 GCF_057158765.1 Kitasatospora sp. NEAU-69
AGATGAGTATTCCCACCTCCTTGAGAGGGTAAGGCTCCCAGTAGACGACTGGGTTGATAGGCCGGATGTGGAAGCCCTGTAAGGGGTGGAGCTGACCGGTACTAATAGGCCGAGGGCTTGTCCTCAGTTGCTCGCGTCCACTGTGTTGTTCTGAAACAACGACCCCACACCAAGGTCACGGTGTGGTGCGGTTGACAGTTTCATAGTGTTTCGGTGGTCATAGCGTGAGGGAAACGCCCGGTTACATTCCGAACCCGGAAGCTAAGCCTTACAGCGCCGATGGTACTGCAGGGGGGACCCTGTGGGAGAGTAGGACGCCGCCGAACAATCATTCAGGGAAAGCCCCTGGCCAGCAATGGCCAGGGGCTTTTTCGCGTTTCCCGTCCGTCACCGACCGGTCCGTGGGGCCAGCGGGTCGGTGACGCCGCCGGGGCAGGCGCGACGCTCCAGATCCCAGCCGGCGAGGTCTGCCGCCGAGCGGTACACGGAGTCGTAGAAGCCGAGGACGGTGCCTCGGGGGTCCGCGCTGCCGCGGACCTCCTCGTAGTCGAGGATGGCGAGGTGGCTGCCGCGCTGTTCGACCCAGCGTGCTGCCACGGGCTGTAGCGGGCGGTCGGCCAGGCCGGCGGGTTCCGGCGCGGCGTAGGAGTAGAAGGTCGGTCGGGGGACCTTCTCGTCGCCGAACCAGAAGCCGGAGCTGATGACCTCGCGCGAGTAGGCCTCGCGGGTCACCGGGTCGACTCCCGCGCCCAGATCGATGACGCGGTCGGAGAACCGGGTGACCGCGATGTCGAAGGTGTGCCAGAAGTGGTGCACCGGGCTGATCTTTCCTTCGAAGCCGGCGGAGAACTCCTCCAGCACCAGGTTGACCTGGCTGAGCACCTGCCAGTACCGGTTCACCCAGAACGGATCGTAGGAGGCGTGTTCCGTGTCGTCGGCGAACGGCCGGCCGGCGTCGGGTAGGTCGAACGGGTGGGGGCGCGCGATGGTCACCGTCGCGCCGATGGCGCCGGGGGCGTCGAGCGTGCTGCGGTAGAACGACGAGACGGACTGCCCGATGAGCGGGAACGAAACGCTCCGGCCGTCCAGTGAGGCGACGGTCAGCCGGTGGGCGACGAAGTCGAACTCGATGGTGAAGACCGGACCTCCGGCGGCCCCGCCCATCGGGCGGGTCGTGATGCCGCGCCCGGTGAGGTGGAACGGGACGTTCCACCAGTGGTTGCGCCGCACGCTGCCCGCCAGCCGGATCTTGCCGACGATCTGGGTGAACCGGTGCAGCGTCTCCTTGGAGTCCCGCCACTCCGACAGCGGAATCGGGGGAAACAGGTCCATGCCGAACCCCTACGTTCGTCGTGCTGCGGTGCACGGATTGCCGCGCGGCCGCAGAGTGGCCGCGGGTTCCGACGCTAGGCGGCCTTCGGCGCGCTCGCATCCGCAGCGGGTTCCGGGGTGTGGTCCCGTGGCGTCTGCCGCGAGCGGCTCGGCTCGGCGCGGCGGCTCCGTTCGTGGATCGTGGACGTCCGACCGGCCGGGCACCTGAGGTCGGGTGCCCGGCGGCGGGCAGTAGGGTGAGCCGGATGACGAGACACATCGCGTTCGAGCGCCTGCACAACTTCCGGGATCTGGGCGGTTATCAGGCCGCCGACGGCCGAACGGTGGCCTGGGGCAGGCTGTTTCGCTCCGACTCGCTGGCCAAGCTGCAGGGGGAGGACCTGGACCGGTTCCGCGCGCTGGGTATCCGGACCGTGATCGACCTCCGGTATCCCTGGGAGATCGAGCGCAGTGGCCGTGTTCCGCGGCAACTGGGGCTTGCCTACCACAATCTGAGTATCGAACACCGGCCGTACGACCAGGCGGGCCTGGATCCGGACGTCGACCCGGCGCGCTTCCTGGCCGAGAAGTACTCCGAGGTCGCCCACGACGGTGTCGAGGAGATCCGGGCCGGGCTGGAGCTGATCGCCGGGGACAGCGCTCCACTGGTCTTCCACTGCCACTCCGGCAAGGACCGCACCGGCCTGCTGGCGATGCTCGTCCTCGCCCTGGTCGGGGTGGACGAGGAGGACATCGTCGCGGACTTCGCGCTGACCGAGCTGGCCACCGAGCGCCTGGTCGCCGACTGGCACGCCAACTACCCCGACCGGACGCTGCGCTGGCCGGGATACGGCCGGGCCCCGGCCGAGCTGATGCGGCTCGTGCTGGCCGACCTGACCGCCCGCTACGGCTCGGTGCGCGGCTACGCCGCCGAGTGGCTCGGAGTGGACGGGGAACTGGTCGCGGCGCTGCGCGAGCGGCTGCTGGTGCCGACGGCTCGGTGACGCACGGGCCGGTGCGTCAGGAGTCCGACCGGCCCAGCATTCGGCGCAGCGGGCCTCGCCGGTGGCGCTCGCGCGACCGGCGGACCTTCACGTTCCCGCCGAGGAGTTGGCCGGTGAGAACGATGCGGTGGACGATCGGACCGTCCACCGGCCCGTCCTTCGTGGTGCGGTCGCGTGCGTTGCCGCCGTGGATCTCGATCTCGTCGAGGTCCACGGCGTAGCCCGCCGGCACGATCAGTCGCAGGTTGCCGCCGCGGACGAGCACGCTCACCTCGGTCACCGGGGTCGCGACGGTGGCGTGCGTGAAGTCGAGGACCACGTTGCCGCCGTGCACCTCCAGCTCCAGCCGCTTCGGCACGGCCCAGGCACCCTCGTAACGCACGTTGCCGCCAAGCCGCTTGACCTGCACGACCTCCTTCGGCGGCGCCGCCGGGGCGGGCGGGCCGGCGATCGGCCGGCCGGCCAGGGCCGCCGCACCGGGACCGGGCAGGTCGGCCAGCAGCGGCTCGAAGTCGGCGTAGGTACGGGCGGCGAGGGCCGCCTCCAGGCGCTCGTCGAGCTCCTCGAGGCTCAGCCGGCCGTCCCCGGCGGCGATCCGCAGCGCCTCGGCGACCTGTTCACGGTCTTCGTACGAGACCCGCAGCTCCTTGGGGTCCTTCGGTTCGGGGGAGATCGGCAGGCTCATGCTCGGCACCATAATCCATGCGCGCCGCACCGGTCACACCGGAACGCTGCCCTGGACCGTCACGGGCCGTCAGGGGAACGGGTGCGGGTGCAGGCGCAGCTCTTCGGGGCGCAGCGGGCGGGCGGTGCGGCCCAGCCGGTGCGGCACGGTCAGCAGCCGGGGCAGGCCGCGGGTGCGGTGGTGGACGTGGCCGAAGGTCATCGGCAGGCTGCCGGGAACGATCACCTTCGCGCAGTGCAGCCCGAGCCGCTCGCGCAGGCCGGCCTCGTCCTGGTTGACCACGATCACCTCCAGGCCGAGGCCCGCCAGCCGCCGCACGGTCCGCTCCAGCAGGGCGGCGAGGTCGGTGACCGGCTCGGCCGGCCGGGCGGTCAGCCCGGAGCGCGGGGTGTCGGCGAACAGGAAGTCCAGCCGGGACTGTGCCTGTGGCAGGCCGTTGAGACCGGTGTGGTCGTCCAGCGACCGGACCAGCTCCGGCCGGGCCAGCATCGGCAGCAGACGCCCGGGGTCGAGCGGCCGGTCGGTGGAGTGCAGCCGCTGGATCGCCTCGTGGACGTTGGTCACCACCTCCGCCACCGCCGAGCGGATCGCGGCGCGCGGGTCGTGGTGCGCGCCGGCGGCCAGCAGGGTGCGGGGCAGCAGCGGGTGCTCGCCGCGCAGCCGGCAGAGCGCCAGCACGGCCGGGATGCCGAGGTCGTTGGTGGCGTCCAGCAGTCTGAGCCGGTAGCCGGCCAGCTCGGCGCGGTCGGCCAGGCGGCCGACCTCGGGATCGTCGGTGGGCAGCGGGAGCCAGGGCAGTGGGGTCGCCGCGTACCAGGCCATCAGAAAGGCGTCGCGCTCGGCGACCTCGAACAGGCCGTAGAGGGCCGCCTCCTGGGGGCTGTTGCCGAGCCCGCAGCCGTTCGAGGACTCGTAGACCACCCGGGGCCGGTCGGGCGTCGGGGGTAGGTCCCAGTAGGCGACGTGTTCGGGGACGGCCAGCGACCGGCGCCGGGTGAGCGACCAGCCGTGCACCCAGTCGAGTTCGAGCCGGGGGTGGTAGGGGACGGTCGAGGAGGCGGGGTGCCCGTCGTAGCCGGGGTCGGGCAGGCCGAGCCGCTCGGGGTCCAGCGCGCGGCGGGCACCGAGTGCGGCGAAGCCGGACCGCAGCACGGTCCGGTGGCCGTACGGGCGCATCCCCAACAGCCGTTCCACACCCTCGAACAGGGCCACCCGCTCGCTGCCGTCGAAGTCGACGGCGCGTCCGTGGCCCGCCGCGCCGTCCTGTCGGCTGTCGCTGAGCAGCGCGCTGGTGATCGCGCCCGCCGAGCCCTCCGCGCGCACCAGCCGGCGGACCGGGCCGAACCGCTCGTCGTGCAGGACGGCGCGCAACTCGGCCTGGGTGGTACGGGAGTTGGGCTCGCGCAGCACGGCCGGGTCGGCGAGCGGGCGCGAGCCGGTGGGCAGCCGGGCCGCGCGGGCGGTGTCCGGCGGCAGCGGCCGGCAGACCGGGCAGCCGCCGATCGGGCGGACCTGGTGACTGGACCAGGTTGCGCGACCGGTGTGCAGGACGTACACCGTGGCTGTGGCGGCCGGGTCCGGGGCGGCGGGGAATTGGGCGGCGGAGGGTGGGGTGCCCGGGTCGGTGGCGAGTAGGTCGGCGGCCAGCAGGGCCAGCGGCTCCAGCAGGGCCGGGGGCGCGACGCCGGCGAGCGCGAGCCGCGGGCTCTGGAGCGGTACCCGGCCGCCGGTGGTGGCCAGGCGCTGGTACTCGGTGCAGCACAGACAGGCCGCCGCGCCCGGTCGCAGCACGGGGCCGAGCACGGCGAGGGCGCCGTCCAGCCGTAGCGGGAGCAGCCGCACCGGGTGGCGCAGGGCGTATCGGCTCAGTTCCTCGGCAGTGCCGAGCGTCCAGTCCGTCAGCAGCACGACGGCCGGGCCGCTCTCGATGTCAGCTCCGGTGTCGGTGTTGGTGCGCACGGCGGTGGCCGGGTCGAGCAGCGGCAGGCCGAGCTCCGCGAGGTCGGCGGCCAGCTGCTCGGCGAAGGTGTGCTGCGCGGGCTGGAGTTGGGGCGGCGCGGTCATCGGTGGGCTCCGGCGGTGGCGGCGGGGGCGGTGTGCAGCACCGTGAAGCCGCAGGCGGCCAGCGCTGTCGCGGTCTGCTGCGGGTGTGCGGGTGACGGTTCGGGTGCCTGCCAGGGCACGGTTCGCAGACCGGTCAGCTGCTCGAGTGCGCTCTGCAGGGCGGGTTCGCGGGTGGCCAGTGCGGCGAGCCAGCTGGTGGTCCAGCCTGCGTGCTGCGGTCCGGTCAGCGGGGCCAAGGCGGTGGTGGTGAGCGTGGCGGTGGCGAGCGTGGCCGAGGCTCCGTTCGGCGCACTCTCCTGGCGCTCGGTCAGCGGGTCTGTCGCCGATGCCTGTCGGGCCAGCAGCTGTGCGGTTGCCGCGAGTGCGGCGAACGCGGCGGCGTCGGCCGTCGTCGCCTCTACCGCGGTGCCCAGCACGGTTCCGGTGGACCGGTCGCGGACGACGGCGAGGTGGACGGCCGGAGCGAGTTGGTGGAGGGAGAGGCGGGCTGGCACGCCGAGGCGGCGGGTGAGCGTGGTCCACCAGTACCGGGCCTGCGGGTGTGCCGCCCAGGCGGTGGCCGAGGCACTCGCGGCTGTGGTGGCTGTGGCGGCGGGCGGTGGCAGCGGGACTCGTCGCAGCAGCGCGGCGCGCAGTGCCCGGCCCCGGGCGTGCCCGGGATCGGCCCCCACGGTGGGCTGCTCGATGGGCGGGTCTGTGAGCGAGTTGGTGGGCTGCTCGGCGGCCAGCTGGAGTTCGGCGGCTCGGCAGACGGCCTCCAGTCGGGCCAGATCGGTGCGGACGGACCCGGTGACCAGCACCGCACCCGGCACGGGACAGCTGACCAGAGCGGCGGGCAACTGCGGCAGCCGCCCGGTCTGTGGCTGTTCGAGCACACCGAGGCGCTCGTCACCGAGCGCGGTCAGCCGCAGCAAGGCCTCGCTCAGGGTTCGTGGGGGCGCCGTGGCCGGTCGGTGCCCGGGCAGGGCCGCGCCGAGCCAGCTGTGGTACTCGGCGCGCGGGGGATTCGCATCGGCAACGAGTACGGCGGGCAGCTCGGCCGGGATCCGCTGGTCGTCGCCCTCGCGGGCGGGGTCCGGCAGCTCGGCGACGGCGCAGAGCAGGCGGTGGGCGGCGGCTGCGCCGAGCAGTGCGGCCAGGGCGAGCCTAGCGGTGGGCCGCGCCGGCGGGGCATCGGCGGCGGGTTCGGCTGCCGGCCGCAGGCGGCGGGTCAGCGCGGCGGCGTCGGCGCGGGCCTGTGCCGGGCTGCCGTGTGGGGTGACGAAGCCGGACGTGGGCCCGCTGGTCGGTCCTGCGTCGGCTGCGCCGCCGAAGCCCGCCGCGACCGCGAGCGTGCGGCCGTCGGCGGTCCGCGCGGTGAGCAGCAGCAAGCCGTCGGCGGGTTCGGCCGCCTCGACGCGGGGCGCCGGTCCGCTGCGGGCCAGCGCGCGGGCGGCAGCCCGGGCGAGCGGGCCGGGCGGGTCGGCGGCCCGCACCACCGGGTCGGCGCCCGCCAGCGCCGCTGCGGCCGTGACGGGCCGGTCCACGGTGGCGTCCAGCCAGCGTGCGGCGGCCGGTGCGCCGTCCGCCGGTGCGCGCAGCACGTCCGCCACCAGCAGTCCGTGCGCGTCGAGTTGGCCGATCACCGTGGTCAGCGCGGTCCGGAGCGGCGAGCCGGCGGGCGCCTGCCGGGCCAGGGCCGTGTGATCGCCGCTGCGCAGTGCCGGTGCCAGCGCGCGCCAGAGGGTCGGGAGCGCCGAGCTGCCCTCCAGCGTGACGGCGGTCCGCCGGCCGCGCAGGTGCAGGCCGTCGCGCAGCGGGGTGACGGCGACTCCGGGGCGCAGCCGCAGGCCGTCAACCGGGTCGTCAAGCTGGGCCGTGTCCGTGCCGTCCGGTGTCATGACGGCTGCTCCACCACGTCGATGACCTCCTGCACCTGCTCGCGCCAGTCCACGCCGGTGAGCGCCGGTACCGCGCGGACCACCAGGTAGGCGGCCAGGTAGCGCTCCAGCGGCAGGACGTCGCAGATCGCCAGCATCCGGTAGAGGACGTTGGTGCCCGCCCGGTAGGTGAGGTACGCCGGCTGGGAGAACATCCGGCCATCGGGGTCGGAGCGGCGCAGCAGCTGGTGGAACTCGCTGTAGCGGGTGCGCAGATCGGCGTCCCAGCGTTCCAGTACGGCCGGGTCGCCGGTGGCGGCGGCCCGGGTCCGGTACTCCAGCGGCGAGCCGTGCAGGTCGGCGCCGGCCGCCAGCCGGTCCGAGGTGAGCCGCCAAGCGCCGGCGGACCAGTGCGACCAGGTCTGCTCCCAGCCGCTGCCGCCTCCGCCGCCGACGCGTCCGACCAGGGCGGTGACCGAGTCGCCGGCGCGCTGCCAGCGGTCCTCGAAGGCGGCTCGCAGGCTGCCGTCCGGGTCCGCGTGCAGCAGGTGGTCCTCCAGGTGGGAGAGGAAGGACCAGTGGCCGCCGGCGACTCCACCGGGGAACGTGCCGGCATGCGCGGCGAGCGCGGTCACCGCGAGCCGGAGCCGGGCCTGCTGGCTGTCGCCGTGCTCGCCCAGGAAGCCGACGCCGGCCTCCAGCGCGGGCAGGCCGAGCCGCAGCAGGTCGTCGCGCAGGGCGGCGCCGTCGTCGCCGATCAGGGCCCGGAGCGGGCCGCGGTCGACGGGCTCGATCCGGACCGTGTTGTCGGCCACCAGCGGGCCGTAGGGCGGCGGGATCAGCTCGGCCCGGCCCGCCTCGGCTGCTTGGTCGAGCAGCTGATCATCGGTCAGTTCGTGGCGGGAGGGGTGGCGGCCGACCCAGTCGCGCAGTTCGCGCACGCCCTCGGCGGTGGCGTTGGCAGCGGCGGCCTCGGCGTCCGCTTGGGCGGGGCGGCCGTCGAGCCGAAGCCGCAGGTGCGGGCCGTGCAGCCAGTGCCGTTCGACGTGGACGGCGAGGCCCTGGGCCGCGTAGCGCCGGGCGAGCGGCAGGACGGCACCGCGCAGCAGCGGAGCCTTGACCGGGTCGCGGTAGTAGACGACCAGGTCACGCGCGCCCGCGTCACGGGCGTCGGCGGCGGCGCCCTGCGGACGGGTGGTGGGGTCGGTGACGGGATCTGTGACGGGATCTGTGACGGGATCGGGCACGGTGGTCGCCTCCTGGTCGTGTGGGGCCGTCGGGGTCAACTCGACTGCCCGGCACGGTACGTCTCCAGCACGAGCTCGACCGCCCGGCCGGCCCGGTCGCGTCCGCCCGGGGCGGGCAGCGCCTCCTCCAGCACCACGCCGGCCGGGTGGCGGGCGAACCAGCGGCCCAGGGCGTGCAGGTGCAGGGCGTTGCCGAGATCGACCAGCTGCGGTTTGGGCCGGCGCAGTTGGTTCAGGTAGTCCTCGGTCGGCCGACCGACCGGGACGGCCGCGGCCGGATGCAGGAAGAGCTGTTCGGGGAGGCCGAGCCGGGCGCGCCAGCGGGCGACGGCCGCCACTGGGATCGGACCGTCGACCGCCAGATCGGCGCGCAGCGCCTCGACGGTCCCGGCGGCCAGTGCCCAGCGGGCCCGGTGTAGCACCAGGTGCCGGTGGCGCAGTCGCGGGGTGCGGATGACCGGGCCACCCGGGGCGGCCGATCGGGTGGACGGTACGAGGGCGCGGAAGTCGACGACGCCCTCGGGGTGGTCGTTGAGGAACGGGCCGAGCCGGTGCGGCAGCATGATCGGGGCCAGGAAGCCGCTGTAGAGCACGTCGAGCAGCTCGCCGCTCCTGCTCAGTCGCACCCGGATCTGGTCGCTCGCCTCGTCGTGCACCAGCTCGACGTCGGCCTCCTCGATCCCGGCCCAGCGCCGGTCGGTCCCCAACTCGTCCGCGACCAGGCGTGGATGGAGGTTGGCGTTGAAGCCGCCGACCGGCCGGATCTGGACGGCTCGGGCGCCGGGCCCCAAGCCGCGGCGGAGCTGTTCGGCGACCGCTGCGGCGGCGGCCGGGTCGAGCGTCGCGAGGAACCGGCTGCTGAACCGGCCCCAGCCACCGTGCACATGGTTGACGCAGAGCAGCCCCGAGGCCGCGTCGCGCTGCGCGAAGTAGGCGTAGCTGGTGGGCCGTTGGAGCATCCAGGCGGGCAGCAGGGCGGCCGCCTCGGCAACCGTGCCGGCGGGGAGGACCAGCTCGTGCCTGGAGTCCGTCCCGGCCGTGTGGACGGTCGCCCGCAGCGTGGCCCAGAGTTCGGCCAACTCCCCGAGCCCGTAACGGTCTGCGGCCGGATCGCGGAAGCCGGTCGCGGCCAGGCGGCCGGTCTCCGCCCAGGCCTGCGCGAGCTGCGGGCCGAAGTCCCACGGGTGCGGGCAGCTGCCGCCGACGCCGTAGCGGGCCACGAAGAGCTCGCGCGCGATCCGGCGCATCGGGTGGGCGAGGTCGAACAGCTCGGTGAGCGCGTTGAGTTCGTGCAGTGCCTGGTGGTCGCCGCGGTCCAGGGCGCCGTCCAGGGGCAGCGGCTCGTCCGTCACCACGTCCTCGGTGAGGACGGCCAGCGGAGTGCCGGTCGGTGCCGGGCGCCCGGCGTCGGCCAGCAGCCCGGTCCAGTCGGCCGCCAGCCCGGCCAGCAGGGCCGGCCGCTGGGCCGCCTCGCAGGTCGCGAACGTCCCGGTGGTGCGGCCGACTTGGGCGATCCGGTCGGCCAGGGCGGCATCCTGTGGCCAGCGGCGCAGCCACCGCGCCAACTCGGCGAGTGGTTCGAGGTGCTGGGGATCCACCGGTTCGCCCGGCAGCAGCAGCCCGGTGCCGACCAGGCGCTCCAGGTAGGCGGCGAGCGCGGGGCGGCCGCCGGGCACGGTGAGCCGGCCGTCCAGCAGCCGGACCAGCTCGGCCGGCGAGTCTGCGGCGCGGCACTGCCGGGCGACGTGCTCCAGCGCGGCCGAAGCGGGCAGTGCGACCTCGTCCTCGGCCACCGCCAGCAGGCGTCCGCCGCTGAACACCGCGCGATCGCGCAGGTAGCCGGCTCGGCCGTCGGCGATCCGGGCGGTGCTGGTCATCCGGTGCGGCAGGGCGGCCCGCCGGCGCGGGGAGTCCAGCAGCGCGGCGGTGAGCTCGCTGACCAGGGTGCGGTTGGCTTGGACGGTCGAGCGCGGCGCGGCGGTGGCGGGCCAGCCGGCCTCGTGCCGCGCTCGACCGCCGTGCTCGCCCCTCTCACCGTCCGCCTCGCCGTCCGCCACCTCCGCCGGGTCGGGATCGGTCAGCGGGCCCCAGCCGACGGCGGTGAACCAGGAGAGCGGGCTGGTCTTGGTGCTCGCCCGCAGCGCGTAGCGCAGGACGGTCGGCTCCTCCTTGCGCGCCTTGCGGTCGGCCGTGCCGCTGCCGGCCCGCTCGATCGCGCGCAGCAGGTCGGCGCTGGTCAGCGCGACCGCGCGAGCGAGTGCGGGCTGCCGGCAGAGCTCGGCGAGCGCCTCGCGTTCGGCGGTCAGCGCGGCATCGGCCGTCTCGGCGGTGCGCGCCAGCAGGGCCTCGCGCCGGGACCGCAGGTCGAGCCAGGCGGCGACGGTAGGGACCCGTTCGGGCAGGTCGCCGAGCCGGGCGAGCAGCGCCGGGCGCACCTGGCGCCCGTTGTGCAGCGCGCGGCGCAGCGGCAGCACGACCTCGCGGTGGAAGGCCTCCGAATGGCCCTCGCGACTGGCGTAGAGTGCGTCGCCGAGCTCGGGCAGCAGGGCGGCGGTGCGCTCCTCGACGCCGACCAGGCGGGCCAGTTCGGAGCGGAAGGCGGCAGCCGACGGGTGCTGCGCCGGGTAGCGCAGCAGCGTCGCGCGGACCAGCGCGTACGGAGCGGAGTGGACGGTGTGGGTGTAGCGGTCGCCGGCCGTGGGCCCGGTGGGGTGCGGCATGGAGTTCCTTCCGGGTCCGGCCGGTCTGGTTGCGGCAGTGGGGTGCTAGCGGCGCGCGTGGTGGCGGCGGCAGTGGCAGCGGCCGTCACCACCGGCGCCAGGTCCGGGACCGCCCCCGGCTGGGGCGGTCCCGAACCCCTCCTCGTCATCGGATGAGTGACCTGCCGTCACTCATCCGATGGGGAAGCCGAGTCGGCCGACGTCACAGAGCCTGCGGGTGCGGGTACTCGGTGTTCGGCGGGATGCACGAGGACGATGCCATGCAGGAGCAGTTCTGCGTGGTCGCGCCGTTCTCCGGCAGGGCGACGGCGTCGCGCAGTGCGGTTACCGTCAGGTCGCTCAGATCGAGGTCCAGGTCGGTGAGGTCGAGGGCCTGGATCGCGGTGATGTCGGACATGGTGGTCTCCCTTGGTCGGGGACGGAGGCCGAGGGGTTGCCTCGGCACGGCCGAGCTGTCCGCGGAACAGCGTGGTGCGATGCATCCTCATGCTTGCTGGCGGTGAATCAGCTAACGTCCACCTCAGCTGATATCGAATGTACCGCCGCGCCGGTGGCGACCAAGTGCCGTCGGCCCGCGCCGGCGCACTCTGCGAGGTCGTCGGAGCCGCCGCCGACTGGCCGGTCGGGCGGGGCGCGAAGCGAGGTCGCAGGTCACGCCGGGTGCGAACGCGCGAATGGCGGCCTCCGGTGCCAGGGCACCGGAGGCCGCCATCAGTGGGGCCGGTTGTCAGAGAGCGTCAGCTGAGGTGTCGATATCCCCTGCCGGTCGGTCCTATTCGGCCGACGCCGGGTCGGTCGTCACCCGGTCCGGGCCCTGCGCGCGGAGGCGGCGCACCGTCTCCAGCGAGTCGCGCAGCTCGGTCAGCCAGCTGTCGGAGTGCTGCTGCACCAGGCGCACGCACCAGGCCAGTGCCTCGCTGCGGCTGCGCGCGACGCCGGCCTCGACCAGGGTGTCGAGCACCTGGCGCTCGGGCTGGCGGAGGCGGGTCATCACGGGTGCGGAGACGTTCGTGTAGAGCGCCCGGACGCCGTCGCACTCGACGCCCCAGGACACCTTGCGGTCGTAGCGGTGCTCGGCCTCGCGGGCGACGGCGATCCGGGCGTCCCGGGTCCGCTCGCGGAACTCCGAGATCCGGCCTTCGACGGCCGCGCCGCGCTCGGCCTCGGAGGTCTTCTCGCCGAACTCGGGGGCCGGGATCCGGCCGATGACGGTGATCTCCTCGCGGTCGACCGACACCTCGACGAGCTCGGTGAACAGGTCCTCCGGGAGACGGCCGGTGAACCAGCCTCGGACTGCTTCCCGCTCCTCTGATGTAATCATGTAATCAGCATTACTCGATCGCTCGCCAAAGGCAAGTGCCGACGCCGGGTGTGATCGGGTTCCGGGCAATCCGTTCGTCCGAGCGCTCCGAAGCAGGGGAAGGAGCGAGCACCACCGGCCTGCGCTCGCGGCGCGGCCGGGGCGGATCGGAGGGTTGCCGTGGCGGAGTCGGAGCCGGAGTCGGTGTCGGGCGCGGCGCCGGAGTCGAGTGCGGCGACGGCCGCAGCCACGGCCGGGACCGCAGTCCGGGCCGGGACGGCGAGCAGGGCGCTGTCCGGCCCGTGGGGCGCGGAGCTCTACGAGACCCGGATCACCCATCTGCGGACCGCGCCCCTGCGGCACCGCTTCCAGCACCGCACCTACCTCTGGCTGGTCGACCTCGACGAACTGCCGCTGCTGCCCGGCCTGCTGCGCCCACTGGCCCGGTTCCGGGCGGCCGACCACCAAGCGGCCCCGGGGCTGACGCTCCGGCAGGACATCGACCGCTTCCTGGCCGAGGCCGGTGTCGAGCCGGTCGCCGGCCGGGTGCTGATGCTCGCCCAGGCCCGCTCGCTCGGTCACGTCTTCAACCCGCTCACCGTCTACTGGTGCCACGACCGCGCGGGCCTGCTCGTCTGCACGGTCGCCGAGGTGCACAACACCTACGGCGGGCAGCACCGCTACCTGCTCCACCCGGACCGGCACGGCCGGGCGACGGTGCCGAAGGAGTTCTACGTCTCCCCGTTCTTCCCGGTGGACGGCCGCTACCGGATGACGCTGCCCGAGCCGGGCGAGCGGCTGGCGCTCGGGATCAGCCTGGAGCGGGCGGGCCGGACCGAGTTCACCGCCGCCGTGCACGGGCGGCGACTGCCGGCCGGTGCGTTCCAGCTGCTGCGGGCCGCCGTCCGGCACCCGTTCGCCACCTGGGCGGTCCCGCTGCACATCCGCCTCCAGGGGATCCGGCTGTGGCTGCGCGGCCTGCCGGTCGAGCCACGCAGTCCGGGCCGCAGTCCGGGCCGCCTTGCGGGCCGCCTTGCGGGCCGCCGCCGCCCGGGCCGGTGTCCGGAGCGCTGCCCGGGCCGGTCAGGGGAGGCCCGATGAGCGCCGCGTTCGGCGTCAACACGGTCGTCACGCTCGGCGTGGTGCTCGCCGTGCTGCTCGCCGCGTTCGCCGTCGGGCAGCGCAGCGGCCGGCACCGGGGCGTGGACGTGGCCTGGGGGCTGGCCTTCGTGGCGGTCGCGCTGACCGGCTACGGCCTGTCGGCCGGGCACGGCGATCCGCAGCGGCGGCTGCTGGTCACCGCGCTGGTCACCGTCTGGGGCGTGCGGCTGGCGGCCCACCTGTGGTGGCGGGCCCGCGGCCTGCCGGAGGACCCGCGGTACGCGAGGATGCTGGCCCGCAGACCGCCCGAGCAGCGGGCGCGGTACGCGCTGACCGTGATCTACCTGTCGCAGGCGGGCCTGGTCTGGTTCGTCTCGCTGCCCGTGCAGGCCGCGCAGTACCAGGCCCGCCCGCTCGGCGCGACGGCCTGGGCGGCCACCGCGCTGTGGGCGCTCGGCCTCGGTTTCGAGGCGGTCGGGGACTGGCAGCTGGCCCGGTTCAAGGCCGACCCGTCGAACCGCGGGCTGCTGCTGGAGAGCGGCCTGCGCCGCTACACGCGGCACCCCAACTACTTCGGCGACGCCTGCGTCTGGTGGGGCCTGTTCCTGCTCGTCGCCGACACGCCGAGCGGGTGGGCCTGGGTGCTCAGCCCGCTGCTGATGACGTATCTCCTGGTCCGTGGCAGCGGGAAGCCGATGCTGGAGCGCGAACTGTCCGCAGCGAAGCCCGGGTGGGCCGAGTACGCGCAGCGCACCAGCGGGTTCCTGCCGCTGCCGCCACGCCGCCGTCCGTCCCGCCGTCCGTCCCCCGAAAGGCACCCGAACCGCCGATGACCGTCGCCGTCGTCCTGTTCACCCAGGACCTCCGCCTGCACGACAACCCGGCGCTGCACGCCGCCCGCAGCAGCGCCGAGGCCGTGGTCCCGCTCTTCGTCCTCGACCCGGAGCTCGCAGCCACCGGCTTCGCGGTCCCGAACCGGCTGGCCTTCCTGGCCGACTGCCTGGCCGACCTGGACGCCTCGCTCGGGCGGATCGGCGCCCGGCTGGTGGTCCGGCGCGGTCCGAGCGTCGACACGGTCGCCGAACTGGTCGAGCGGACCGGCGCCGGCTCGGTGCACCTGGCCGCCGGGGCGAGCGGCTTCGCCCAGCGGCGGGAGGCGTCGCTGCGCGAGCGGCTCGGCGACCGGCTGGTGGTGCACGACGGCTCGCTCACCGTCGCGGCGCCCGGTGCGGTGACGCCGGCCGGCAAGGACCACTACGCCGTCTTCACGCCGTACTTCCGCGCCTGGCAACGGGCCGGGCACCGGGCGCCGCTGGCCGCGCCACGTGCGCTGCGGGTGCCGGACGGCCTGCGCGGCGAGCCGGTTCCCGAGGTCCGGCCTAGCTCGCCGGAGCTGCCGGCCGGCGGTGAGACGGTGGCGCGCAAGCTCTGGCGCTCGTTCGAACTGGATGGCTACGCGGACCTCCATGACGATCTGTCGGCTGACGCGACGTCACATCTCTCGCCCTACCTGCACTTCGGCTGCCTGTCGGCGACGGAGCTGGTCGCGCTGGCCGAACGGCACGGCGGCGCGGGTGCCGAGGCGTTCGTCCGGCAGCTGGCCTGGCGGGACTTCCACCACCAAGTGCTCGCGGCCGCACCGCGGGTGGCCTGGCAGGACTACCGCGGCAAGGGCGACCGCTGGGTGCGCGACGAGGAGGAGGCGCAGGCCTGGCGGGAGGGCCGGACGGGGTTCCCGATCGTGGACGCCGGGCTGCGCCAGCTCGCCCGGCAGGGGTGGATGCACAACCGGGCCCGGCTGCTGACCGCGAGCTTCCTGTGCAAGACGCTCTACCAGGACTGGCGGATCGGGGCCAGGCACTTCCTCTCCCTGCTGGTCGACGGGGACGTCGCGAACAACCAGCTGAACTGGCAGTGGGTGGCGGGGACCGGGACCGACACCCGGCCCAACCGGGTGCTCAACCCGCTGGTCCAGGCCGACCGCTTCGACCCGGACGGCGCGTACGTGCGGCGCTGGGTGCCGGAGTTGGCGCACCTGCCGGGGCGGAGCGTGCACCGGCCGTGGCTGCTCGCCGACCGGCCGCACTACCCGGCGCCGATCGTCGATCCGCAGGCGCTCTCGGCCCGGCTCCGGGCCGGGCGCGGGCTGGACTGACGCAGCCGCCATCCGCTCCGCGCCGCGCCGACCCCTTGAGCCGCGCGGGCGCTACTCCTCGATCGCGCCGCCGACCGTGCGCAGGTGCTCGCGGAAGGTCAGCTCCGGAGTCTCGCGCCGCGCCGCCAGGTACCCCTCGAAGCCGACCTGGCCACGCAGCGAGACGCCCGCGCGGATCCGCTCGGCCTGGCGGCGCTCGGTGTCGCGGATCCCCTCCGCGAGCGTGAGGAGCTCGGCGGCGCGGTCGGCCGGCAGGAAGAGCACGCCGTCCTCGTCGGCGAGCACCAGGTCCTGCCGATCGACCGTCCACTCGCCGATCGAGGCCCAGGTCAGCACGGAGTCAGGGCGCGGGTCGAGCCGCTGCGGGCCGGTCGGCAGCGCGCCGAGGCTGAACACCGGCAGGCCGATCGCCCGGATGTCGGCGGTGTCGCGGTGCAGGCCCCAGATCACCACGCCGGTCAGCCCGGCACCCTGGGCCTCCAGCACCACCAGGTCGCCGACGCACGCCTCGTCGAGCCGTCCGCCGTTGTCGACCACCAGCACGTCGCCGGCGGCGGCGGTCTCGAACGCCTCCAGGAAGACGTCGACGCTGCCCACGTGCCGGGCCGGCGCGACCCGGCCGGCCAGCCGGTTGCCCGGCCCGACGGCGCGCAGTCCGCTCGGCCCGCAGCGCACCGGGACGCCGGCGCGCAGGCACGCGTCCGCCAGATGCGCGGTGGTCAGGGTCTCGAACCGCTTGTGAAGCTCGTGCTGGTCCATCCTCGTGCGTCCTTCCGCCTTCGGTCTGCGCCGGTCTGCGCCGGTCGGCTCATTCTCCGCCAGGGCCTGTCGTCAGACCCCCTTCTGCTCGGCGACGCCATGCACGCACTCTCGCCGCACCGGGCACAGACCCAAGTACGACCCAGTACGAGGGCCCATGCCCGGCACGCCGAGAGCACGCACCTGACGCCGCCAAGCCGCCCTGCGGGCGACGAAGGGGGTCTGACGACAGGCCCCGGGCGCCGCCGCGGGGAGTGGGGATCGCTGAGGCGGCCGCACTTGTCTGACAAGTGATCTACCAGCCGGTAGCCTGGCCGGGACGACCAGGAGTCTTTCCGCGTGGAGGAGGGGAACTCGACGATGACGGGCGAGCCCGGCCGGCAGCGGCCGGTGGTGGCGCTCTACGAGCGGCTGATCGAGGCGATCCAGCGGGGCGTCTACCCGCCCGGTTCACAACTGCCGTCCGAGCCGAGGCTGGCCGCCGACCTCGGGGTGAGCCGGCCCGCGCTGCGCGAGGCGCTGATCCTGCTGCAGGAGGACGGCGTCATCGACGTGCGGCGCGGGGTCGGGCGCACGGTGCGCGAGCAGCCGCGGCAGCGCGGCTTCGAGCGGCTGCTGCCGATGGAGGAGTTGCTCGGCGCCGGGCAGCCGGCCCGGACGGTGCCGGTGCGCCGGGTGCGGGAGGCGCCGACCGAGTTCTCGCTGGCCCGGCTGCTGCTGCCGGTCGACGGCCGGGCCTGGTTCTGGGAGAGCCTGATCGAGCTGGACGGCCTGCCGGTCTGCCTCGCCCAGGAGTGGTCGGCGGCCGACCGCACGCTCGACGCGGCGGTGCCGGGGCTGGCCGAGGCCGTGGCGGGGGCGCGGGAGGCGAGCCGGAGCATGCTGCACACCGTGCTGCGGCACGGCCGTGGCCTGCGGCTGCGCAGCGCGAGCACGGTCGCGGCCAGCATCCTGGGCGAGCAGCGCGGTGAGCAGTTCGAGCGGCCGGCCGACACGCCCGCGATCCTGATCACGCAGACCGTGCGGGCCGGCCGGGTGCCGCTGCTGGCCGCGAAGCACCTGCTCCCGGTGGGGGCGCCCGCGCTGCCGCTCTGGCAGAGCACCTGAGCGGGCGTCGGGGCGGGCACCCGAGCGGGCACCTGAGCAGCACCTGAGCGGAACCTGAGCGGGCGCCCGAGTGGCAGCGCGGCGGAGCAGTTGACGCTCGGCGACTTGTCAGACATCATCTGCGGGTCAACGCAGTCCTCCCCGCTCGTCCCTGACCCGCTTCCAGGGCGAGGAGGGCAGTCGGGGCCGAGTCATCCCCCGACCCCGGCCCCTGGCCGGCACCGGCGTCGCCGCGGATCCGAGTGGTCCGTGCCCGTCGTCTGCCGAGAGTGCCTTGCGCACACCCCCGGGGAGCACCGCTCGTCAACGGCGCCGACGGAGCTCCCCGGATACAACTCCCACTGCGCCGACCGCGCCGCGGCTCAGCTGCCGCAGATCCCGCGGCTGTAGTCGAAGGTCGCGGCGGCCTGCGAGTACTGCCACTCGGGGGCCAGCAGGTTGGCGTCCAACTGCCCGGCGGCGGTGGGGTCTTCGACGATGTAGCCGAAGTCCTGCAGGTAGGCCGGGTAGAGGTTCTTGGAGCCGATGAAGAAGGCCGAGCCGTCCACCGAGACCAGCTTGTGGTGCAGCGCGTACGGGTGGCCGTCCGCCCAGGTGGGGCTGGCGGCGGCGCGGAAGGACGCGAGCTGGAGGTTCTGGCACATCGCCGTGTGCGCGGCCGCGCTGCTGCCGGTGACGGCGGTCAGGTGGTTCAGCAGCGTGTCGCTGACCTCCGAGAGCGACTTGATCTGCGAGTAGCCGCCACTGCCGACCGCGCCCCGGTTGGCCGGGTCGCTGACCACGATCCGCACCT
The DNA here is from genome assembly GCF_057158765.1 of Kitasatospora sp. NEAU-69. Taxonomy (NCBI): domain Bacteria; kingdom Bacillati; phylum Actinomycetota; class Actinomycetes; order Kitasatosporales; family Streptomycetaceae; genus Kitasatospora; species Kitasatospora sp. NEAU-69. The sequence continues at coordinate 18,106 of NZ_JBWXUE010000001.1, forward strand.
TGACGCCGGCGGCGAGCTTCGCGGCGAGCGTGTCGTAGAGCCGCACGTCGTAGCGCGGCAGCGGCGGGCAGGTGCCGTTGAGGTCCTGCTGGGAGATCTCGATGTGGCTGGTCGCACTCGCGACCAGGGTGCGCAGCGCGCTCTCCTCCGGGTTCACGGTGGCGTAGTCGCGGTCGCCGTTGGTGTTGTCGTGCAGGTTGACCGGCCCGCAGCTGGTGTCGGCGGCGGTGGTGGGCGTGAACTGGTAGCTGGAGGACGGGTCGGAGTCCTGGATCCCGACGCCGAGGCCGCCGATCGCGAGCACCGGGATGCCCCCGGTCGCCGCGGCGGGCGCGGGGTTGACGTCCTGCTCCAGCGTCGGCTGGCAGGACGCGCCGTTGGAGGAGGCGAACCAGGCCGCGGAGAAGACGCCGGTGTGCCCGCAGGTCCAGCTCCACAGCGTGTCCAGGTAGTGGCCGGCCGAGCTCGCGGCCGGACCGGTCAGCGCGAGGTCGACGTCCGAGACCGGGTGGGTGGTGTCGAGGTAGTCGGCCTTCCAGTTGTTGATGCCGCCGGTGATCACGCTCTGGCCGTCGACCACCAGCAGCTTGGAGTGGTTCCAGGAGAACGAGGTCTTGGCGGTGGTCATCGAGGCGATGTTCAGCGTGACGCTGCCCGCCGCGTCGCCGAGCTTGCCGACCAGCTCGTCGCGGTAGGAGGTGGGCAGCGAGGTGATGTTGTAGAGCGGGGCGGCGCCGACCAGGATCCGCACCTGGAGCTTGTTCCCGTTCGCCACCGAGGCCTTCAGGCCGGCCACGATCGCGTCCTCGAAGCCGCCGTTCGGGAACGGGGCGAGGGTGGAGATGTCGACCGTGCGGGTCGCCTTGGCGATGTTGTCGGTCATCTTCGCCAGCAGCTGCTGGGTGCCGGGCCGGTTGGTGCAGCTCGGGTCGCCCCAGCAGGCGGGCGTCTGGAGCAGCCAGCCGGCGGGGTTGTCGGCCGGTGCGTCGAGCGCGTTGCCGGCGGTGCGCTGCCAGACGGTCCCCTCCAGGCCGGGGGAGACCTGCCGCAGCGTCTGCTCGACGGCGTCCAGGTGCGGGGTGGCGCTGCCCTGGACGCCGCCGGCGCCGCTGCCCGCGGTGGCGGGCGCGGTGGGTATCGCGGGCGCGTCGGCGAGTGCCGGGGTGGCCGACAGGGCCGAGAGGACGGTGGTGGCCAGAGCGAGGCGCGTGAGCCGGCCGAAACGCGCGGACTGCTGGCGGGGGGACTGCTGACGGAACAAGAGGAAGTCCTTTGGAGAGTTGGCGGTCTGTTCATCCGCTCAACTCTTAAAACTACCTTACAGTAACTTGCCGTTCCGTCAGATGTGCATCACAGAACCGTCATAGCACCGTCAAAGATCCGTCAGACCTCCCCAGTAGTCAGACCTCTCCGAGCAGGCCACGGGCGCGGAGCACCGGTCGCACCCCCTCGCCGAACCAGTACGCCTCCTCCAGGTGCGGGTAGCCGGAGAGCACGAAGTGGTCGATCCCCAGCGCGTGGTACTCCTCGATCAGGTCGGCCACCTCCTCGTGGCTGCCGACGAGTGCGGTGCCGGCCCCACCCCGGACCAGGCCGACGCCGGCCCAGAGGTTCGGGTAGATCTCCAGCTTCTCGCGCGAGCCCTGGTGCAGCGCGAGCATCCGCTGCTGGCCGACCGACTCGCTGCGCCCCAGCAGTTGCTGGGCCTGGGCGATCTCCGCCTCGCCGATGTCGTCCAGCAGCCGGTCGGCCTCCCGCCAGGCGTGCCGGGAGGAGTCGCGCGAGAGGGTGTGCAGCCGGATGCCGAACGCGACCTCGCGGCCCTCGGCCTCGGCGAGTCCGCGGATCCAGTCGATCTTCTCCTTGACCTGGGCGGGCGGCTCGCCCCAGGTCAGGTAGACGTCGGCGTGCCGGGCGGCGACCGGCCCGGCGGCGGCCGAGGATCCGCCGAAGAAGATCGGCGGCGCCGGCGCCGGCGGGACCGGCACATGGGCCCCGGTCACCCGGTAGTGCGCGCCCTCGAAGTCGAACGGTGTGCCGGTCCAGGCGCCGCGGACCACGGTCAGGAACTCGTCGGTGCGGGCGTACCGGCTGTCATGGTCGAGGTGGTCGCCGAACCGGGCCTGCTCGGTCGAGTCGCCGCCGGTCACCACGTTCAGCAGCAGCCGCCCGCCGGAGGCGCGTTGATAGGTCGCGGCCATCTGGGCCGCCAGCGTCGGCGAGATCACGCCGGGCCGGAAGGCCACCAGGAACTTCAGCCGCTCGGTCTCCCGGGCGAGGAACGCGGTGGTCAGCCAGGCGTCCTCGCACCACGTGCCGGTCGGGGTGAGCACCGCCTCGAAGCCCAGCCGGTCGGCGGCCTGGGCGATCTGGGTCAGGTACTCGATGTCGGGGCGGCGGACGGTGGCGGCGGCGCGGCCCGGCGCCGCGCTCGCGGCCCGGTCGGCCAGGTTGCTCGCGTAGGCGTGGCGGTCGACCAGGCCGCGGCCGTCGCCGCCGGTCGGCAGGAACCAGTGCAGGTGCACGTTCATCGGTGGGGTTCTCCCGGGTCAAGAGGTGGTCGGCAGCGGTGTGGTGGAGGCGGGCAGGCCGTCGTTGAAGCGGCGGTCGGTGAAGGTGGCGAAGTCGAACGAGCCCGGGATCAGCTTCTGGGCGGCGAACGCGTCGGCGATCTGCTGCTCGGACCGGACGGCGTTGTCGTCCAGGGCGACCGCGAAGGCCGTCGCCTGGGTGCGCTTCACCGAGATCAGCGCGATGTCGGACGGGATCCCGGTCTGCTTGGACCACAGCTGCGCCCACTGCTCGGGATGCGCGGTCGCCCACTGCTGGGCGGCGCGCTGCCGCCTGAGGTAGTCGTCGATCAGCTTGCTGCGTGCGGGATCGGCGAGCGCTCGGTCGGAGGCGACGCTGAACGACAGGCCGGCCGTGACGCCCTGGCCGGTCGCGAGGACGCGTGCGCCGGACTTCTGGACGATCGCGGTGTACGGGTCCCAGATCGCCCAGGCGTCGATCTTGCCCGAGTTGAACGCGGCCAGCGCATCGGCCGGTTGGAGGTAGCTGAGGTGCACGTCGGACGGCGACAGACCGGCCTTCAGCAGCAGCGCGACGACGGTGTAGTGCGAGGCGCTGCCCTGGGCGACCGCGATCGTCCGGCCCTTGAGACCGGCGATGTCGGCCACCGGCGAGCCCTTGGGCACCAGCACCGCGTCGCCGACGCCGGACGAGCGGGCGGCGCCGACCACCTTCAGTGGGCGCTTGGCGGCGCCGGCGAAGACCGGTGGCGTGTCGCCGACCGCGCCGAGGTCCACCGAGCCGGCGCCGATCGCCTCCAGCATCGGCGGCCCGGAGCTGAAGGTGGACCAACTGATTCTGTAGGGAAGGTCCTTGGACTGGCCGGAGGCATCGAGCAGCGCCTGCGCGCCGGAGCCGGCCTGGTCGCCGACGTGCAGGGTCCGGGCATCGCTGTCGGTTCCGGCGCTGGTTCCGGAGCCTGCGGACTTCGCACCGGCGGAGCCGCAGCCGGCCAGCGCCGTGAGCAGCGCCGGTGCGAGGACGGCGGCGAGGACGCCGCGACGGGGGAGGGGCATGACGGGATCCGTTTCTGGCAAGGGAGTTGGGAGGTATCTGGAGACGTCAGGAGGTGCTGACGCCGAGCTCGGCGAGCAGCGCGGTGCGCAGTGCGAGGACGGCCGGGTCGGCGGCCTCGCGGGGGCGGGGCAGCTCCATCCGCCGGTCGTGGACGATCCGGCCCTCGCGCATCACGAGCACCCGGTCCGCGAGCAGCGCGGCCTCCTCGACATCGTGCGTGACCAGCAGGACGGCGCAGCTGCGCCGCTGCCACAGCTCGCCGACCAGCCGCTGCGCGTGCAGCCGGGTGAGCGCGTCGAGTGCGCCGAACGGCTCGTCCAGCAGCAGCAGTTCGGGCTCGCGGACGAGTGCCCGAGCCAGCGCCGCGCGCTGCGCCTCGCCGCCGGAGAGCGTCTTCGGCCAGGCGTCGGCCCGGTGTGACAGGCCCACCTCGGCCAGCACCCGTTCGGCGAGCGCCCGGTCGGGCCGCCCCGGCAGGCCCAGCACCACGTTGCGCCAGAGCCTCTTCCAGGGCAGCAGTCGCGGTGCCTGGAAGGCCACGGCGCGCCGGCGCGGCACCAGGACCTCGCCGCTGATCTCCCGGTCCAGGCCGGCCAGGATCCGCAGCAGCGTGCTCTTGCCGCAGCCACTGGCGCCCAGCAGCACGGTGAACTGGCCCGGTTCAAGCCGGAGTTCGAGGTCGGCCAGGACGGTCTCCGAACCGTAGGCCTTGCGCAGGCCGCGGACCAGGACGGCGGCACCGGCGTGGTCGGGCGCGGTGTGGTTGGGGGCGGTGCGTTCGGGCGTGCTCAGCTGCCGCTGAAGGTCGGTCGCCATGACAGCAGAATCCTTTCCAGCGCACGGACGATGAGGTCGGCGATCAGGCCGAGCGCGGCGTAGACCAGCAGGCAGACCACGATCACGTCGGTCTGGAAGAACTCGCGGGCCTGGTTCATCAGGAACCCGATGCCGTTGTCGGCGTTGATCGTCTCGCCGAAGACCAGGGCCAGCCAGGACACGGTGAGCGCGTACCGCAGGCCCGTCATCAGGCCGGGCAGCGCACCGGGCAGGATGATGTGCCGGATCTGCCCCCAGCGGTTCAGCCCGAGCGTCTCGCCGGCCTCGATCAGCGCGTTGTCGACGCTGCGGATACCGGCGTGCACGTTCAGGTAGAGGTTGAAGCCGACGCCCATCGCGATCAGCGCCACCTTCGGTGCCTCGCCGATGCCGATCCAGATGATCAGCAGCGGGATCAGGCCGATGAACGGCACGGTCCGCAGCATCTGCACGACCGGGTCGACCAGGTCCTCGCCCAGTCGGAACAGGCCGGAGACGAGCGCGAGGCCGATGCCGACCACCGCGCCGAGCAGCAGACCGTAGAGCACGCGTTGCAGCGAGACGGCCATCGCGGACGGCAGCGTGCCGTCCGCGATCATCGCGCCGGCCTTGGCGAGGACGGTGGCGGGCGGCGCCAGCGTCTGGGCGGAGAGCGCCCCGGTGGAGCCGAGCAACTGCCAGAGCGCGAGCAGCGCGAGGGGTGCGAGCGAGCGGCGCAGCGGGCGGGGCAGCCGGTGGCGCCGGGTGCTGCGAGGGGCGACGGCGACCAGCGAGGGGGCGGCGGTGGTGGCGGTACTGCTGGTGACGGGTGGTGAGGGTGTGTCGAACTCGACGGACACGGGAGTCTCCTCGGGCTGAGCGGGACCCGGACGAGGGCAGCGGAGGGTACGGCGACCCACAGCGGCATGGCACGTGACGGCCAGGCGGCGAGCGCGCAGGCGGGCAGGCGAGCAGGCGGATGGGCGTATGTCGACGCGCGGGAGCGCCGTGACTGTGGCGGTGTGCCCCAGGGCGCCCGGATCAGCGGCTGTTACAGCCGGTCAGACGGGCGCAGGGGAGGCGAAAGGGCGGTGGCGGCCCTCAGCAGCAGCGACAGGCAGCCGAACAGACTCGCAGAAGGTCGATGTGACCGCGAGTCGTCAGGGCGATGGGCTGCTGCTGCATGTCGGGGAAGCTAGCCGGGCGCGGCGCCTGCCGTCAACCACGTCCGCATAGTGGCCCCGAGCTGGCCGAAGATCCTTGGCTCGTACGGTGATTGCAATAGTGCGGCAACATCGTGCTGCTTGGATCGGTACCAGCGACATCGCCGCCGTCCACGATCGCTGCTCCCCACGATTGCCGCTGCGCACAGCGCGCCGCTGCCGCCCCCGGGCGGCGGTGCGCTGTGCGCAGCGGTCAGACGTGGGCTCGGTCAGACGTGGCCGTCCAGGACGGATCCGGCGATCCGTCCGAACTCGTGCCGGGCGTCGCTGAAAGCCTTCGCATCGCGGTCGAACGCCTCGAAATCACCCTTCCGGCCCGCCCGCACGGACCAGTAGAGATCGTTCGATCGGTGATCGAAGCCGGAGAGGTAGGCCCGCAGGGCATCGACCGCCTGGACCACTTCGGCCGGGCCGTGCATCCGGGCAACGGCCGCGGCGCCGGTGTAGTCGTCCCAGCTGACCAGCACGCGCTGGTAGCGCTCTTCCGCCGTGGCCGGATCGAAGGGCTGATGGCGCAGGACGTCGGCCAGCGCCCACCAGTGATTGGCCACCGCGGACGCCGCCACCAGAAGACTCGCGTACGCCTGGCGGCGGGAGTCCGCGCGCCACTGCTCGCGTTCGGCCCGCAAGCGGCGCGCCTCCTGCTGGAAGAGGCGATTCGAGGTGATGACGGCGGCCGCGATCACTGCCGCGCCCGCCAGTACCGCCGAGAGCGCGGTGACAAGTCCCGTGGAATCCATGCGGATCATGCTCGGGCGCGAGTCGCCGGCGCATCAGCGGTTCGGTGCACTCGTTTCCCAACCGATAGCTGACCGGCCGATGGCTGACCGGCCGGGTGCCTGCCGGCCGGGTGCTGCGGAGCGCGCTCAGGGCGCGGTGGTGGGGGACCCGTCTCCGCTCGCCAGGCGCGCGGTGTCCACCCGGTGCCAGGTGGAGCCGTTGCCGGGGACCGGATTGAAGTCGTAGCGCAGTCCGGTGGGCCCGAGCGCGATCAGTGAGACCGAGGTGGTGCCCCAGATCCGGCCGTCACCGAAGTCGCGGTGCTGGATGAGGGCGGCGTCGTCGTCGGGCTGCAGGCCGTCACCGTCGGCGAGCGGCAGCCACTGGCCCCAGGCCAGGGCGGTCGGGCCGGTGGCGTCGGCGCCGGTGGTGGGCTCGGGGCGGACGGCGCTCGCCAGCCGGGATCGGAAGTGCGCCAGCCGGGCGGCCATCATCCTGCCGGCCCGCTGGGAGGTGGTGCGCTGGTCGGCGTGGCCCTCCAGGCCGTCGTTGACCACGACGTGCAGCCCGGGGGCGAGTGTCTGTTCGCGCAGTCGGCCGCCGGTCCAGCTGAGGACGCGGACCTCGGTCGGTGACGCGCATATCAGGTGGAACGGGTCGTAGTGCTCCAGGTCGAGCCGGTCGATGCCGCCCTCGGCCGCGCCGATCAGCGGCAGCTCGCCGCGGGAGCGCCGGGATGCCGGGGCGGCCAGTGGGCCGAAGCCGTTGAGCAGGCACGCCATCCGGGGCACGGTCGGGTCGCTGCCGGCCTGGTCGGCACCCGGCTGGACCGCGAGCCAGCTGCCGCCGGCCAGCAGATCGCGGCCGCCGACCAGGGCCGGCCGGTCGGGCCAGTACCGGGCAGGTGGCAGCCAGCGCCGGTCGGTGTACTCGTCCCGTGCGGCGAGCACCAGGACCGGTGTGGTGGACAGCGGATCCACGCTGATGAGCGCGGTACACATGACGAAATTCTCCCCCCGTTGCGGCGTTGCCGTCAGCGGGCCGCCTCGGCGGGTGGGCCGAGGGGCACCGAGGGAGGATTTTCGCACGAACGATAATCGCACTTGCGAGTGGGCCGGCGTTGGCCGCCGAGGGTGGTCAACGATCATCGGCCATGCGCGATCCGCGGCCGACCCGGCGGTGACGGAGCGTCAGAGCTCGGGCGCCACCGCCAGTTCCGCAGCCGGGACCAGGCCGGCCACCGCCGGCGGGTCGGCCGGCTCCAGCAGCCGGCTCGGGACGCCGTCCACGCCGACCGGCAGGTCGCCGTCCAGCGTGATCCGGCGGACCAGCCGCGGCTCGTCGCCGTAGTCGTTCACGGCGTAGTGCTGGGTCGCCCGGTTGTCCCAGATCGCCACGTCGCCGACCTGCCAGTCCCAGCGCACGGTGTTCTCCGGCCGCTCGACGTAGCGCTGGAACAGCGCGATCAGGGCCCGGCTGTCCGGGCCGGGGACGCCCAGGATCCGCTGGGCGAACGCGCCGAGCAGCAGGTTCTTCTCGCCGGTCACCGGATGCACCCGGACCAGCGGGTGCTCGGTCTTGAACGCCGTGGAGACGAAGACCTTGCGGAACAGCTCGGCGACCTCCGCGTTCTCCGCCAGCTCCGGGCGCAGCGCGAGGCTGGCCGCGTAGTCGTAGTCATTGGTGTGGACGGCGCGCAGCTGCTCGGCGAGCACCTTCAGCGGCTCCGGCAGGTCCTGGTAGGCGGCGGCGGTGTTGGCCCACACCGTGCTGCCGCCGGCGGCCGGGAGCGCCAGCGCGCGCAGGATCGAGGCCTTCGGGTAGGACGGCACGAAGGTCACGTCGGTGTGCCAGTTGTTCGCCCGCACGCCCTTGGTGGCGTCCAGCTCGAAGATGTAGCGGCCGTCGGCACTCGGCACGGTCGGGTGGCCGACCGGGTGGCCGAGCAGGCGGGCGAAGGCCTCGTGCTCGGCGTCGTCCAGGTGCTGCTGACCGCGGAAGAAGAGCACCTTGTGCCGGTACAGCGCGGCTTCGAGGGCGGCGACGGTTCCGGCCGGCAGATCGCCGCCGAGCCGGACGTCGTGGACGATCGCGCCGATCCGGCCGGCGGCCGGGGTGGTGCCGAGCTCGGTGATGGCAGTGGTCATGGCGATTCCTCGGGATTCGTGCGGGGCGGGAGGGAGGGGGCGCGACGGCGCGCGGCGGCCGGGAGCGGGCATCACGAGGCCCACGCGGCCCACGGGGTTCACGAGGCCCACCGGGCCCGAGTGGCCGACGCGGCGGAGGCGCGAGCGCAGACGTCAGCGCGTACAGCGGCGCAGCGGTCAGCGCGTACAGCGGCGGCGGCAACAGGAAGAGCGGACGACACAGCCCATGGTGGTCGGTCTCCTCCCTCGGCCGCGAGCGGGTGCGGGCATCATCGTGCGGACTCCCCGGCTGCCGTGTCAATCGCCATCTCGCCTGCTGGGAACGGGTGTTGCGGCAACATGAAGCCATGTTGCCGCCTCCGCTCCGGGCCCCTCGGTGGCCGCCCGTCAGGCCATCTCATCTCACGTCATCTCACGTCATCTCACGTCAGCTCAGCTCGTCAGCTCGGCTCAGCTCGCCGCCGGGTGGCGCGACCGGCCCCCCTGCCAGTGCAGCGCCGGATCGTGCGCGAGCACCCGGCTGGTCAGCCCGGCCAGTTCGGGCCCGGGATCGGCGCCGAGCACCTCGCGCAGCGTCCGGCGCGCCGTCGCGAGCGTGGCGAGCGCCTCGGCCGGCCGCCCGGAGCGGTACAGCGCGAGCGCGCGCAGCGCCCAGGCCGACTCCCGCAGCGGGTAGTCACGGGTCAGCACCTCGCTCTCGACCAGGCAGCCCCGGTGATCGCCCAGCTCCAGGCCGGCCGTCACCCGCACCTCGCGCGCCAGCGAGCGCCACTCCTCCAGCCGGCCGATCTCGGCCCGCAGGAACCGGGCGGTGGCCAGCTCGGCGAACGGCGGACCGTGCCACAGCTCCAGCGCCTGTTCGGCCTGGGCCAGCGCCTGCGCGGGCCGGTCGGCGTTCGACGCGGTGCTCGCCGCCGCGGCCAGCGCGGCGAACCGGTGCGCGTCCACCGCCGCCGGCTCGACGGTCAGTGCGTAGCCCGCACTGTGCCGCACCAGCACCATGGCCTCCTGCCGGGGCAGCCGGTCCGGCTCCAGCGCCCGCCGCAGGCCGGCGACGTACGTGTGCAGCGCCTGCCGCGGCTTGTCCGGCGGCTGGTCCTCCCAGACCGCATCGATGATCTGCTCTTCGGAGATGATGTTCCCCCGGGCCAGCAGCAGCACCACCAGGACGGCCTTCTGCCGCCGTCCGCCGAGGGCCGCCCGGGCACCCGAGACCGTCGCCCGCACCGGGCCCAGCACATTGATCCGCAACTCCGCCGTGTTCGCGTTCATGTGTTCGAGCTTGGAGTGCTGATGGCGCCCTTCCCAGGGGGTCCGGCCCCCGGATTCTCCCGGCCCGACCAGGAGCGGACCGCCGGGCACCCGGAATATGGGGGCCGGCCCCCATGTCCCGCACCGACCGCGGTGGCATTGTCTCCGACATGACCGAGGCGGGGACGGCCGAGAGTACGAGCCAGCAGGGAGCGCCCTGGTGGACCGGTGGTGTGGCGCTGACCGAACGGCTCCGGCACGGGCCGCCGCCCGGTCGTGCCGGCGGGACGCCCGGATCGGAGGGCCGGGCGGACCGCCGGCTGGGCCGTTGGCGGGACGACTTCGCGCAGGAGGGCCTGTTCGCCGCCCGCCTCGGCGAGGTCGGCCTCGACGAGCAGGGCCTGCGGGCGCTGCTCGACGAGCCGCCGGCGGCGCTCGCGGCCCGGCTGGGCAGGCCGGACTGGGCCGCCTCGGCGGAACGCGTCCTGGCCGCGGCCCCCGCCCGGCTCACCACTGCGGGGGAGCAGTGGAACTGGGACGAGGGCTTCGCCGCGATCCTCGCGCCGTTCGCCGAGGACGCCGTCGGGCGACTGCGCACGGCGGCCGAGCTCGCCGGGCTGGACCGGTTCGCCGACCTGGCCGCGCTGCAGGACTGTTTCAGCCGCCGGCTGAGCACCCGGCTGGTCCAACTCGCCCGCCGCACCCTGGTGCTGGAGCTCAACGTGCTGCGGGTCTCCGGGCGCCTGGACGGCGAGACCCCCGAGCAGCGGTTCGCCGACTTCGTCCGCCGGACCCGGCAGCGGGCCGGACTCACCGCGCTGCTCACCGAGTACCCGGTGCTGGCCAGACTGCTCGCCCAGGCCGCCGAGCAGGCCGTCGCGGCCTGGGGCGAGCTGCTGGAGCGGTTCTCGGACGACCGGGCCGACCTGGTGGTCGCCCTGCTGCGGGCCGAGGACCCGGGACGGCTGGTCGAGATCGAGCTGGCCGCCGGGGACAGCCACGGCCGGGGCCGGGCGGTCGCCCTGCTGCGCTTCGCCTCCGGCGCCCGGCTGGTCTACAAGCCGCGCCCGCTCGCGGTGCACGGGCACTTCAACGCCGCCGTCCGCTGGCTGAACGAGCGGATGACCGGGCTCGACCTGCGCATCCTGGGCGTGCTGGAGCGCCCCGGTTACGGCTGGCTGGAATTCGCCGCCGCCGCGCCGTGCGCCTGGGACGCCCAGCTCGACAGCTTCTACTACCGCACCGGCGCGCTGCTCGCACTGCTGCACGCGCTCGGCGGCACCGACATCCACTACGAGAACCTGATCGCCTGCGCCGACCAGCCGGTGCTGGTGGACCTGGAGACGCTGTTCCACCCGGCCCTGGCGCTGCCGGGCACGGTCGGCGACGACCCGGCGCTGCGCGCGCTGGACCGCTCGGTCTACCGGATCGCGCTGCTGCCGCACCTGCGGATCGGCGAGCGCGGCACGCTGGACGTCTCCGGGCTCGGCGGCGACAAGGGCAGGCTGCTGCCGGTGGACGTGGCGAGCTGGCAGGCGCCCGGCACCGACGAGATGCTGCTGGTGCGCGCCCCCAAGGTGTTCCACGGCGCCGACAACCGGCCCCGGCTGAACGGCGAGGACGCCGACCCGTGCACGTACACCGAGCCGCTGCTGGCCGGGTTCCGGGCCGGTTACGAGGTGCTCTGCGCGCACCGGGCCGAACTGACCTGCCCGGACGGCCTGCTGGCCCGGTTCGCGGCCGACCGGACCAGGGTCGTCGCCCGGGACACCCAGCGCTACTCGACGCTGCTGGACGAGTCCACCCACCCGGACGTGTTGCGCGACGCGCTGGACCGCGACCGGCTGCTCGACCTGCTGTGGCGCGAGTCGGCCGGTGACCCGGCCCGCTGGCCGCTGGTCGCCGCCGAGCTCGACGAGCTGTGGGCCGGTGACATCCCGCTGGTCACCAGCAGCCCGACCGCGGACCGGCCGGCGATCGGCGGCGTGCCGCTGGCCGCGGACTTCGCCGGCACCGGCCTGGACCGGGTGACCGACCAGCTGCGCGCGATGAGCCGCACCGACCGCTACGACCAGGAGTGGGTGATCCGGGCCTCGCTCGCCACCCGCAGCAGCTGTGACCCGCACTGGACCGGCGCCGGGCCGGACGGCCGCCCGGAGGGCACCGTCCCCGACCCCGAGCGGCTGCTCGCCGCCGCCTGCGGGATCGCCGACCAGATCCTGGCCGGCGCGCACGACGACGGCCGGCGGGTCAACTGGCTCGCCCTCGAACCGATCGAGGAGCGCCGCTGGGCGGTGCTGCCGCAGGGTGCCGGGCTGGCCAACGGCTACTGCGGGACGGCGCTGTTCCTGGCCCAGCTCGCCTCGGTGACCGGGATCGAGCGGTACGCCGCGGTGGCCCGCCGCGCGCTGCGGCCGGTGCCCGAGGTGCTGGCCGCGCTCGCCGCGGAGCCGGAGCACCTGGCGGCCGTCGGCGTCGGCGGCTTCGACGGGCTCGGCGGCATCGGCTACGCGCTCAGCCACCTCGCGGGCCTGCTGGACGCGCCGGAGATCGCCGGCTGGACCGAGCAGGCCGTCCAGCTGACCGCCCGGGCGCTCTCCGCCGAGCTCGCGCAGCACGCCGAACCGGGCGTGCTGACCGGTCTGGCCGGCTGCCTGCCGGCGATGCTCTCGGTCTACCGGGCGACCGGGCTGCGCGAGGCGCGCGAGGCGGCGGCCGAGTGCGCCCGGCTGCTCGCCGACCTGCCGGACGTCGAACTGCCGGTCGCCGACCCCGGGCGGCGCGGCTTCGGTGAGGGCGCGGCCGGCATCGGCTGGGCGCTGCTGCGGTTCGCCGCGGCGGGCGGCGGCACGCAGTACGCCGCGGCCGGCCGGCAGCACCTGGAGCGGGCGGTCGCCGCCCGGCTCGCGGCCGGTGAGGACGGTCCGCAGGACGCCGCCTGGTGTACCGGGGCGGCGGGCATCGCGCTGGCGATCGCGGACAGCGCGGCGGCCGGCCCGCTGACCGGCGCCGCCGCCTTCGCGGAGCAGACCGTCGCCGAGCTGGCCGGCCGCAGCCCGCTGCCGAACCACAGCCTCTGCCACGGCGAGCTGGGCACGGCCGAGCTGCTGCTGGCGGCCTCGGCCGACGGCCGGGCGATGGCCGGGCCGGCCGCCGCCCGGGCGGGCACGCTGCTCGCCTCACTCGACCGGTTCGGTCCGCGCTGCGGCACCCCGAACCGGGTCAGCAGCCCCGGACTGCTCAACGGGCTGGCCGGCATCGGGCACGGACTGCTCCGGCTCGGTTTCGGCGCCCGGATACCCTCGGTGCTGCTCCTGCAATCTCCCCATGCCTGACCGTAGTTGTCCTCAACCCAAACCCGACCGTGTGTCACCACCACAGTGAACAGCAGTTGCACGGCGCACGGCCGAGAACGCGGCACGACCCCCGCCGCGCGGTCCCACACAGGAGGAAGTCATGAACCACGAAGAGCTGGTCCGCTACTGGAAGGACCCCGAGGCCAGGTCGGGCGCGGCCACCGCGCACCCGGCCGGCGAGATCGCCGTGGAAGGCCCGTCCTCCTCAGGCCGCCGGGCGGCGCTGCTGGCCGGCCTGGGCGGCCCGGCGCGCGGCGTGCACGGCTTCGCCGGCCACACCATGGGCATGGGGACCAGCGTCTCCGGCCCGATGAGCCTGTGACCTAGGGTCTGTCGTCAAACTCCCTTCGTCGCCCGGAGGGCGGCTTGGCGGCGTCAGGTGCGTTCCCCCAGCCTTCGGCCGGGAGGTGCCCCCATTCGGCGTGCCGGGTGCAGGCCCTCGTACTGGACGTACTTGGGTCTGTGCCCGGTGCGGCGAGAGTGCGTGCATGGCGTCGCCGAGCAGAAGGGGGTTTGACGACAGACCCTAGCGCTTGCGCAACTGATGAACCGTCAAGTGAGCCGCCGAGGAGCGCCCGTCACCATGGCGGATCCGAGGCCTGGAGGGTAGCCTCCGGCCATGCTCACCACATCGCCAGTGCTGGTCGGGCGCGACGAAGAACTCGCGCTCCTCGACAGGTGTCTGGCCGCCGCCCGGCAGGGCGATGGCCAGGCGGTCTTCCTGTTCGGTGACGCGGGCATCGGCAAGTCCCGGCTCGCCGGTGAATGCGCCTACCGCGCGTTCGCCGGCGGCATGGCGGTGCTCCGCGGGCGCAGCAGCACCACGGGCGCCGCCATGCCGTTCCGGCCGATCGCGGAGGCGCTGCTCTCGCTCTTCCGGATCGGCGGGCCACCGCAGGACCCTGAGCTCGCGCCGTACCGCTCCGCGCTGGCCGGGCTGGTGCCCGAGTGGCGGGGCAGTCACACGCCGGACGGCGGTACGTCCCTGGTCGAGACGGCCGAGGCCGTGCTGCGCCTGCTGGCCGCCGTCGGCCGGACCACGACGGCCCGCCCGGATCCGGCCACCGGCCGGCAGCCGGGCTGCCTGCTGGTCGTCGAGGACCTGCACGACGCCGACGCCGAGACGCTCTCGGTGATCGAGTACCTGGTCGACAACATCGCCGGGCTGCCGGTCTTCCTGCTGATCACACTGCGGTCGGGCGCCGGGCCGGCCGGCGACCTGGGCCGCGCGGCCGGTCGTCGCCGGTCCGCGACGATGACGGATCTACGCGCGTTGACCGCCGATGAGGTGCGGATCGTCGCCGAGTCCTGCCTGGGCGCGGGGACCGGCCAGCTGCCCGATTCGGTCACCGAGAAGCTCGTCCACGACTCCGAGGGCAACCCGTTCGTGGTGGAGGAACTGCTCAGCGGCATGGTCACCGCGAACGTGCTGCGCGGCGGTGCGGACGGCTGGCGGGTCAGCGGCGACCTCACCATCGACGTCCCCGCCACCGTCGTGCACAGCGTCGCGCAGCGGGCCGCCCGGCTCAGCCCGGACGGCCGCGAGCTGCTGCACTCCGCCGCCGTGCTCGGGCGCCGGTTCGCGCTGCCCGTCCTCAAGCTGGTGACCGGCCTCGACGACCGCACGCTGCTGATCCACCTGCGGGCCGGGATCGACGCCCAGCTGATCTCGCCCAGCGGCCCGGTCGCCGACTGGTACGAGTTCCGGCACGCGCTCACCACCGAGGCGCTGCTGGCCGGCCTGCTGCCGGGCGAGCGCGCCGTGATCGCCCAGCGCGCGGCGGACGCCGTCGAGCGGGCCTACCCCGGGCTGCCCGGCGACTGGTGCCAGCAGGTCGCGGTGCTGCGGCTGGCCGCCGGCGACCCGCGCCGGGCCGCACTGCTCTTCGCCCAGGCCGGCCGCGCCGCGCTGGGCGACGGCGCGGTCAACTCGGCCGTCTCGCTGCTGGAGCGCGCACACGATCTGATGGCCGACTCCGGGCCCGGCGAGGACGCCACCTCGGTCCTGGAGAGCCTGGTCTACACGCTGGTCGAGACCGGCCGGCTGGACCGGGCGCTCAAGCTGGCCGAGACACTGCCGCTGACCGGCCCCGGCGCACTCGACGACGCCCGCTCCGCCGCGCTGCACACCCGGCTCGCCTGGGGCGCCGTCTCCGCGCTGCGCCACGAGGAGGCGGCCTCCCGGGTGGCCCTGGTCCGCGGGCTGCTCGGCCGCTTCGACAGCACCGCGATCACCCCCGCGATCGACGTGGTCGAGGCGAACCTCGCGCTCACCGGCATCGGCGAGGACGGCGGCGAGGACGGCGCCGACCGGACCAGCCGGGCCGAGCGGCTCGCCCGCCGCGCCGCCGACAGCGCCGAGGAGGCCGGCCTGCCCGTGGTCGCCTGCCAGGCGCTCCAGCTGCTCGCACTGCTCCAGCGCCGACACGGTTTCGACCACGCCAACGCCTGCCTGGAACGGATCCTCGTGCTCGCCACCAAGCACGGGCTGACCACCTGGCGGCTGGACGCGCTGCTGCGCCTGGGCGCCAACGAGTTCATGAGCAACGGCACCAGCGAGCAGCTGAGCCGGGCCCACCGGGCGGCCGTCGAGCTCGGCGCGATCGCGCTCGGCCACACCGCGGAGGCGACGATGGCCAGCCAGGCCGTCTTCCGCGGCGAGTACGCGACGGCGAAGGAGCTGACCGACCGCAGCGCGGGCGCGACCGCCCGGCTGCGCCACGTCGACAACCACCAGTACGTGCTGCTGACCCGGGCCGCGCTCGCCGCCCACCAGGGCCGGCGCCGCGAGATGGAGCAGGAGCTGGCCGAGTTCTACCGCTGGGACGGCAACCGCTCGCTCAAGATGCCGCTGGTCTTCGGCAACTGCCGGGCGATGTGCTCCCTCCTGGAGGAGGACCGCGACCAGGCGATGACCGAGCTGGACAACGCACGCGCCTGGGAGGACGAGAACCCGACCGTCTTCTACTTCAACGGCCGGCACGGCCTGCGCCCGCTGCTGCGCGCGCTGGCCGGGCTCGCCGGGCCGGCCGAACACGCCCGGGACGCCGCCGACCCCGGGGCCCGCCTGCTCTGGAACCGGCAGTTCGAACGCCTCGCGCACGCCGTCCACCTGGGCCGGGCCGGCCAGGGCGAGCAGGCGCTGCAGGCGTTCGAGCAGGGCCGCCAAGCGGCGGCCCCGTTCCTGATGGCCCGCCACCTCGGCCTGCGCCTCGTCGCCGAGGCCGCGCTGACCGACGGCTGGGGCGACCCGGTGCCCTGGCTGCGCACCGCCGAAGAGTACTTCCACGGCGCCGGCGTGCCGGCCGTCGCGAGCGCCTGCCGCGACCTGCTGCGCCGAGCCGGTGCGACCGTCCCGCAGCGCCGCTCGGGCACCGAGCGGGTGCCGCCGGAGCTGCGCCGGCAGGGGCTCACGGTGCGTGAGTACGAGGTGTTCCTGCTGCTCGGCCCGCGACTGGGCAACCAGGACATCGCCGGGCGGCTGTACATCTCGCCGCGCACCGTCGAGAAGCACGTGGCGAGCCTGCTGACCAAGACCGGCCTGAGCCACCGGGCCGCGCTCTGCGACTACGCCGCGGAGCACGTGGCGGGGGCGGGGGCGGGGGCCGGGGCGGTGAGCCCGGCGCGACTGTGACGAGAGGCGGGAAGCGAGAGGCGAGAGGCGCCCGGACAGGGCCTAGGCGGCGCCGGTGACGCCGGGCGCGACGTAGCGCCGGTGCAGGGGCAGCAGCTTGGCGTCGGGGCGCCCCGGCAGGCCGGCCCTCTCGACCGCGGGGCCGAGTCGTTCGGCGAGGAAGGTCTGCCAGGCCTGCTCCGACTCCCAGACATCGGTCACGTGCAGTGCGCTGCCGTCGAACCAGGCGACGTGCATGGGGAGACCCGCAGGGGGATTCTCGTCCCAGTGCAGTTCCGCGCGCACCGCGTCGTACTGCGCGGTGGTGACCCCGTCCCAGCGCATGCTCATCACGACTGCCATCGCGGCGACCTCGCTTCCAGCGGTTCGATCCCCTCGTCCCAGTCAACCGCCGGGTGGCGCGCGCCGCATCCGTGGCGGACTGCGCAGCGGACGCCCCCAGTCCTGCCGGTCAGGTCGGCGGCACCGAGTCGTCCGCTGGGCGCCGCCGGCGCGGGTTGAAGACCCACCCCCGTAGCAGCGTGAAGCGCAGCACGGTGGCGAGCGCGTTCGCGCCGACCAGCGCGGCCAGTTCGGCAGCCGGCGTGGCGTGCGGCGCGAGCAGCCGGACCAGGCCGAGAGTGGCGGTGCTCAGCACCAGCCCGATCGCCATCGCGATGCCGCCTTCGACCTGGTGCTTCAGCGCGTCGCGCGAGCCGGTGACCCCGAACGTGAAGCGCCGGTTGGCGGCGGTGTTCACGATCGCGGTGCTGACCAGGGCCAGCGCATTGGCCAGTACGACGGGCACGGCCTGGCGGAGCACCAGGTACAGCGCCAGATAGGCGAGTGTGCTGAGCACGCCGATCACCGAGAAGCTGGACAGCTGCCGACTCAGGCCGCTCGGCAGCCTCGCCTGCCGAACCCGCGGCGGCACCGGCAGGCCGGCCGCCCCGGAGACCGCGCGGCGGGCGACCCGCGCCATGCCCTTGAGGTCGTCCAGCACCGTGCGGCGGATGTCCACCCGGCTGTCCGGGTCGTCCACCCAGTCCACCGGCACTTCGTGGATGCGCAGCCCGCTGCGTTCGGCGAGCAGCAACAGCTCGGTGTCGAAGAACCAGGTCTGGTCCTCCACCTCGCGCAGCAGCGCCTTCACCACGTCGGTGCGGCCGGCCTTGAAGCCGCACTGGGCGTCGGAGAACCTCGCGGCCAGCGTGGTGCGCAGCAGCGCGTTGTAGGTGCGGGAGATGATCTCCCGCTTCGGTCCGCGCACGACCGCCGAACCCCGGTGCAGCCGGCTGCCGATGGCCAGATCGCTGTGCCCGGACAGCAGCGGCGCGACCAGCGGCAGGAACGCGTCCAGCCCGGTGGACAGGTCGACGTCCATGTAGCTCACCACGTCGGCCTCGCTGCTGCCCCAGACCTGCCGCAGCGCCCGGCCCCGGCCCTTGAGGTCGAGGTGCACGGCCCGCAGCTGCGGCAGTTCGGCCGCGAGTCCGGTGGCGACCTGCCAGGTGGCGTCGGTGCTGGCGTTGTCGGCGATGGTGATCCGGAAGCGGTACGGGAACGTGTCGGCCAGGTAGCCGTGCAGCCTGCGGATGCTCTGCCCGAGAACGTGCTCCTCGTTGTGGACGGGGACCACGATCTCGACCAACTGGGCGCTGCCCGGCGAGGATCCGTCCCGGGCCGCCGCCTCGGCGGGCGGTCCCGTCAGTGCTGTCGATTGGCTCATGCGGACCACGGTCGGCGGCGCTGCTGTGCGCAGGCTGTGTCCTGCTTAGGACGGGCATACGGATCGCGTGTGACGGCGGGAGACGGCGGGGATCAGCTCTCCGGAACCGGCCTGCGGCACTGCGCGTCTTGTGTGCCATGGCTTCTGACGAGCAGCAAGATCACGCGAGCGTGCCCGAACGCCTCGACCCGGTGTCACCCGCCACGTCCGACGGGCCCGCCCTTCCGGTCGCCAGGCGCCAGGAGGATCCCCGGGGTGAACCGCTCGGACAGGCCCTCGTCGGCGAGGCCACGGAGAGCAGGCCGATCATCGTCGTCACCGCCATCGCGCTCAAGGGGCCCGCCCAGGAAGCCCTTGCCCAGCGCCTCGGCCCCGGGCACATCGTCCAGGACATCCGCTGCGCCGGACCGGACGCCGACATCGTGCTCATCCCGCCCGCCAGTGCCGAGCTCCTCGGCCTCCTGCGCCGGCAGTTCCCGCAGGCTCGCATTCTCGCCACCGAGTTCACCGACGACAGCTACGACGCCGACTTCCGGGGCCCGATCAGCCGAATCCTCGCCAGCGACATCGACGGGTACTTCATGGCGCCGACCATCGACGACCTGGCCCGCGTCACCCGGAGCGCCGGCCGAGCCGTTGCGGGAGCGCTCGGCAGCGGCAGCGGAGACGGCACCGGCAGGCGGCATCCTGTTGACTTCCTCGAGGTCAACCGGCGCCTGCTGCTGGGGAGCGGTGGCGGGGCCGATCCGGGTACCGCTTCGGGTGCGGCCGACGAACAGGCACCGGGCGCGGTCACGATCGATCTCGACGCATGGGCCGGCGCACTCGACGGGGACGCGCGGATCCTGGCCGACCTCGCATGGCCGCTGATCACGCAGTTCGTGCGGCAAGGGGCGCGCGTCACCGTGGTCGGCGACCCGCCCGGAGCCTGGGCGGACCGGGCGCACGCAGCGGGAGTCCGGGTGCGTCCGTCGGCTCGGCGGCTCACCGGTGCCACCTCGGGCGGCGTTCGCCCTGCTGACGACCTCGGGTAAGCGTTCGTTGTCCGCTGGATCGACCGGACGGCCCACCCCGGGTCTGGGGTGGGCCGTCCGTGGGGTGTCTGCTGTCTGCTGACTGAGCGTCAGGATGTGCTGGCAGCAGTGGTGCTCTTGGTCAGGTCGTAGACGGTCACGCCGTCCACCGTACTGGCGGTGTAGTTCGAGGACACCCAGGAGGAGATCTGCGCGGAGTCCGAGCTGCCGCTCCCGCTGCCGCCCGGGGCGCCGGTGCCGCCGCCGATGAAGTAGTGGATCCTGCCGGCGCGCACGTAGCTCTCGAACTGCTCCAGGGTCGGTGCGGCATCGCTGCCGTTGAAGCCGCCCACCGCCATCACCGGGTCACCGGTGGCCAGTTGGTAGCCGGAGGCGTTCTGCGAGCCGATCGCGGCGGCCACCCAGGTGTACCGCGCGGCGTCCGTCTTGAGCAGTGCGGTGATGGCGGCGCCGGGCTTGCTGCCGTCGAGCAGGCCGCCCATGCCGCCACCGCCGAAGCCCCCTTGGCGCTGTCCCTGTCCCTGACCCTGGCCCTGCGCAGGGGTGCCGGTTCCACCGGGACCGCCGGGCAGCTGTCCCGGTGACGGGGCGCCACCGGCCTGCCCCTGCCCCTGGCCCTGCTGACCCATGCCGGGCGGTCCGCCGAAGCCGCCGCGCCCGCCGAAGCCGCCGCCCGGCCGGCCCGGTCCGCCCGGTCCGCCTGCTCCACCAGGGCCACCCATCCCGCCCGCCACGGCCGGCCCGGCGCTCGGCAGTGAGCCGCCGTGGGCCGTGGTCACCGTCTGCAGGGTGTATCCGGTCGGCCCGGCCAGCGCCGCGACCAGGCCGGCGGCAGCGAAGGCCCGGCCGGCCCGCGCCGGCAGCCGTCCGGCCATGGCGATCCCGAGCGCGGCGGCCAGCCCGACCACCAGCACCGCGTAGCGCAGCCACGGGTGCCAGTCGGCGCTGCGGTTCAGCAGGACGTACGACCAGACCGCCGTGACCGCCACCGTGGCGCCCAGCACGCCCGCGGCCGCCGGATGCCGGCGGCGGTCCCAGAGCAGCGTGGCGCCGATGCCGACCACCGCCGCGAGGTACGGCGCCAGAGCGATGTTGTAGTACGGGTGGAAGATGCCGGCCATGAAACTGAAGACCGCGCAGGTGGTCAGCAGCGCCCCGCCCCAGAGCAGCAGCGCGGCCCGCGCCCGGTCCGTGCGCGGCGCACGGCCGGTCACCCAGAGACCGGCGACCAGCAGGATCAGCGCGGCCGGCAGCAGCCAGGCGATCTGACCGCCCATCTCCGCGTTGAAGAGCCGGGTGATCCCGGTGGCGCCCCACATCCCGGTGCCGCCGCCCGCGCCACCACCGGGTCGCCCGCCGCCTCCGCCCCCACCGCCGACGCTGCCGGTCTCGTTGCCGCTCAGCCGTCCCAACCCGTTGTAGCCGAAGGTCAGTTCCAGGAAGCTGTTGTGCTGCGAGCCGCCGACGTACGGCCGGTAGCGGGCGGGCACCAGCTGGACGATCGCCACCCACCAGCCGCCGCTGATCAGCAACACCAGCGTGGCCAGCAGCAGTTGGCGGATCCGCCGCCACAGCCCGGTCGGCGCGCACACCAGGTAGACCAGCGTGAACGCGGGCAGCACGAGGAACGCCTGAAGCGTCTTGGTCAGGAACGCGAAGCCGATGCAGGCGCCGGCCAGCACCAACCAGCCGGTGCGGGACCGCTCTTGGGCGCGCAGCACCGCATACCCGGCGAGGGTCAGCAGCAGGGCGAGCAACGCGTCCGGATTGTCGAAGCGGAACATCAGCGCCGCGACCGGGGTGAGCGCCAGTACCGCCCCCGCGATCAAGCCCGCCGCAGGGGAGAAGCGCCGCCGGACCGCCGCGTACAGCACGGCCACCGTGGCGACGCCCTCCAGCGCCTGCGGGACCAGTAGCGCCCAGGAGTTGACGCCGAAGATCCGGGCGGAGAGCTCCATCACCCAGAGCGAGCCCGGGGGCTTGTCCACGGTGATGAAGTTGGCGGCGTCCGAGGAGCCGAAGAAGAACGCCTTCCAACTCCTGCTGCCCGCCTGGACGGCCGCGGCGTAGAACGAGTTCGCCCAGCCCGAGGCACTCAGGTCCCACAGGTAGAGCACGGCCGTCACGGCCAGCAGCGCGAACAGCGCCGGCCGCACCCAGGCCGGGTCCTGCGGCCGGCCGCGGACCAGCCGCCGCCAGGGCGGCCGGTCCGCGGCGTCGGGCGTCGGGTCTGCCGTCGGGTCTGCCGTCAGGTCTGCCGTCGGGCCCGGGTGGGTCGTCGGGTCGGGGAAAGTCGCAGTCATCGACGCTGTCCTTTGCGCAGGGCGGGTTCTCTCCAGCCCTGCCAACCTCCCCGACCGCGCTGTCCCTCCGATGTGCCGAACCTGTGCGGCACGTGTCAGTCCGCGCCCGTTCGATCGTTCAGCTCGCGCCGTCACGCTCCTCGGCCCGCTTGGCCATCTCGGCCGCGGCGCTGGTCCGGAGGCCGCGCCAATCGGTCGTGGGCGGTCCGGGGACCGGTCGGCGGCCTCGGTCCTGCCACCGCTGTGCGGCAGTGGCGAGTCGCAGTTCCCTGGCCAGGGCGCCGTCGTCGAGATGGTGGACGTTCTTGGCCCGGCGCTTCAGGCCGCTGCCCACGGCCTGTTCGAGCCACTGATCGAGCCGCCGCAGGTAGGAGGCATTGCGCGAGTAGACCGAGGGCTTGCGTAGTGGCTGGTGGCGAAGCTCGCGAGCCTGCTCCGCCGAAGCCGTCCGCGCGGGCCGCACCAGTAGAGGTGCAGGCCCCGCAGGCCGATGAGATCACGAACGGGGATCCGCCGACTGCGGATGAACCCTCGGATGAGTATCTCGTCGGGCCGGCAGAACACGGCGGCCCGCTCGGCTCGGACCCCGAGGCAGGCCCCGATGCTCGTCCAGCACAGCCCGATGGCGACCTTCACCGTGATCGAGAGAGCGGGGACGTTCGCGGCCAGGACGGTCGGCAGGATGGCGACGAGCAGAAACGTCCCCACTGCACTGGCGCGCCGAAGCCTCGGCTCGTGTTCCAGCAACAGCGTCTGCATCAGCTTGGCCTCCGGCTTCCGGCTTCCGGGAGATTGTGGGCGCAGCCGCGCTTGCCGGGCAAGTGGCCGGTCGGAAGGCGTCTGCGAACGGAGCGTCAGAGCAGGGCCGGGAGCCGGACCGTGAAGACGGTGTGCCCGGGGCGGCTGCTGACCTCGACCTCGCCGCCGTGGGAGGCGGTGACGGCGGCGACGATGGCCAGCCCGAGTCCGGTGCTGCCGGCCGTGCGGGTGCGCGAGGCGTCGCCGCGGGCGAACCGCTCGAAGAGGCGGGGCTGGAACTCGGCGGGGATGCCGGGGCCGTCGTCGGCGACCCGCAGGACGTACCAACCCGGGGCGGCGGCAGAGGGGTTGGGGGAGGAGACCGAGACCGAGACCAGGGTGCCCGGCGGGGTGTGCCGGCGGGCGTTGGTGAGGAGATTGCCCAGGACCTGGTGCAGTCGGTGGGTGTCGCCGCGGACCATAGCGGGGGCGTCGGGCAGGTCCACGGTCCAGCGGTGTTCGGGCCCGGCGGCGTGAGCGTCGCGGACGGCGTCCACGACCAGCGGGGAGAGGTCGACCGGCTCGCGCTCCAGCGGGCGGCCCGCGTCCAGCCGGGCGAGCAGCAGCAGGTCCTCGACGAGCGCGGTCATCCTGGCCGCCTCCGACTCCACCCGGCTGAGCGCGTAGGCGGTCTGCGGTGGGACGGTCTCGGTGCCCCTGCGGGTGAGTTCGGCGTACCCGGCGATGGAGGCGAGCGGCGTCCGCAGCTCGTGGCTGGCGTCCGCGACGAACTGGCGGACCCGGGTCTCGCTCGCGTGCCGGGCCGCGAGCGCGCTCTCCACGTGGTCGAGCAGGCGGTTGAGCGCGTCGCCGACCTGCCCGGCCTCGGTGCGTGGGTCGGTGTCCGCGGTCGGCACCCGGTGCAGTTCGGCGACCTCGCCGCGGTCCAGCGGCAGCCGGGAGACGTGCGCGGCGGTGGCGGCCACCCGGTCCAGCGGGCGCAGCGCGAGGCGGGTGACGGCGGCGAACAGGAACGCCGCGGTGAGCAGCCCGGCGGCCGCGACGACCGCCTCGATGGCGATGAGCTGGTTGACCGTCGATTCCACCGAGCCGAGCGGCAGGCCGACGGCGACCGTGTCGCCCTGCTCGCCCCCGGTACTCGGGTCGGGCTGGGCGATCACCCGGTAGTCGCCGAGGCCGGTGACCGGCACCGTGTGCGGGCGCCCGTCGGCCGGGACCGCGGCGAGCGCTGCGGACTGGGCCGGTGAGAGCGTTTCGAGCGTCTGCGAGCCGTCGTTGCGCGCCGTGCCGGTCACCGTCCCGTGCGAGACCCGGACGGCGACGGCCGCCGGACCGGCCGGCATCACGAAGCCGAGATCATCGCCGCCTTGCAGCTGTCCCTGCGCCTGGGCATGGGCCTGGCCGGTGAGTGGAGTCTGTCCCGGGGGCCCGAACGGCGGGTTGCCGCCGGGAGCGTGTCGCGCGACCTCGGTGAGCCGGCCGTCCAGCGAGCTGTGCAGCGAGGCCTGCAACGCCACTGTGGTGACCACCGCGATGACCGCGCTGACCAGCGCGATCACCACCGTGGCGGAGACCGTCAGCCGGGTCCGCAGCGGCCAGGCCCGCCGGCCGCGCCACCTCACCGCGGGGAGCCGCATCAGGAGGCGTCGGCCGGCTTGAGGACGTAGCCGGCGCCGCGCATGGTGTGGATCATCGGCGCCCGCCCGGCGTCGATCTTGCGGCGCAGGTAGGAGATGTAGAGCTCGACCACGTTGCCCTGGCCGTCGAAGTCGTAGGACCAGACCCGGTTCAGGATCTGCGGCTTGCTCAGCACCCGCCTCGGGTTGTGCATCAGATAGCGGAGCAGCTCGAACTCGGTGGCGGTCAGCCGGATCGCCTCGCCGGC
The DNA here is from genome assembly GCF_057158765.1 of Kitasatospora sp. NEAU-69. Taxonomy (NCBI): domain Bacteria; kingdom Bacillati; phylum Actinomycetota; class Actinomycetes; order Kitasatosporales; family Streptomycetaceae; genus Kitasatospora; species Kitasatospora sp. NEAU-69. The sequence continues at coordinate 42,509 of NZ_JBWXUE010000001.1, forward strand.
GCGGTGCACCTCGCGGCTGTCCTCGTCGAGCGTGAGGTCGCCGACGACCAGCACGGACTCCGAGCGCGCCGCGGCCGCGCCCGAGCGGCGCAGCAGCCCGCGCAGCCGGACCACCACCTCCTCCAGGCTGAACGGCTTGGTGACGTAGTCGTCGCCGCCCGCCGTCAGGCCGGCGATCCGGTCCTCGACGGCGTCCTTCGCGGTGAGGAAGAGCACCGGCACGTCCGGCTGGTCGGCGCGCAGCCGGCTCAGCACGTCCAGGCCGCTGAGGTCGGGCAGCATGACGTCGAGGACGACCGCGTCCGGGCGGAACTCGCGGGCGGTGCGCACCGCGGACGCGCCGTCGGCGGCGGAGGCGGCCAGCCAGCCCTCGTAGCGCAGCGCCATCGAGAGCAGGTCGGCCAGCATCGCCTCGTCGTCCACGACCAGCACCCGCAGCGGGCTGCCGTCGGGACGGGTCAGCGGCACGGCGGGCGCGGCGGGTGCGGCGGCGGCCGTGGGCGCCGGTGCGGTGCCCGTGGCCGGGAACGCGGTACGGGCGGAGGCGGGGAACATCGCGGTCATTGGGACACGGTGCCCCGCGTCCATGAGAATGTCCTGAGCGTGACTGCCCAGCGTGACTGCCGAGCGTGGCTACCCGGGGAACGCGAATGGCCTGTCATGCGATCACCAGATCGCATGACAGGCCATTCGCGTTTGACCAGTCGGCAGGCCGGCCCACCTGGCGGTGGGGGGCTCAGGCGCTGACCAGCACCCGGTCTCCCAGGTGGTCGCTCTGGTAGCCGGCGTCGGCCAGCGTTGCCGCGAGGTGGAGCGTGGACTGGAAACTGCGCGAGCGAACCGCCGCGCCGCCGCTCATCCGGTGGCCGGCAGCGCCGCGCCGGGCCTGCGACCGCAGCGAGCGCTGCCGGCCGGTGGCGCCGCACTGCCAGGAAACCGATACCCCGTGGCCCTCGTTGCGGACGACCGCGCCTTCACATCCATCGCCGTCCAGGGCGAGCGGAAGATCCTCGGCCGTGAGCGTGGCGATGACGGACTTGAACAGGTTCTGTTGTCGGGAGGGCATCGTCCAACACTACAGGTTAACCAGTGGTGAACGCCAGGTGGCCTCGGCCGCTCAGTCCAGCGGCTTGTCGAAGACGGCCTTCGGGTGGCTGAACGTGTCGATCGAGTAGGCGCCGTGGTACCGGCCCATGCCGCTCTCGCCCACGCCACCGAACGGCAGCTCGGGCACGGCCAGGTGAGAGACCGTCAGGCCGAAGACCAGGCCGCCGGAGGAGGTCTCCTCGGTGAGCCGCCGCTTCGTCCGCGCCGACTCGGTGAACGCGTAGAGCGCGAGCGGCTTGTCGCGCTCGTTGATGAAGGCGATCGCCGCGTCGAGGTCGGGCACCGCGATGATCGGCAGCACCGGGCCGAAGATCTCCGCCTGCATCACCGGCGCCTCGGGGGAGACGTCGGCCAGCACGGTCGGCGCGAGGTAGCGGGTCGCCCGGTCGTGGGCCCCGCCGGTGACGATCCGCCCGTCGCCGAGGAGCGCGGTGAGCCGGTCGTGGTGGCGCTCGTTGACGACCCGTCCGTACTCCGGGCTGACCGCCGGGTCCTCCCCGTACAGCGCGCGCACGGCCTCGGTCAGCTGCTCGGCCAGCGGGCCGGCGGTCTCGCCGACGGCGAGCACGTAGTCGGGGGCCACGCAGGTCTGACCGGCGTTCTGGAACTTGCCGCGGGCGATCCGCTGCGCGGTGACCGCCAGGTCGGCGTCGGTGTCCACGACCACCGGGCTCTTGCCACCGAGCTCCAGTGTGACCGGGGTGAGGTGCTTGGCGGCGGCCGTCATGACGATCCGCCCGACCATGCCGTTGCCGGTGTAGAAGATGTGGTCGAAACGCTGCTCCAGCAGCGCGGTGGTCTCCGGCACGGCGCCCTCGACGACCGCGACGGCCTCCCGGTCGAGGTAGCGCGGCAGCAGCCGGGCGATCGCGGCGGAGGTCGCCGGGGTCAGCTCGCTCGGCTTGACCACGGCGGTGTTGCCGGCCGCCAGTGCGCCGACCAGCGGGGCGAGGGCGAGCTGGAGCGGGTAGTTCCACGGCGCGATGATCAGCACCACGCCGAGCGGGTCGCGGACCACCATGGCCTTGGCGGGCAGGAAGGCGCCGGGCACGCCCGCCGGCTTCGGGGCCAGCCACTCGGTCAGGTGGGCGACCGTGTGGTCCAGCTCGTTCAGCGTGAAGCCGACCTCGCTGCGGTACGCCTCGGTCGCGCTCTTGCCCAGGTCGGCGTGGAGCGCGGCCAGGAACTCCTCGGACTGCTCGGTGAGCAGCGAGCGCAGCGCCGCCAGCTGCTTCAGCCGCCAGGTGAGCGGCTTGGTCCGGCCGCTGTCGAAGGTGCCGCGCAGCCGGGCGACGACGGTGGCCGGGTCGGTGGACACGGCTTGGACCAGCGTCCGGGCCAGGGCGGCCGAGGAGCTCGGGTTCTGGCCGGTGTAGAGGTTGCGGTCCACGACCGTGTGCGGGGTGAACGGCGCCGCCTCGGCGAAGTCGGCGCCGAGCTCGACCAGGCGGTCCTGGACCAGCCACTTCGCCCCGGCGGCGAGGCCGACCGCCTGCTCCTCGGCGTTGCTGAACGCGGTCATCCGGTAGCCGGCGAACGGCCAGCTGCCGTCCTCACGACCGGCCGCGAGCAGCGCGGCGGGTGCGTGGCAGACCACGCCGAGCGGCTTTCCGGAGTCCAGCGCCCGGGTCAGGATCCGGCCGGAGGCCGCATCCACCGCGAGGTCCTCCATCGGGCCGTGGCCGCCGGGGTAGAAGACGAGGTCGTAGTCGTCCGGATCGACGTCCACGAGTGCGGCGGGGCTGCGCAGCTCGTCGGCGATCGAGTCGAGGTACCCGGCCAGCCGGTCGGCCTGCTCCTGGCCACCGTTGGCCGCGGCGCTCAGGCTGCCCTTGTCCACGGGGGCGGCGACGCCGCCCGGGGTGGCGATGGTGATCTCGTAGCCCGCCTCACGGAAGATCCGGTGCGGCTCGGCGAGTTCCTCGGCCCAGAAGCCGGTGGGGTGCTGGGTGCCGTCGGCCAGGGTCCAGTGGGTGGCGCCGGTGACGACGAAGAGGGCGGAGGTCATGGTGGTGCTCCAGGCTTGACGAGGTGCGAGGTGCGAAGTGGTGGTGGAACGGTGATCGGGGATCCGTGCCGGGGATCAGGAGCGGGTGAGGGCCGCTTCGGGGGTCTCGGCGGCGCCGGAGTCGGAGCCGGAGCCGGCGGCGACGGCGGTCAGTGGCCGGTGGTGGCGGCTCAGTCCGGCCCAGGCGACGGCGGCGGCGAGCAGCAGTGCCCCGGCCGCGATGACGAAGCTCAGCGTGAACTGGCTCTCCGCGGGCAGTGCGGCGCCGATCACCGGGTACATGATCACCTTCGATGCGAGCAGCGAGGTCACCACCGCGCTGGCGATCGAGCTGCCGACCGAGCGGGAGATCGAGTTGATGCCGTTGGCGATGCCGGTCTGCTCCAGCGGCACGCTCGCCGCGATCAGCGCGGGCATCGCGGCGTAGCCGAAGGAGATCGCGATGCCGGTGAGCATGCCCGCCGTGATCACCGAGCCCTCGGCGCCGTGGCCCCAGGCCAGCCAGGCGAAGCCGACGACGCCGATCAGGGCGCCGACGCCGAGGGTCGAGCGGGCGCCGATCCGCCGGACCAGCCGGCCGCCGACCGGGGCCGCGGCGAGTGCGATCAGCGCGCTCGGCAGCAGGTACTCCACCGAGGCCCGCAGCACCGAGGCGGTGAAGCCGTAGCCGGTGAGCCGACCGGGCATCTGGACCAGGTAGGAGATCCCGATGAACTGCGCGAACGAGGCGAAGCCGACGAAGAGCCCGGCCAGGTTGGTGAAGAGCACCTGGCGGTGGACGAACATCCGCATGTCCACCAGCGGGTTGGCCACCTTCCGCTCGACCAGCACCCAGAGCGCGGCGACCACGATCGAACCGCCCAGCGAGCCGAGCGTGCGGGCCGAGGACCAGCCCCACTCGTGGCCCTGCGAGATGCCGAGCAGCAGCAGGACCAGGAAGACGGCCAGCGTCGCGGCGCCGAGCACGTCGATCCGCCCGCCGGTGGGCTTGCCGCCGTTCGGGACGATGATCGCGACGGCGATCAGCGCGAGCACGGTCAGCGCGGTGGAGAACCAGAAGACCAGGTGGTAGTTCGGGTGGGCGCCCTGGGTGAGCAGCCCGGTGGCGACCAGCGAGAGGCCGCTGCCGAACGCGAGCGTGCCGCTGACCAGTGCCATCGCGCCGTGCAGCTTCTCGTGCCGGACCTCGTCGCGGATCACCGAGAGGGCGAGCGGGAAGATCGCGGTGGCGGAGCCCTGGAGCACCCGGCCGACGATCAGCAGGGTCAGTGAGGTCGTCGTCGCGGCGATCACCGAGCCGACCACCATCACGGCGAGGACGGCGAGCAGCGTGCGCTTCTTGCCGAACTGGTCGCCGACCCGGCCGAGCAGCGGGGTGAAGACGGCGGCCGAGAGCAGCGCGGCGGTGGTCACCCAGCTGACGCCCGCGGCGCCGGTGTGCAGCTGCTTCTGCAGCAGCGCGAGGATCGGGACGACCTGGGTCTGCGCCATGGCCACGACCATCGCGGCCAGGCCGAGCGCCAGGATGAGGGGAGTGCTGCCGCGTTCCCGGCCGGTGCCGGGGCTGGGCGGAGCGAGGGTCGGGGCGTGGCTCATCGGGGTTCTGGTCCTTCCGGGAGAGGTCCCGCCGCGCGGGACGCGGACCGGGCCTGAGGCTTGAAGACCTAGATGGTTTATGTCCTCAAGCAATGGAACGACCGTAGACCTGGAATGTTGAGGATGTCAAGCAATCTCGCCTACACTCGACCCATGAGTGAGTCCGTCCCCACCCCGCCTCGGGTTGCCCCCACGCCCGCCCAGCTCATGGATCAGCTGGCCGCCGCCGCGGCGGCGTACTACCGGCACTTCGCCGCGCTCGCGGCCGAGCGCGGCCTCACGCTGATGCAGGGCAAGACGCTCAGCCTGCTGCGCGAGCCGCGGTCGATGCGCAGCATCGCCGAGCTGCTCGCCTGCGACGCCTCGAACGTCACCGGGATCGCCGACCGGCTGGAGGCGCGCGGGCTGGTCCGCCGCGAGGCGGATCCGGCGGACCGGCGGGTCAAGGTCATGTTGCTGACGGCGGAGGGCGAGGAGGTCGTCCGGCAGATCCGCGCCGAGATGATGTCCGGCCTCACCGGGCTGGAGCAGCTGGACGAGGCGGAGCGGTCCGGCCTCCAGGAGCTGCTGGCCAAGGTCTTCCCGGTGGTACCCCCGGCCGCCTGAGCCCTCGCCGCTGGGATCCGCGCATGCGGTGGCTGCTGTGGCTCGCTGCCGCGAGCCGACCCCGCCCAGGATGACGCCCGGGCAGGCCGTTCAACGGCCTGCCCGGGCGTCATCCTGGGCGGGGTGTCGGGCGTCGGGATCAGAAGTCGAAGACCTGCCCGGTCGCCCGCAGCATCACGCACTCGTTGGTGAACGTCTGCTGGTACGAGGTGGGCTGGCCGTTCCACAGGCCCTCGGCGATGGCGGTGACCGGCAGGTAGAGCTGCGGGCAGAGCGAGTGCGACGGCGCCAGCGCGGCGAAGTCACCCTGGGCGGCGACCAGATCGGCGCACGCACCGAGCGCCGCCGGGTCGTTCCCGGCCGCCGTCGGGCTACAGCTCAGCGTCACCGTGCGCGGTGCGGTCGAGGGATTGGGGGCGACGCCCGCCACCGTCAGCACCAGCACGCTGGGCCAGGTGTCGTCGCCCGGCGCCGCCGCTCCCGCCGGTGCCACGCCGATCGTCGTCGGGGCCGTCGTCGCGGCGCCGGCGGGCAGCGCGCTCCCGGCCACCAGTGCCCCGGCCGCGATGGTGCCGAGAACTCCCATGAGGACACTGCGAGTACGCATATCGAACTCCTTCGGTCGACTGTCCGGACGGACTCGGCAGTATCACCACAGAAACTTGTCATGGACGCAATCGGCAGGCGCTGGACGGCCACCGCGCCCCCGGCTCGCGACGGCCGGAAAGCGCCCTCCCCGCCACCCCATTGGCCCCTCCTGCATCACCCGTACGCACCAGTCAGCGCCCGGCGGCCGGGCCGGGAGCACCGCCCATGGCGAGTCGGCCACGCCCGAACGGCCGAGATGGACACCATGCGTAGAACGCTCTTGCACATCGGGTGACGGCCTGTCGGTGCGCGGGGAAACGACGGCAGGCCACCGGGTCGGTCCGTGGGGGGACCGACCCGGTGGCCGGGTGGGGGATTTCAGGCAGCCGCTGCTGTCAGGATCAGCCGGTGAAAGCCGCGGTGCCGTTCGGGGTGCCGAGGCCGGTGGGGCCGTCGTAGCCCGGGCCGGCGGTGCACAGGTAGGAGCCGCAGTCGCCGTTCGAGCCGGTGGTGACGTCGTTCAGCGCGCCCGGGTTGGCGTACAGGTCCGAGGCGGGCGTGGTGTTCGAGCCGGGCGCGCCGGCCAGGGCGTAGACGCTGGCGATGATCGGCGAGGAGGCGCTGGTGCCGCCGTACACCTGCCAGCCGGAGGCGCCGTAGGTGTCGTAGACGGCGACGCCGGTCGCCGGGTCGGCCACCGCGGAGACGTCGGCCACGGTGCGGTTGGCGCAGCCGCTGTCCGTCTGCCAGCTCGGCTTCGGCTCGTAGGCCGAGCAGCCCGAACCGGTGCCCTCGGTGCTGCTGGTGCCCCAGACCGACTCGCTCCAGCCGCGCGCGCTGGAGTCCGCGGTCAGCGAGGTGCCGCCGACGGCGGTGACGTACGGGGAGGCCGCCGGGTACTCGACACCGTAGGCGCTGTCACCCGCCGAGGCGGTTATCGCGACGCCCGGGTGGTTGTAGTACGAGCTGTCCGCCGAGGCCTCGTCCGAGGTCTCGGAGCCGCCGTAGCTGTTGGAGACGAACTGCGCGCCCAGCGACACCGCCTGGTTCACCGCCGTGCCGAGGTCCTGGGTGCTCGCGCTGGCGGCCTCGACCAGCAGGATGTGGCAGTTCGGGCAGGTGGCGCTGACCATGTCGACGTCCAGCGAGATCTCGCCGGCCCAACCGGAGTCGGGTGAGGGGTAGTTGGTGCCGCCGTTCTCGTCCACCTTGCTGAAGCAGCCGTTGTCGGTGGTGCAGGCGGGCAGGCCGAACTGGCTGCGGTAGGCGGCCAGGTCGGACTCGGCGTTCGGGTCGTCCTGCGCGTCGACGATCGCGACGGTCTCGCCCGCGCCGTTGCCGGCGGCCGCGCTGGCGAGGTTGTACGCGCTCTGCAGGTCGGCGGGGCCGTAGCCGGAGACCGTAGCCGCCGCGGCCGCGTTGGCGGTGCGGGCGGCGGCCGCGGGGTGCGCGAGCCGGGTCTTGACGGTGGATCCGCCGGTGACCCGCAGCGCATTACAGGCCATGTAGCCGGCGTGCTGCGGAACCGCGCAGGAGCGGGTGAACGTCACCTTGTGGTGGGCGTTGGCGGTCGCGGCGGTCGCGGCCTGGCTGCCGAAGCCGAGTCCCGTGACGGCCAGGCCGGTTGCGGCGGTCAGGGCCAGCAGGCTGCGGCGGGCGTTCGAGCTCATGGGGGTACGCAAAAGACGTGCTCCTCCGTGCGGGCACCACGTGGGGGAGGCCGTGCGGGCGTGGGGTGCCCTCGGGCCGGCCGCGCGCGGCCGCCGACGCTGTGCCTGCGTCGGGGCCGGTCAACTGAGCGGCTGGGCACGACAGTAGGGCGGGGTGGGCATGACAACAATGCCCCTCCCAGGAAACACACAGGATCCACTCAGGCGAGCCGCTCGGTGTGTGACTGTGGAGGTCTGTGGGGTTCTGTGGGGATGTTGGTGCGCGTGGGTGTTATGCCGATCGCGCCGGGGTCAGCCGGTCGGCAGTGCCAACTCGTCCACGACGTCACCGAGTTGCCCCCGGCGGGCGAAGGCCGCGCGCTGCCGGGCCGCGCCGTCCCCGGCCGCCAACAGGCCGGCCCACAGCTCGCGCACGAGCCGGAGTTCGCCGGCCGCGGCCAGCGCGGGCGAGGCTTTGGTGAGGAGGAGCCCGAAGAGTTCGGTGGCCGGTCGCCGGCGTCCGGTTGCCGGATCGACGCCGAGCCCCGCCAGGCCGTCACGGGCCGCCCGCCAGTGCGCGGCCCGCAGCAGCGCGTCCGGGACGGCGGGCGCGGGGACGTCCCGCCGGACCTCGGCGAGCAGGACGGCGCTGAGCGCCCGCAGCAGCCCGGCCAGCAGCAGCACGGTCTCCACCTCGATGCAGACGTCGGCGACACGGACTTCCAGCGTCGGGTAGTGCTCGTTCGGCCGACAGTGCCAATAGACCATGCCGCGGTCCAGCAGCATGCCGGAGTCCACCAGCCGGTCCACCAACTGGTCGTACTCGGCCGCGTTCGCGAACAGCGGCGTCGGGCCGGTGCCGGGCAGGTGTGCCCAGCGCATCGTGCGCCAGCTGGCGTAACCGGTGTCCCGGCCGAGGTGGAACGGCGAGTTGGCGGCGAGCGCCTGCAGGGTGGGCAGCCAGGGCCGCAGGTGGTTGGCGAGCCGCACGGCCTCCTCCCGGTCGGCGACCTCCACGTGCACGTGGCAGCCGCACACCCCGGCGCCGCCGGCCTCGGTCATCAGTGGGCCGTACTCGAGCATGATCTGCTGGTACCGGGACTCCTCGGTGAGCTCCGGCTCCGCCACCGCGGGCAGCGGAGCCGTTCCCGAGGCGACCGCCAGGCACCCGGTCTCCGCCGCCGCGGCGGCGACGCCCGCCCGTAGCTCGGTCAGCTCCCGGCGCAGCGAGAGCAGGTCGTTGACCGGCGTGGTCCTGGTCTCCACCATGTCGGTGAAGATCTCCCGCCCGACCCGGTCGGCCAGCAGGTCCCGGGCCCGCTTCACCACCACCGGCGCGGCGCCGCAGGGCGCCCGGGTGGCCCGGTCCACGAGCAGGAACTCCTCCTCCACGCCGACGGTCGGCAGGCCGGCGCCGACGGCGGAACTGGTTGCACGCGTGGTCACCCAAGGGAGCGTAGGGGCTGAAGTGGCGCCGACTGTGCTTTTGCGAAGTATCGGTGCGCCTCGGGTGACGTCACCCGGTCCCGGCGGGGGCGGGCAGTGGCGCGCGCCGGCGTGATCCGGAGCCGGATGCATAAAGCTTCCGCCAATGGGAACATGCCGTACTCCGCTCGCCGCCCGGTTCGGCGACCGGGACGGTTGCCGGCCCTGGCGGGGGGCCGCACGGCACAGGACAGCCGGACGGAGCTGAAGAGGGCTGGTCGAGATGGGATCACAGGCGGAACTGGTGACGGCGGATCTGAGCCTGGACCTGCTGGTGCCGGAGTTCGGGAGTGTGCCACTGCACTCCACCTGGACCTTCGCCGCGAACGACCCGCTGGCGGTCAGCGTCCACTTCGCCGTGCCGCTGAGGCCGTCGGAGCGGTGGACCTTCGCCCGCGAGCTGCTGGCCGAGGGGCTGGACGTCCCGGCGGGGCAGGGCGACGTCACGCTCGAACCCGAGGCCGACCATCGCCATGTGCTGATGCGGCTGCGCGGCGGCGACGGAGCGACGGCGCTGCTCCGCGCGCCGGCCGCCGGGCTGCACGCCTTCCTGGATCGCAGCTACGCCGAGGTGCCGACCGGCGCGGAGGACTGCGAGGCGGAGCTGAACGAGTTCATCCGTGGCACCCTGCCGCCGGCTTGAGGGGTGAACATCCGGACGGTCGCCCTGCGTTGAGCTGTGCAGTTGTCCGGTGCAGTTGTCCGGCGCGTGCGGGAGCGCGGGACGGCGCGCGGCGGCACGGTCGGCGCGCGCAGCGGTGCTCCCTCTCCTTCGTCCGGACTGCCTCGGACGGTCGCCTGCCCTCGGGTGCCGCGGCCCTGTGCTGCTCTGCGCTGCGCGCTGCCCTGCCCGACCCCGCTCTCGCGGGTGCCGGGCGCCGGGCTCAACCGGCCGGTGCCGGCCAGGTCTCGTGGTCGAGGCCGTCGAGATGCAGCAGGTCGGCGGCACGTTGGGCCTGACCGAGGACGTCGTGCGGCGCCCCGGCCACGCTGTCCCGCAGGCTCGCCAGAACCTCGGTCAGCGGCCGTGCGTCCTGGGCGTATTCGGGCTCTGGATCCCATCTGCTCATGGTGGCCATCGTGACGTACGCCGTTGCCGCGGGGGAGTACGGCGAGCCGTTCGGGTGATCGCAGCTGAATTGCCCGATTTGCGGGTAGCGGGTATGCGACCGGCCAACCAACAAAGGGGCAGGCGCCATGGCAATGATCACCGGCAGCCCGGATCCAGCTGTCGCATCCTCACCCGGCCACTTCCGCCGCGATGTCGGCTTCTGGGGGCTGCTGTTCGTCTCGCTGGGCTCGATCATCGGCTCCGGCTGGCTGCTCGGCGCTCTCACCGCCGCCACCATCGCCGGCCCGGCCTCGCTGGTCTCCTGGGTGCTCGCCGCCGTGATGCTCGCCGTCCTGGCGCTGGTCCACGCCGAACTGGGCGCCGCCTACCCGGTGGCCGGCGGGACGGCCCGGTTCCCGGCCTTCGCGTTCGGCCCGCTGGCCGGATTCGGCGCCGGCTGGATGGCCTGGGTGCAGGCCGTCAGCATCGCGCCGGTCGAGGTGGAGGCCACGCTCTCCTACAGCGCGCACATCGGCTGGGTCAGGGACAACGTGACGATCCTGCACCCGAACGGCACGCTCACGCCGGTCGGGCTGGTGATCGCGAGCTGCTTCATGCTCTTCTTCACGGTGATCAACCTGGTCGGCGTGAAGCTGATGGCCGAGACGAACTCGGTCGCGGTGATCTGGAAGACGATCGTCCCGCTGCTGACCGTGGTCGTGCTGATGTCGATCAGCTTCCACGGGTCCAACTTCACGGCCGGCGGCGGCTTCGCGCCCTACGGCGCGCACGGCATCTTCGCCGCGCTGCCGGCCGGCGTGGTCTTCGCGCTCCAGGGCTTCGAGCAGGCCATCCAGATGGGCGGCGAGGCCCGCAACCCGCAACGCGACATCTCGCGCGCGGTGATCGCGGCCATGATCGTCGGCACCATCGTCTACCTGCTGCTGGAGGTCGCGTTCATCGCGGCGCTCGACCCCGGGCACCTGGCGCACGGCTGGGCCAACCCGGTCGGCAAGGGCGACTTCGGGCCGTACGCCACGCTCGCCACGACCGCCGGCGCCGGCTGGCTGGCCACCGTGCTGTACATCGACGCGGTGATCTCGCCGGCCGGCACCGGCCTGGTGTACGTCGCGACCGCCTCCCGGCTCTCCTACGCGATGGGCCACCAGCGGGCCCTGCCGCGCCGGGTCTCCTGGCTGAGCCGGCGCGGCGTGCCGGTGGCCTCGATCGTCCTCGCCTTCGTGATCGGCGAGATCGCCTTCCTGCCGTTCCCGAGCTGGCAGTCGCTGGTCGGGCTGATCACCTCGGCGACGGCCCTGATGTACGCGTTCGCGCCGGTCAGCCTGCACGCGCTGCGGCTGCGCGACCCCGAGCGGCCGCGCCCGTACCACCTGCCGTGCTGGCGGCTGCTCGCCCCGCTGGCCTTCGTCTTCGCGAACCTGATCATCTACTGGTCGGGTTACCAGGCCGGTTGGAAGCTCGGCCTGGCCCTCCTGCTCGGCCTCGCCGTGCTCGCCGTCACCCGCCGCACCCTCCCGCCGGGGGAGCGCCCCGCGCTGCACTGGCGCGCCTCGGCCTGGGTCTGGCCGTGGCTGGGCGGCCTGATCGTGATCGGCAGGTTCGGCCGCTACGGCGGGAGCAGCACGCTCCCCGACTGGTGGGACCTGCTGACCGTCGCCGTCTTCGCGCTGCTGGCCTACGCCGCCGCGGTCCGGCTGGCGCTGCCGGGCGAAACGGTCCGGTCGGCCGTCGCGGCCGAGCAGACGGGCGAGTACGAGCCGGCCCCCTCGGACCTCGTCCTCGGCTCCTAGGGCCGGCCCGGGCGGACCTGGGCGGTCAGGACACCTAGGAGCCCGCGGCGCCTACCAGGTGCGGCTGCGAGTCGGTCCAGTAGCCGACGAGGTCCGCGTAGCGCGGTGAGGCCGCGAGGAGTTCCCGGTGGGTGCCGGTCAGCGTGTGGTCGCCGTCCATCAGCAGCACGTGGTCGGCGCGCAGGGCCGAGCTGATCCGGTGCGCGATGACGATCACGGTGCCGCCGCGCCGTGCGAAGGCCAGCTCGGCCCGCGCCTCCGCGGCCGGGTCGAGGTGGCAGGTCGCCTCGTCGAGCAGCACGACGCGGGCCGCCGAGACGTAGGCCCGGACCAGTGCCACGAGTTGCCGTTCGCCGGCCGACAGGACGGCCCCGCCGAGGCCGAGTGGGGCGTCCGGTCCGCCGAGCCGGGCGATCAGCCGGTCGGCGCCCACCGACTCCGCGGCCAGGGCGAGTTCGCCGTCCGAGGCGTCGGGGCGCAGGTAGCAGAGGTTCTCCCGGAGCGTTCCGGTGAAGACGTACGCCTCCTGCGGGATCAGCACGACGTGCCGGCGCAGCCACTCCTCGCCGAGCCGATCGACCGGGACGCCGCCGATCCGGACCTGCCCGCCGTCGGGCTTTACCAGCCCGGCGACCAGGTCGGCCAGCGTGGACTTGCCGATGCCGCTGGGGCCGACCACGGCCAGCCGGGTGCCGGCGGGCACGGTGAGCGTGAGGTCGCGGATGACCGGCTCGGCGTGCCGGCCGTAGCCGAAGGTCAGTCGCTCGACGGCCAGCTCGGACCCGCTTGGGTCCTCGGCCGGAGCGCCCGCGGTGCGGGGCTTGGTGCGGGGCTCGGTCGGGGCGTTGACCTCGCCCAATCGATGGAGCACCGTGCCGAGTTGAATGCCCCAGGAGCCGAGCACGTTCACCGTGGACTGCAGCGCGGGCTCGATGCCGGTGACCAGGTAACCGATCGCGCCGACCAGTGTGCCGACGCTCAGTCCGTGGCCGGCCAGCAGCCACGGACTGGCCGCGAGCACGGTCAGGACCGGCAGCTTGCCGCCCGCGGCGACCAGCAGCCCGCTGACCGCACCGGTCCGCGCGACCGCGCGCGACGAAGCCTCCCAGTCGGCGATCAGCCCGTTCAGCCGCTCGCCGGCTCGGTCGCGGGCGCCACCGGCCACCAGGTCGCGCAGGCCGGCCAGGCTCTGCGCGGCATCGGCGGCGATCCGCTCGTCCGCGAGCAGCAGTGCCCGCTGACGCCGGCTCAGCACGCGCAGCAGCGGCGCGTACGCCGCCAGCGTGAGGAGGACGGGCAGCGCGGCGATGGCCGCGACTGCCGGGGCGAGCGCCGCGAGCCCGACCAGCGCCATCACCAGTGAGACGCCGACCTGCCGGACCGAGCGCAGCAGCGCGGAGACCAGAGCCCGTACGGTCTCCACCTGGCCGGTCAGCCTGGCCACGCTCGCCCCGTCGGGGCGAGCCGGCCCGGCCTGGCCGGCGACCGCGCGCCGGAGCGTGGCGGCGACCACCGCGGTCACCAGCGCGTCCCGCAGCGGTTCGACCAGCGCGCCGAGCCTGGGCAGGAGTTGGCGGGTCACTGTGGCGCGCAGCAGCAGCACCGCGCCCAGCAGCGCCAGCCAGGCCAGGCCGCTCAGGGCGTGGCCGGCCAGGAACCCGTGGTCCAGGGCCCGCGCGACCAGGATCCCGGAGAGCAGGGCGGGCAGCGCCTCCAGCACCGACAACGCCAGCACCGCGGCGACGGCGCCGCGCCGGGCGCGCAGGTGGTCGCCCAGCAACCGCCAGCCCGGTCGAGTGGCACTCAGATCGGACACGTCTCCTCCTCCATACCGCCGAGTTCCGCACTGCCGAGCTCCGCACTGCCGCTCTGCGCCGCACTGTCCATGCTGTCCACGCTGTCCGGCGCGGCCGCGAACAGCGCCCGGTACTCCCCGTCGCGCCAGAGCTGCGCGTGTGGGGCCACCGCGCGGACCCGTCCGTCCGCCAGCCAGGCCACCAGGTCCGCCCGGGCCGCCGTGGATGCCCGGTGGGCGACCACGATCCTGGTCCGCGTGCCGAAGGCCTCGTGCAGCGCGGCCGCCACCTTCGCCTCGGTCGCGGTGTCCAGGCTGGAGGTGGCGTCGTCGAGCACGACGACCCGGCCATTTTGCGCGAACGCCCTTGCCAGGCCGAGCCGTTGCGCCTCTCCGCCGGAGAGCGGGGCATCCGTGAGGTGGGTGTCGTACCCGTCGGGCAGCCGGCGGACGAAGTCGTCGGCGCCGGCCGCCCGCGCGGCCTCCTCGATCGTGGCGGCCGGTGCGCCGGGACGGGCGAGCGCGATCGTGTCGCGCACCGTGGCACCGAGCAGCGCGGGGCGTTCGAACGCATAGGCCACGCAGCGGGACAGCGCGTCCGCGGTGAACTCCGTGACGGGGACGCCGTCGAGCAGGACCGTTCCGGCGTCGGGGTCCTGCAGCCGCCCGACCAGCGCGGCGAGGCTGCTCTTGCCCGTGCCCGACGCCCCGACCAGTGCCAGCGCCGTGCCGGCCGGGACCTCCAGGTCGATGCCGTCGAGCAGGACCTGGTCCTCGGCCCGCAGCCGGATGCCGCGGAACGAGACCGTGCAGCCCGTCGCGGAGCCCGTCGCGGAGCCGTCCGCCGGCGTCCGCCGTCCCACGGTGGGCAGCGGCTGCTCCAGCACCTCGGCGATCCGTCGTCCGGCTGCCACCGAACCCGCCAACTCACCCATCGAGTCAAGCTGTTGGAACAGGCCGAGAGCGATCGCGACATACCCCGTGACGGCGACGAGCTGACCCGGGGAGATCCGCCCGGCGAGCACCCCGAATCCGCTCACCGCGAGCACGACGACCTCGATCGCGGGCAGCAGCAGGCCGAGCTGCCAGGAGGTCGTGCGTTGCAGCCGCCAGGTCAGATAGCCGGTCTCGGAGAGCTCCGGGAGCGGCTCCAGCACGCGCGCGGTCTCCGCGGCCACGGTCCCGCTCGCCCGGATCGTGCGGGCTCCGCTCAGCGCCTCGACCAGCAGGTCCGCGATCCGCGACTGGAGCTCCTGGTACCGCGCGAACGCTGACGAACTGCGTCGGAAGAAGAGCCTCACCACGAGGAAGACGGGTGGCAGGCCGAGCAGGAAGGCCACCGCAGGACGCCAGTCGATCAGCCACAGGGACACCACACCGGCGATCGAGGTGACCGTGGCGATGGCCGTGTCGAGCACACTGACGCCGGCGTGCCCGGCCTGGACGCAACTGCCCGTCAGCCGGCTGGCGATGTCGCCCGCCGCGTGCCGTCGCCGGCCCGGCAGGCCCGCGTCCAGCACCCGCCGGACCAGGCTCCGGCGCAGCCAGCCGGTCGCCACCGCCCCGCTCGTCCCCGCGGCCAGCGCGCGCAGCGCGTCGGCGGCCACCGAGGCACCGAACGCGGCGGCGAGTACCAGCAGCGTTCCGGTCAGCGGCCGGTGCGCCAGCGCGTGGTCCACCGCGCGGGCCAGCAGGGCGGGGAAGGCCAGCGTCGTCGCGGCGTCCACGACCGAGCCCAGGACGGCGAGCGCGAACCAGCCCCGGGCCCGCAAGGCGGCCGCTGCCAGCAGACGGGGGGCCGTGTTCATCGGCGTTGTCATCCGCTCCTCCGGTAGAAAAGTCACAGCAGAGCCACAGCGCGGTTGCCGCGAACTCGCAACAGGCGGCCGGGGTCCGTTGGGGACCCGGCCGCCCGGGGGGTCAGTTGTCGGTGTACCCGCAGGTGAACTGGCAGCTCTGCATGCAGGTGTCGGTCGGATCAGCCCGGGCCCCGGTGGGGACCCGGGCTGATCCTCAGGGGGCATCAGTTGTCGGTGAACCCGCAGGTCCACCAGCAGGTCTGCAGGCAGGTAATGACCTGGCAGGGGGTGTCGAGGCCGGTGGCCTGCTCCTCGGTGTCGAGGGTCTGCAGCGCGTCGACGTCAACGGTCATGGTGATCACCTCCTTCGGTGGTGTCGTGTGTGGGGCGTGGTCGGGGCGGATCAGCTGCCGGTGACCAGGCAGGTGAGCCAGCAGGTGTTGCGGCAGGTGTTCGAGCAGGCAGTGAGGCCGGTGGCCTCCTCCTCGGTGTCGAGGGTCTGCAGCGC
Organism: Kitasatospora sp. NEAU-69; assembly: GCF_057158765.1. Classification (NCBI taxonomy): domain Bacteria; kingdom Bacillati; phylum Actinomycetota; class Actinomycetes; order Kitasatosporales; family Streptomycetaceae; genus Kitasatospora; species Kitasatospora sp. NEAU-69. The sequence goes on from NZ_JBWXUE010000001.1 coordinate 58,512, forward strand.
GTCGACGTCAACGGTCATGGTGATCACTTCTTTCGGTGGTGTCGTGTGTGGGGCGTGGTCGGGGCGGATCAGCTGCCGGTGACAAAGCAGGTGAGCCAGCAGGTGTTGCGGCAGGTGTTCGCGCAGACACCGAGGCCGGTGGCCTCCTCCTCGGTGTCGAGGGTCTGCAGTGCGTCGACGTCAACAGTCATCGTGATCACCTCCTCTCTTGACACTCGTCACGAGTCACGCCGGGGTTGGCGGCGTCGCACGGCCCGCAGGCCGTGAGTCGGTGTGGTCGCGTGGCCAGGCCGCGCGGTCAGCCCGCGACGCCGGGGCGGTGGGAGAGGAACTCCACCAGCCGCTCGCGCAGTTGTGCGCCCGCGACGTCGTCCAGCGGGGAGTGCCCGCCGCCGGGTACTTCGCCGTAGTGGAAGTCGGTGCCCTCGGCGCGGCCGGCGGCGAGCAGCCGCTGCCGCAGTTGCCTGGCCTGGTCGACCGGTACCGTCCGGTCGTCCGTGCCGTGGACGATCAGCAGCTGGGCGCGAATCCGTTCGGCGAGCGTCCACAGGTCCCGTGGGCCCAACTCGTCCTCCACCACGGTCCGGCCGCCGAGCCGCTCGATCAGCCTGCGGACCGGGGGATGAGCCTGTTCGTACAGCCGTGCTCCGGAGAGGAAGGGGGCGACGACCGCGCAGCGGGACCAGAGATCGGGGTCCGCCGCAGCCGTGAGCAGCGCCAAGTACGCGCCGTAGCTCACGCCGTAGAGCATCGGCGGCGGAGCCGACTCGGGTCGTCCCGCGACCAGCGTCCTGACCAGGGCACGGATGTCGGCGAGGTCGGGACCGCCCCAGGCGCCGTGCAGGGCCTCGGCGTGCGCGGGTCCGTAGCCGGTGCCGCCGCGCTGGTTCGGGGCGACGACGGCGATGCCCGCGACGGCGAGCCGGTGCAGCAGCGGGTCGTAGCCCAGGTCCCAGGCCGCCTCGGGGCCGCCGTGCAGGGCGACCAGTACGGCGCGGCCGGTCCGCCAGTCGCCCCGGCAGACGGCCTCGAACTCCCCTGCGGGGCCGGTGAACCGCTCGACATGCGCGCGTCCCGCCGGACGGCTGCCGCGGGGCGACCACGGTGCGGTGGCCTCGGGCGAGAGCACCGCGAGCTCGGTGGGGCGGTCCGCGGTGGAGACCGGTACCAGCAGACCGTCGGGCCCCCAGCAGGCCGTCGGGTGCACCGCCACCGCGACCAGTGGCAGCTCGGTGAGCCGGTCCGCGTGCAGGTCGTGGACCAGCAGCTCGGCGCTGGCGCCGCGGAGCACCCGCAGGGCCAGCCGCTCACCGGCCGGGTCGAGAGCCAGCGGCAGGACGGCGCCCTCGACGGCGTTGAGCCGCTCGGGGAAGCGCAGGGCGGTCGGCTCGGCGAGCGAGCTCAGCGCGAGCCGGGTGCCGTCCGGCGTGTCGGCCGCGAGCAGGAGCAGACCGGAGGCCGGGCTTGCCAGCAGCAGCAGCACCGCGCCGCCGTCGTCCATCGGTCCCGGCAGGTCCCGGAAGCTGCCGTCGGTGAGATCGACGAGCACCGTGCGGGAGCGGCCGGCGTGCCGCTGGGCGACGGCGAGCAGCCGGCCGTCCTGGTCCAGCCGGAGGCAGCGGCCGACCATGCCGGGCAGGGCCGTGACCGGCTCCAGCCGGAGCGGGCCGTCGAGCACCCGGTACAGCACCGACTTGTCCGGGCCGTCGGAGCCGACGGCGAGCGCCAGGGCGCCCGGATCGACGGTGGCGACCAGGCGCAGCGACCGGCACTCGACGGTGAGTTGCCCGGTGGCCCGCCCCGACTCCGGATCGGCCAGGATGAGTTCGTGGCGGCCGGGGCCGCCGCGCAGCAGCAGGAGCCGGCCGTCCTCGGTGGGCAGTGGCTGGGTGGCCAGGGACACGTCCAGAGCGAGGGAGCGGCGCCGGGGTGTGGGCCGGTCGAACGACCAGTGCTCGGGGATCACGCCGCCGTTCGGGCCCGTCGTCAGGCAGGCGGCGAATCCGGCCGTTGCGGAGAACGCGAAGCTTCTCCTGGTGACGGGCTCCGCGGACGGTACGGGCTGCGCGGACGGTGCGGGCTCCCCGGACGGTACGGGCTGCGCGGGCTGGGCGAGCGGCGCGGGTGTGGCGGCTGTGCCCGGTATGACCGGCGCGGCAGGTGTGCGGCTCGGTGCCGGTGGCCGGGTCAACACGCGCCGGCCTCCGCCCCGACCAGCAGGTCCGTCGGCGCGGGGAGCGCGAGCGACTCGGGCAGCCAGAGCCGAGTGCCGCCGTGCCGCAGCCGGACCAGCGCGGCCAGCATGCCGGCGAGGCCGCCGTTGTAACCGGCCGTCACGTCGATCATCGACTCGTCGGGCACCAGCAGCAGGCCGTCGCGCAGCACGTTGCGCGCGTGTGCGCAGTCCACCAGCTCCGCCGCCCAGGTCCGGTAGCGCGGCTCGCCGAGCGTCGCGGCCAGGTCCAGCAGGAACTCCGCGTTGCCCGCCAGCCCGTGGCAGGCGGCCGGTGAGAGCTGCCACCTCCTGCGGTACACCTCGGCTGCGGCCTGTTCGGCCAGGTCCCGGTAGCGCGGATCGGCCGTGGCACTCCAGAGTCTGATCAGGAGCGTTCCCACGCCGGAGGATCCGCTGCACCAGTAGGGCAGTTGGAACGGTGCGTGCTCGTCCTTGTCGTCCGCCGGCCACCAGGCCGTGCCGCCGTCGGTGCGCGCCGCCGTCACCAGGGTCTCGCCGCCCCGCCGGGCCAACTGCACGAAGTCGTCCCGCCCGGTGGCCAGACCGGCCAGCAGCAGGAAGGTACCGATCCCGGCGACGCCGTGCCCGAACCCGAGGTGCCGGGCTCCGGCGAGCGCGGAGTCGAAGTCCACCGGCACCGACCAGATCACCCCGGCCCGGCCCTGGGCGGCGGCGGCCAGCAGCCCCTCGCCGGCCTCGATCGTTCGGTCCCGGAAGTCCGGGTCACCGGTGGCCTGCCAGAAGTGCAGCTGGGCCAGACCCGCGCCGGCCGCGCCGTGCGTGACATCGGGGTTGGGCCAGCGCACCGGTACGGCGCGGGCCAACCGGGCGGCGGTGTGGGCCAGTTCGCCGTCGCCCAGCAGCCGGGCCGCGTCCAGCAGCGCCCAGGCGGTGCCGGAGCGACCGAAGTACAGCCCCGGCAGCGGCGGTTCGTCCTGCTGCAGGCGGTCCGCGATCCAGCCGGCCGCCTCGGCGATCCCGGACCTGAGCCGGGCATCGTCCGGTCGCAAGGCGCCGGCTGCGGTGAGTACCGCCAGGACCCCGGCCGCGCCGTACTGCACGTTGACCGGGTCGTTGAGGGCGGAGAACCCGTCGGCGGGCCACAGCCGTGGTCGGTCGGTCGGGGTCATGCTGTCGAGCAGGTAGCTCAGGCCGTCGGCCAGCAGCTGCTCCTCGACCTGCGGTGAGACAGGCGCCGGCTCCTGCTGCTCCTGCTCCTGCTGCTCCTGCTGCGCGGTCGGCTCGCCGGTGCGCATCGAGGCGAGCAGGTCCCGCACCTGCGCCAGGCTCCACCGCTGGTCGGCGGCGTCGACCAGCAGGCCGAGCACGGCGGGGAGGAACGGACCCGCCGTCCGGTTGCCGGTCAGCACCCGGGTGACCAGCACGGCCAGCCGCTCGCCGCTCGGGCGGGTCGCCGGCCGGTCCGCCGCGAGGACCGTCTCGGCGCCGGTCAGCAGGTGGAACAGGACGGCGCCGAGGCTGAACAGGTCGGAGGTGAAGTCCGGTGCCGGGCCGTGGACTTCTGCGCCCACCACCTCCGGCCCGGCGTACCCCGGGGTATACGCACGCCGGACCGGCTCTCCCGGCCGGACGATCATCTCCAGGTCGATCAGCCGCAGGTCCCCGCCCGGGGTGAGCATGAGGTTGTTCGGGTTCAGATCCCGCAGCACGTGGCCCGCGGCGTGCACCTGCTCGACCAGTGCGACCAGTTGCCCGGCCAGATCGAGCAGCGTGGCGCGCGTCGGCGCCGGATTCGCCTGGACCCAGGCGCGCAGGCTCTCCCCGTCGATCCGCTCCTGGACCAGGTACAGGTTGCCGCCCTGGGTGAACACCCCGAGTGCCTGCGCGCAGATGCCCAGCGGCGCCAGGGCCTCGTGCACCCGTGCCTCGTGCAGCAGCAGGTCGCCCGCGTCGGTGCCATCGAGCGTCGAACCGACGTGGCGTCGGGCCTCCTTGATGACGACCTGCCGGTCGGTGGTCAGCTCGGTGCCGACGTACACGCCACCCTTGTAGGCGTGCCGGATGGCCTTGCGCACGACGTACCGTCCATCGAGCAGGACGCCGTCCGGCCGACTCGCCGGCTGTGCTGCCGGTGCTTGCGGCAGTGGCAGTGGCAGCACCGGCTTCGCCCATGCCGGCGGTCGGAACACGGGCAGCCGCTGGTCCCGGATCAGGCCGCCGTCGGGCGTGCGCAGCATCGATTCGACGGTGCCGTCGTTGGTCAGCCGGACCGTGCCGCTGAAGACGCCGTAGCGGTAGTACACCAGGCTGCCGGGGCAGTACGGCCGGTCGGACAGGATGCCCGGCCCGGGCAGCCCACGGGTGGCCTGGTGGAGCGCCTGCGCCAGCCGGCGGAACTGCGCGTCGTCATCGGGGTACACCGTGATGAACTTGCCGCCGCCGCCGCGCTCGTAGCGCGCGGAGACCAGCTCGGTCACGCGGTCGGGGGTGCCGGCGAACTTGAACGAGGCCCGCTCGGCGATCAGCACAGCCGCGGCCCGGGCCAGCACGACGGGTGCGGACAGGGGGGTGGCCGAGACGTGCAGCTTCCAACCCTGCACCGGCACACGGTGGTTCTCCGCGGACTCCGGGCCGACGTGGCACCAGAACTCGCCGGGGCGAACCGTCCAGCCGGCTTCGCCGCTCCGGCGCAGGGCCGACCGGACGACGTCCGGGAGCAGCTCGGCGTCCTCCTCCTGGGCCCCGCTGCGCGTTGCGCTCGTACCTGTCATCAGCGGGCCTCCTACGGCGGTGGGGAGTGGCGGCGGACCGTTGCTCCGTTGGCAGTGCTGATCCTCCCGAGGATCAGTGGGCCGGACATCCGCGTGGCACGCGTAGGTTTCCGCCGCCGCACCCGGTGAATTCGGCCGGTGCACGCGTAGGCCCCCCGGCGGGTGCCGCTCCGCCGCTCGGGCGGCCGCGCCGGGCGAAGCGCCGCAGCTCGGGACCATGGCGAAGGCCCCGTCACCGACCCCGGCGGTGGCGCTCGTGGACGAGCGTGCACGGGGTGGGACGGGGCCTCGGGGCGTGACCCGGATCGCGGTCGGTCAGGTCAGGCAGTCGGCTGGTCGGGCCGGGCGGCGCACTCGGATGCCAGTCGGCTGAGTGCCGCCCGGTCCGGGCCGCCGGTCTTGGTGATCAGCGTGGCCATGTGCTTCTCCACCGTGCGCGGCGAGATGGACAGCCGCCGGGCGATCTCCTGGTTCCCCAGCCGCTCGACGAGCAGCGCGAGGATCTCGTACTCGCGAGCGGTGACGCCTTGCGCGCGCAGTGGAGCCGGCACCTGGTCCCGCCCGCTGCGGCGCTGCGCGACCGTCGCACCGCTGCGCCGCAGGAGGGCGCGGCAGGCGCGGGTCACCGCCGGGACGTCGAGGCCGTGGAAGTAGTCCTCGGCGGTCCGCAGCCAGGCCACCGGTTCGCCCCACCCGTCGGCGACGGCCGCCTCGGCCACCAGCCGCAGCCCGAGGTGGTGGGCCATCGGGAACAGGCCCGCCGTCTGCCGGGTCCGGTCGACCGCGGCCGCGGCCTGCTCGGCCCGTCCCTCCCGCCCGAGCAGCACCGCGTCGGCGAGCAGCAGGAACTGCCGGTTCCAGACCAGTCCGGCAGCCGGCGCGGCGGCCACCGCCTGGTAGGCCGCGCGGTCCCCGGTCCCGGCGAGGGCGTCCAGCAGCATGCGCAGCCCGTAACGGCCGGAGAGGTAGAAGACGTTCGGGTGCTCGCTCTCCCAGGCCGCCGCCGCGGCGAGTTCGGTGCCCGCCTGGGCGCGGTCCTCCTCCAGCAGCGCGCAGAACGCGCGGCAGAGCCCGAAGACCACCGGCGTCAGGACGGACGGCCCGCCGCCGGACTGCTCGAAGGCCAGCAGCGCCTGTTCCATCTCGTGCCGCCGGCCGCGGTGGGCCGCCAGCGTCGCCGAGGTCAGCAGCAGGTAGCGGTGCGTGCTGAGGTTGCGCATCCGCGCGGTTGCGTCGAGCGAGCGATCGATGATCTCGCGGCTCGTCTCCCCGGTCCCGGTGAGCACCGCGTTCATCGCCAGCAGTGCCTCGGTGCGCTGGGTCAGCCGGATCGCGCCCACTGCGCGGGCGGCCTCCTGGGCCTGTTCGAGCCGACGGGCGTCGCCGGTCCGCAGGAACGTGTTGGCGCCCAGGTGCATCAGCGCCGACACCCGCCAGAACGGCAGGTCGTGGGACTCGGCGACGGTGAGCATCCGCTCCAGGCACGCGTCCGCGTCGTCGAAGCCGCGCTCCCGGGCGAACAGCGCGAGCAACTGCCAGGCCTGGCAGGCGACCACCGGCAGGTCGGCCCGTTCGGCGATCTCGGCCGCCTGCCGGGCCAGCCGTTCGGACTCGGCCAGTTGTTCGCTGTCGGCGGGCTGTCCGGCGGGGCCCGGCAGCAGGACCAGGTGTCCCTCGACAACGGCGAGCGCGGCGGTCTGCTCCGGCCCGGCGGTTTCGCCGAGCCGGGATCGCGCCGCCGCCACCTGCGCCACGGTCTCCGGGCCGCGCTCGGCCATCACGGCCACCCAGGCGAGCCGGGTGTGCAGCGCGAGCCGCCGGGCCGGGCCCAGCGAGGCCTGCCCCGAGGGCGGCAGGCCGTCCGCCAGGGCCAGCGCCCGGTCGAGTTGGCCGGCCTCGGCGAGTGCGTACACCAGCGACTCCGTGATCTCGCTGCGGTCCTGCCGGTCGGCGAGACCCGCGGCCCGCTCCAACAGCAGGACGGCCGACGCCGACGCGCCGGCGGCCAGCGCCCGCCGGCCCTGTTCGGCGTAGAGCAGCGCCGCGCCGGTCGGATCGCCGGCCGTGAGCCGCAGTCCCGCGATCAGCTGACAGCGGTCGCCGGACAGCCCGGGGTCGGCCCGCTCGATCGCTGCCGCCGCCTGCCGCGCGATCGCCGCGCGCTCGGCCGGCGGGCGGCTCGCCAGCAGCGCCTCGGCGGTGAGCTCGTGCCGGAAGGCGTACTGGTGCACGGCGGCGGGGGCGGGGACGATCAGGCCCGCCTCGACGCCGGCCCGCAGCTGGGCGAAGAGCACCGGGTCGGCGTGTCCGGTGATCAGCTGCACCGTGCCGACGTCGAACCGGGCGCCCAGGGTCGCTGCGAGCAGCAGGAGCTCACGCACCGGGGGGTCCAGTAGGGCGATCCGCCGGTCGTAACTGCGCACCACGGCCTCCGGGATGGTCTCCGCGAGGTCGCGGGCCACCCGCCACCCGCCGTCCACCGGGCACAGTGCCCCGGAGCGGACCATCTCGGCGAGTAGCTCCTCGACGAGGTAGGGGTTTCCGTCGCTGCCCCGGGTCAGTCGGGCGGTCACCGGTGCGGGCACCTCGTCCACACCGACGCCCAGGCAGGCTGCGGCGATCGCGCCGACGTCCGAGGCGGTGAGTGCGGGCAGTGCGCGCACGGTGGCCGATCGGCGCCGGTCGGCCTCCTGGGCGACGTCCAGTGCGGCCCCGGCGCCGGGGCGCAGCGTGGCGAGCACCAGCACCGGCAGCCCGGCGACGTTGTCGATCAGGTACTCGATGACGGCGAGCGTCTCGCTGTCGGCGTCGTGCAGGTCCTCCAGCGCGAGCAGCACGCCGGCCTCCCGGCCGAGCACGGCGAGCAGGCGCAGCAGCGCTTCGGCGAGTTCCACCACGCTCTCGTCGGCGGAGCCGGCGGCGGTGCCGTGCCGCCATTCCGGCACCAGCCGGGCCAGCGTCGGGCGGTACGGCGCGAGTTCCGGGTCCTGCGGCGCTCCGGCGGTGCGGAACTGCGAGGCCAGCGCCTCGATCAGGGGCCGGAACGGGGTGCCCGCGCTGGTCGGGCTGCCGCGGCCGCGCAGCACCGGCAGGCCCAGCCGCGCGGCCTGCGTCGTGCAGTCGTCGAGCAGCCGGGACTTGCCGATCCCGGCTTCGCCGAGCAGGAAGACGGCCCGGCCCGTCCGCGACCGAAGGCCCGTCAGCGTGCTGTGGAGCAGGTCGAGTTCGGCGTCCCGGCCGACGGTGACCAGCGAGGTGGTGCGCATACCCGCAGGCTACTGGCCGGTGTGAAGATTTGGTAGAGGGAAGATCGACTCTGCCGGCTCTTCCCGTCACGGGCGTGGCAGCGGGCGTGGGAGTGGGAGTGGGCGTGGCAGCGGGAGCGCCCCTGTGCCGGGCGCTCCCGCTCCCGCGCCGTACTACGCCCTGGTGAAGGACATCGTGTCCCACTCCTGGGAGAGCCGGAGGGTGCCGGGGCCGGCGAGCAGGCCGGACCGACGGCCGAGCGCGCCCGCCGTCCGGAGCCGGATCTCGCCGGCGGGGTGGTCGAGCGGCTCACCCTTGCCACCCTTGCGGGCGCCGGGCTGCTTCCACTGGAGGACCAGGTCGGTGTTGTCCATGGGGTCGGACTTCCTTTCGCGGCGTCTTTCGTGGGGGTCTTGCCTGGGGATCACGGCGTCGGGGGAGACCGCCGGGCCGTACTCGGCGGCTGCAGCAGCAGGGCCGAAGGAGTCCGCTCGGGGAAGGCGGCCCGTAGCAGGCCATGCCCGATTCCCGCGAGCCCGGTCAGCAGGGCCGGAGCGGCCAGCCCGCCCGGCGTGCCGCAGCGCGGTCCGTCGCGTTCGATCGCCGCCGCGAGCGCGGCCGTGCGGCGCTCGCGCAGGCGGTGCTCGCCGGTGATCGCGAGCAGTTCGAGGACGCCCAGCTCGCCGTGGCACAGGCTCTGGTCGGTCAGCGGATCGCGCGAGGAGAGCGAGCGGAGCGTGTGGGCGGTGCTTGCGGTGAGCGCTGCGGGCAGCGGCGTCGAGCCGCTGTCGGCCACCGCCAGCGCGATGCCCGGCGTCCCGGAGCACCAGGACGGGTATGCCCGTGCCGCCGCCGGCATCGAGCCGGCCGCCGCATCGAGTGCGGCCAGCCCCGCTCGGCGGTATGCGGCGCCGCCGCCGGCCGTCGCGAACCTCAGGAGTGCCCAGCCGACTCCCGCCGCCCCGGTGCCGAAGCCCGGCGTGGTGGGCAGTGGCTGTGCGGCGAGCCGGTCCGCACACGTCCGCGCTCCCGTCCAGGCGTCGGCCAGGCCGGTCGCCGCGTGCACGGCGAGCAGCGCCGCGAGACCGCCGGCGGTGCCGTCGAGGACCCCGGGCACCTGCTCGGCCTTCGCCGCGGCGGTGGTGAGCAGCACCGCCGGTCCGATCAAGCCGCGGATCTCGGCGTCGTCCAACGCGGCGCCGACCTGGGTGAGGGCGTAGGCGATTCCGCCCAGGCCGGCGAAGCCGCCGGAACCCACTGCGCCGAGGTCCTCGGGGCGTTGCGCGAGCTGCTCCAGTAGCGCTGGGAGCAGCCGGAGCGCGTCGCGGGCCGCCTGTGCGTAGCGCTCCTCGCCCGTGACGGCGGCCAGTTGCGCGAGGAAGAGGGCCACGCCCGGATACCCGTTGCCCAGGTCGGCGCCGGCCGGCCTGACCCGCCAGTACCGGTCCGCGAGGAGTTCCAGCCCGAGCCAGTTGGTCCCGGTGCCGTTCCGCCGGGCCCGGGCGAGCAGGCCGTCGCCGATCCGGCGGGCGGCGGCGAGCAGGCGTTCCGGATCCGGGACGGCCGCGCCCCCGGCCCCGGCCGGGGGAGGCGATGACGGAGCGGGCGCGGGCGGCCGTGGGGCGTCGCCCCCGTGGGCAGGTGTGGTGGACCTGCTCGCCATCGCGGCGCGCAGCACCCACTCCTGGTCGTCGAGATCGGCCGGGCCCATCGCCCGGATCCGCTCGGCGACCCGGTCCAGCCCCGGCCGGTCGAGCACGCCGGGTATCCGGCGCCCGGTGCCGCTCCACAGGTCCACCGAGTCGGCGCGGGTGGTGAACAACGGCACGTCGCCGTCGCCCAGTTCGGCGATCTCCTCGGCGAGCAGTCCGGGCCAGCCGGCGGCTTCGAGCGCGTCCGTGCCGAGCAGGCCGAGAAGTTCGTCCCGGTCCGCCGCGTCGCGCAGCACGTCGGGGTGGGTCGACTCGTCGAGCAGTGTCGTGTAGGCCTGGGTGGCGCGGGCCACCACCCGGACCTCGTCCTCGGCAAACCGTTTCAACAGGCCGTCGGGTCCGAGGAGTTGGCCTCGTCCGGCCTGGATCGCGCGGTAGCCGGCGTGCAGGCCCGCGACCAGCGCTTCGAGGTGGTCGGCCGGGTCGGCATCGGCGCCGCCGAGCCTGGGCCGGTTCGCGGCGGCGGCCGTCTCCCCGGCCCGGCGCACCAGTCTCATCTCGTCCGTGCCGGCTCCCTCCCAGGAGACGCCATCCACCGGCGAGCGGTGTCCGGCGTCGCCGCCCAGGCCGGAGACGTCGACCGCGTTCTCGTCGCCGAGCAGCAGGTGCGGCAGCAGGCCGGTGCGGTATACCGAGGCCTCCAGTGCGCGCGCCGCCGGATCCTCCTGCGGCTCGGCGGGCACACTCGGGTGGAACACGGTCTCCAGGTCGACCAGGACCGGCTCGTCGCCGCAGGCGATCAGGTTCTCGAGGTGCAGGTCGGTGCCGTCCAGCGCGTACAGCAGCGCGAGCCAGGCGCCCTGGCGCAGGTAGAACCGGTTCAGCTCCGCCTTCGTGGTGCACGGGCGGCGGCCGACGAACTCGACCCAGCCGTACCCCTCCCGTTCCAGCAGCGCGGGAAGTCGCAGCCCCGGTGTGCCCGGCTGGGCGTTGAACCAGGCGACCACGTCGCCGACATGTCCGTGCGCGCTCAGTGATCGCGGCTTGTAGACCACGCGGGAGCCGTCGGCGAAGTGCAGCACCGCGACGCTGCGCCCGCGCCGGTGCCCGTCGCCGAGGCTGCGCTGCACCCGCACCAGTCGCCCGGGATCGGTTCCGGACAGCAGCGTGGCGACGATGTCGGCCCGGTCCGCGGCCAGCCGGTCGAGGAGTTCCGCGAGCGCGGCTGCGGCGAACCGGCAGGTCTGTGCGAGCAGCCGGGCGAGGACCGGGTACTCGCCGAACAGCGTGGTCAGCCCCTCCCGGGAACCGACCGCCGGGAGGAAGCCGCGAAAGCGTTCCGACGGTGTGCCGCCGGTGAGTCGGCCGGTCACGCGAGCGACGCCGAGTTCGAGGACCAGCGTCCTGGCGGCCTGTCGCCCCAGTGTCGCGGCCAGCTCCCCGACCAGCGCCGCGCGAATGGCCGGCAGGTCAACCAGGCTGTCCGGCAGGGAGGTTGCCAGGTTCTCGGCGGCCAGCCGGGCGAACGGCGCGAGCACCGCCGCGAAGCCGGTCGTCCCCGGAAACGCCTGGTCCGACAGCTCCGGTCCCGAACGCGCCGACGCCATGGCGGACTCGGCGAACTCGGCCCACCGCGGCCTTTGTGCGCAGGGCAGTTCCGCCGGACGGACACCCGGTAGCCACCAGGGGTCCGTGGCTGCGACTCCTGCGTTCGAGTGCCCGGCGATCATGAAGCAGATCCTGTCAGCCCGCCCCACCCACGACAAGGTTCCTGCACCCGTCGATCGTGGCGGCACGGCGTGGCGAGCCGGCCTCGCGACTCCCACCTGCGGTGATCACTCAGCGAACGCACAGGGGCGACTGAAGGTCCGGGATGGCCGAAAGCTAAGATGTGCCTATCGCCCCTAGCTCGACCAGCTCGAAAGATGAACTTGTGACTGTCAATGAGGACGTGTTCACTAACTGGATGAACCGCGAGGAGATCGCGGAGTCGATGATTCCGATCATCGGCCGACTGCACCGGGAGAGGGACGTCACCGTCCTGCTGCACAGCCGCTCCCTGGTGAACAAGTCGGTGGTCAGCATCCTCAAGACTCATCGGTTCGCCCGCCAGATCGCCGGTGAGGAGCTCTCGGTCACCGAGACCCTGCCGTTCCTGCAGGCGCTCACCACGCTCGATCTCGGCCCCTCGCAGATCGACATCGGCATGCTCGCCGCCACGTACAAGACCGACGGCCGCGGCCTCTCGGTCGAGGAGTTCACCGCAGGGGCGGTCATCGGCGCCACCGGCGCCAACAAGCTGGAGCGTCGCGAGGCCCGCGACGTCGTGCTGTACGGCTTCGGCCGGATCGGCCGCCTGCTCGCCCGCCTGCTCATCGAGAAGGCCGGCTCGGGCAACGGCCTGCGGCTGCGCGCCATCGTCGTGCGCAACAGCGGTGGCGAGGACATCGTCAAGCGCGCCTCGCTGCTGCGGCGCGACTCGATCCACGGCCAGTTCAACGGCACGATCACCGTTGACGAGGCGAACAACAAGATCATCGCCAATGGTCACGAGATCACCGTCATCTACTCCGATGACCCGACCACGGTGGACTACACGGCGTACGGGATCAACGACGCCATCCTGATCGACAACACCGGCCGCTGGCGCGACCGCGAGGGCCTGTCGAAGCACCTGCAGCCCGGTATCGCCAAGGTGGTGCTGACCGCGCCCGGCAAGGGCGACGTCCCCAACATCGTGCACGGTGTGAACCACGACACGATCAAGCCGGACGAGCAGATCCTGTCCTGCGCCTCCTGCACCACCAACGCGATCGTCCCGCCGCTGAAGGCGATGGCGGACGAGTACGGCGTGCTGCGCGGCCACGTGGAGACCGTCCACTCGTACACCAACGACCAGAACCTGCTGGACAACTACCACAGCTCCGACCGCCGTGGCCGTTCGGCGGCGCTGAACATGGTCATCACCGAGACCGGCGCCGCCTCGGCCGTCGCAAAGGCGCTGCCCTCGCTGAAGGCGCCGATCACCGGCAGCTCGATCCGGGTGCCGGTGCCGGACGTCTCGATCGCGATCCTGAACCTGCAGCTCGCCCGCGAGACGAACCGCGAGGAGGTCCTCGACTACCTCCGCAACGTGTCGCTGACCTCGCCGCTGAAGCGCCAGATCGACTTCATCAGCGCTCCCGACGCGGTCTCCAGCGACTTCATCGGCTCGCGCCACGCGTCGATCGTCGATGCCGGTGCCACCAAGGTCGATGGCGACAACGCGATCCTCTACCTGTGGTACGACAACGAGTTCGGCTACTCCTGCCAGGTCATCCGGGTCGTCCAGTACGTCTCGGGGGTCGAGTACCCGACCTACCCGGCGCCGGCGGCCTGATCCCGGCGGTTTGACGCCGGTCATCCGGTCCCGACGGTCGGCCCGTCCCGCGTTCGCGTGGGGCGGGCCGACTCGTTCGTTTCAGCTCGGGCGCCGCCGACCGATCCGGACGATGAGCTGCTCGGCCACCAGCAGGTCGATCAGCCAGGAGGTCCAGGCGCCGCTCTGGTACGCCTGCTCGAACGGGATGCCGGCTCCGGAGAGGACCGTCAGCCAGAGCCGGAACGTCACCGCGGCGAAGATCAGCGCGTAGGACCTGATCATCCAGCACCGGTGCCGGGCCACCGCGCCGCGCCGGATCGTGACGAACGCCGCCGTGGACGTCGCGAGCAGGAGCACGGCGAGCATCGCGAACCCGAGCGGCGCGATCGGACCGGCCAGCCCCCTCGGCGCCAGCGCCAGGCCCCCGACGCCGGTCGCGAGCACACCCAGCAGGTAGCCGCGGCCGATGAGCCGGTGCGCGGTCGGATGCCGGCTGCGCAGCCGGGGCAGGAACTGCCACGGCCCCAGGGTCAGCGCCAGGATGCCGCCGCCCACGTGGAGCAGCAGCGGGGTGAGTTCGGTGAGGTAGACCGCGCGCTGCCGGCTGAGGAAGGTCGCGGGGTCGAGGGTGAAGTAGCGGGCGGCGACCAGCGCCGTCCCGATGGCCAGGACGGTCATCGAGACCCACGCTGACCGGCGTATCCGGGAGTGCCATGTGGGCGTGACAGACGATGAGTTCATGCCGAGGACGGTACGAAGCGGCGGCGCCGTGCCGCGTCCACCGGACGGGGGCGTCCGCCGTCCCCCCGGTGGGGTAGCGGCTGGGGTAGCGGGTGGCCGGGAGCGTGCCTTACCCCCGCAGGGGTCCGGGTGTCGTACCCCTGCGGGGTGATGCGGTGGTGCCCGCGGGCTGACTAGCGTGCGGACGTGAACGTGTCCCCGACCCGAACGCCCGCACCCGTCCCCGCCTCCGCTGCTGCCGCTGCGTCTGCCTGGTACCGGCGCGCGCTGCCCGGCCTCGACGTCCGATGGCGCCCGCCGTGGGGCATCCGGCCGAGTGCGGTGGTCATCGACCGTGCGCTGGCCGGCGTGTTCCTGGTCGCGATGGTCACCGAGCGGATCGGTGCGGCGGCGCAGATCGGTGGCCGGCTGGCGCCCGCCCTGGTGCTGAGCGCCGTCATCGCCGGTGCGCTCGCCGTGCGGCGCACGGCACCGCTGGCGGCGTACCTGGTCGGCTCCGCCGCGATGTCGGCCGAGGCGCTGGCCGTCCTGCCCAGCCCGGTCTCGCCGTACGCGAACCTGATCGGTCTGTACTCGCTGGGCCTGTACGGCACGCGGGACCGCGCACGGCTGGGCCCGGTCATCGTGCTGCTCGGCATGGTCGCCTATTTCACCGGTGCCACCCGCAGCTACCCGGCGATCCCCGGCGGGGCCGTCTTCGTCTGGCTGCTCGCCTGGGCCCTCGGGTACACGAGCGCGCGGCGGCAGGAGGAGCGGGAGACCGCGCGCCTGCTGCTGCGCCAGCGCGTCGCCGCCGAGGAGCGGGCCCGGATCGCGCGGGAGCTGCACGACCTGGTCGGCCACACGCTCACGCTGATGCTGGTCCAGGCCGGCGCGGCCCGCCGGGTGCTCGGCCGGGACCAGGCGCAGAGCCGCGAGGTGGCGCAGACCCGTGAGCTGCTCACCGGCCTGGAGCGCACCGGCCGCGAGGCACTCGACGAACTGGACCGGGTGCTGGGCCTGCTGCGCCATGATGATCCGACCTCGCCCATCGCCCCACCAGTGATGCCGGCCACGGCCACGGCCCCGACCGCGCCGCCGCCTGCGGCCGAGCCGCCCGTGTCGCTCGACCTACCCGGCCCGCCGGGTCCGCTGCCCGGGCTCGGCGAGCTCTCCCGGCTGACCGGCCCGATGGCGCAGGCCGGCGTCCGGGTCACCGCCCGGATCGACCCCGCCGCCGGCCGGCTGCCGCGCAGCATCGACCTGTCCGCCTACCGGATCGTCCAGGAGGCCCTGACCAACACCGTGAAGCACGGCCGGGCCGGCGCCGCCGAGGTCACGGTCCGGGCGAGCGGAGAAGTGCTCGACATCGAGGTCCGCGACGACGGACGAGGCGCCGCCGACGGGTACCTGCCGGGCCGGGGGCTGCTGGGGATCGCCGAACGGGTCGCCATGTTCGGCGGCACCGTCGAGCACGACGGGGGTGAAGGGGGCGACCGCGGCGGCTTCTGCCTGCGCGTCCGGCTCCCGATCCCGCGGTGATCCGGGTCGTGATCGCCGATGACGACGATCTGCTGCGGGCCGGGCTCGCCCTCGTGCTCGGCAGCGAGGACGGCCTCGACGTGGTGGGCCAGGCCGCCGACGGCCTGCAGGCGGTCGAGCTGTGCCGCGCCGTGGTGCCGGACGTCGTCCTGATGGACGTCCGGATGCCCGGCATCGACGGCGTCGAGGCGACCCGCCGGATCGCCGCCGCAGGCCTGCCGACGCGCGTCCTGGTGCTGACGACGTTCCACCACGACGACTACGTGTGGGGTGCGTTGCGCGCCGGTGCGGCCGGTTTCCTGCTCAAGCGCGCCTCGCCGGAGCGCCTGATCGACGCGATCCGGACCCTCGCCGCCGGAGAAGCGCTGCTGGACCCCGCGGTCACCCGCGATCTGCTCGCCCAGGTCGTCTCCCAGCACCAGGGCCCGTCACAGGGCCACCGCCAGCACCAAGGCCCGGCCGAACCGGGCCTGGCCCGGCTCACGCTGCGCGAGCGCGAGGTGCTCCGGCTGGCCGCCGAGGGGCTGTCCAACGCGGAGATCGCCGAGCTGCTCTTCCTCGCCGAATCCACCGTGAAGACGCACATCAAGCGGGTGCTGGCCAAGACCGAGGCCCGCGACCGCGCCCAGGCGGTCGCCATCGCCTACCGCGGCGGGCTGATGGAATCCCCGGCCACCGGTATCTGATGCATCGTCAACTGAACCGAACAGCAGCAGGATTGGTGAATCATGCGGAGGTTCCCGAGAGCATGGGGAGGGTACGGATGGGCGCGGTGTGTGGAACTCTCCGTCGCGCACCCCTGGTCTTCACGATGAGGAGCACCCTGTGCGCCCATTTCGTCTGTTCGCCACCCTGGTGCTGGTGTTGGGCACCTTCTTCGGCGGCGCCGCCGCCGCGAGCGCGTTACCGCGCCACCTCGCGCCCCGGCACACCGAGCTGCGTCCGCACGGCATCAACAGCAGCACCTCGGCCGGCTACCAGCTGACCGGCAGCTCGGGCACCGCCACCGAGGCGCAGGCGTCCTTTGTGCAGCCCTGGGTCTACTGCGGCTCCGACGGCTCGGTGGCCCTCTGGGCCGGTCTGGACGGCCCCGGGTCGAACGACCCGAACGCCGTGCAGGTCGGCACGCAGGTCGACTGCAGCGGCGGGAACGCGCACTACTACGGCTTCTACACGCTGCCGGGCAACGTCAAGGTCACCTTCGGCAGTGTGATCCCCGAGGACGACATCGAGGTCTCCGTCTCGCTGATCTCGGCCGGCCGGTACCAGGTGGGAGTCACCGACGTGACCCAGGCCTGGACCGACGACTACGCCGTGTCCGCCGCCCTGTTGGACGACAGCGCCGAGGTCATGGTGAGCGCGGGCACCGCCGCAGGGGCGACGCTGGCGGACTTCGGCTACAACGGCTTCAGCGCGGTGGCGTTCGACAACGCGGCGGTGCCGGCTGCCGCGAGTGCGGTCAGTCTGACCAACTCGTCCGGCATCGTCGCCGCGCCCACCGCGCTCAGCGCGAACGGCTCCGGCTTCGGCGTCTCCAACGGCTCCGGCGCCGACGTGGCCGGCACCGAGATGGCGGCCGTCCAGGGTGGCATCCCGAAGAACCAGATGGTCTACAACTGGACGCCCGGCGGCACCGGTTACATCGGCCAGACGATCCTGCGCAACACCAGCCCCAGCCTGGCCGTCCTGCCGGATGGCGGCTGGGAGGAGGCGATCATGACGGCGTACAAGACGCTGGTGATCGTCGGCACGGACTACGACTACAACACCGGATTCGCACTCGCCGGCGGCAGCAGCCCGAGCCTGGCGGTCAACGCGAACGGCACGCTGGAAGTCGCCTTCGAGGGCTCCAACGGACACCTGCTGACCTTCACCCCGGCGGTGGGCGTGCGGGATCTGGGCCTGCAGATGGTCGGCAGCTCGACGCCGGGCATCGCCGCGCTGAGCGGTGGCGGATTCGAGATCGCCTACGTCGCCAACACGGGGCAACTGGCCTTCACCGGCCCGGCCGGCAGCGCCGTCACCGGCCCCGCCGTCAGGGGCGGTACCAACCCGGCCATCTGCAGTACCGCGGAGAACAGCTACAGCTACGACTTCCAGGGGTCCAACGGCCATCTCTGGGTCGGGACTTCGGAGGTGGCCGCGAGCGACCAGGGGATCCAGCTGGCCGGTGGGACCAGCCCGAGCATCGCTCTCCTGGCCAAGGGCATGCTGATGGCCTACGAGCAGAGCAACGGCCTGATCGGCTACGCCGGATCGTTCAACGGCGTCGGCCCCGCGTCGGTCGGCAACAGCAGCCCGAGCATCAGCGGCGAGGGGGCTGCCTTCCGACTTGCCTACCAGACGACCGGCTTCCAACTGGCTTTCTACGAGCCGGTGGTCGGCAACCTTCCCACCGGCCTGGGCATGGCCGGCACCGGCACCAGCCCGTCGGTCGTCGGCTGACCGGCGAATGACCGGCGGACAGCCCTGTTGCCCGGCCGTCCGGAGCGTGGGCTCCGGGCGGCCGGGTAACAGGGCGGTGCGGTGCGGTGCGATGGCGCTCAGAAGCCGGTGAGGGTGATCTTGCCGATGGCCGTGCCGGATTCCAGGATCCGGTGCGCCTCGCGGAGGTTGGCGGCGTTGACCGGGCCGAGGTCCCGGGTGGCGGTGGTGGTCAGCCGGCCGGCGTCCACGAGCCGCCCGACCTGGGTGAGGATGCGGTGCTGCATAGCCTGGTCCGCGGTCCGGAACATCGAGCGGGTGAACATGAACTCCCAGTGGAAGGAGGCGCTCTTGGCCTTCAGTACGCCGATGTCGAGCGAGTCGAAGTCGTCGATCGCGACGATCTGACCGAAGGCGTTCAGCGCCTCGGCGTAGGCCGGGAGGTTCCGGTCGGTGCCTGCCGTGCCGAAGACGTAGTCCACGCCGCCCGGTGCCACCGCCGCCAACTGCTCGACGAGCGGCTGCCGGTGGTCGATCACGTGCTCGGCACCCATCCGCCGCGCGAAGGCGACGGTCTCCGGCCGCGAGGCGGTGCCGATCACGGTCAACCCGGTGAGCGCTCGGGCGAGTTGGGTGGCGATCGAGCCGACGCCGCCTGCGGCGGCGGTCACCAGCAGCGTGCCGTTGCGCTCGAACGCGCCGTTACGCAGGCCCATCCGGTCGAAGAGGCCCTCCCAGGCGGTGAGCGCGGTCAGCGGCAGCGCCGCCGCCTCGGTGAAGGAGAGAGTGGCCGGCTTGTGGCCGACCAGCCGCTCGTCCACGGTGTGGAACTCGGAGTTCGCGCCGGGCCGGTCCAGCGCGCCCGCGTAGTAGACCTGATCACCGACCGAGAAGAGTTCGACCTCCGTGCCGACCGCGACCACCGTCCCGGCCGCGTCCCAGCCGAGCACCCGGGGCTCGTCGCTCGGGTCGGCGTTCTGGCGGACCTTGTAGTCCACCGGGTTGACGGCGATGGCCGCGACCCGGACGAGCAGGTCGCGCGGGCCGGGCTGCGGCACCGGCAGTTCGAGGTCCAGCAGGCTCTGCGGGTCGTCGATCGGCAGGCTCTTGCGGTAGGCGACAGCACGCATGGTCGTGCTGCTGTGGTTCGTGCTCATGGGGATCTCCTCATGGAACGGTAGCGGGGACGGTGTCACGCAAGCAGGTTCGGGCGGCCCGCCAGGTAGCGGTCGGCGGCCTGCAACGGGGTCAGGCCGTCAGCGTTGATCATGGCGTCCAGCTCCTCAACGCCCTCGTTCCCGAGGTTCAGCGTGTCGAGCCGGGCCAGCGCCTCGGGACGGATCCGGTCCAGCGCGTCACGCCGGACGACCGGGCCGGCCGCGTCGACCGTGCCCAGCAGCCCCTTGGGCTCGGCGATCGCCCGCAGGCCGTGAAGGCGGTTGAGGTACTGCGGGCGCCAGAGCGGGACGACGAACCACTCCCGCTCGGCGATCCCCCGCTCGACGCGGGCGATGAAGCCGGGCTCGGTGCCGGGGGTGAAGGTGTAGCCCGCGCGGTCGAGGCCGTACTCGGTCACCATCCGCGCGGAGAAGCGGCTGATGCCCGCACCGGGGTTGATGCCGTCGATCGCGCGGGTCATCCGCGCCGCCACCTCGGGCCGGGCGAGGTCGGCGACCTCGCCGACCGCTTCGAGCGGGACGTACGGCGGCACGGCCCAGAGGCAGTACGGCTCGTAGTGCGGTGCCAGCACCCGTACCTGCGTGCGGTATTCGGCGAGGTAGGCGTCGTGGCTGGAGGGCAGCCAGGCGGAGACGAGCACGTCCACCTCGCCGCCGGCCTGCAGGCGGAAGAGCTGTTCGTGCCGTGCCTCGATGCCGGTGACCCGGTGGCCGTGGGCCTCCAGTACGCGCCGGACGACGGCCGCGGTGGCGCGGTGGAAGGAGAGCGCGATGTTGCCCACGGTCAGCGGCGGCGCGCTGTCGCGGGCGGTCCGTGCGGGATCGCGGGTGGTTGCGGGCTCGCGGGTGGTCGAGCGGGTGGTCAAGAGGGCTCCTGTCGTGCGTGCAGGGCGTCCCGCAGGAACGCGGTGATCCGGGCGGTGGCGGCGCGGGCGGCGGGGGTGTCGCGCAGCGCGTCCAGGACGACGAAGGCGTGCACGGTGCCCAGGTACCGCACGGCGGTCACCGGCACGCCCGCGGCGCGCAGCTTCGCGGCGTACGCCTCGCCCTCGTCGCGCAGCACGTCGGCCTCGGCCGTGCCGACCTGCACCGCGAGCTCGCGCAGCAGGCGGTCGTGGCTGGTGGTGCTGCCCGCAACCCAGCCGCCGCCGTGCAGGTGCAGCAGTACCGGCAGCAGCTCTGCCCTCGATGCGGCGTCGGCCTTGGCCTTGGCTCTGGCCGTCGGCGCGGGAGGGCGGACGATCCGGACCCGGACCGTGCCGGTCGGGCCACCGGGCACGGTCAGGTCCTCGATCCGGGCCTCGGGCCGAGCAACCGGACCCGACTGGGCCCGGTCCAGCCGGGCGCGGAGCTCGGCGAGCGGCAGCCGGCTCGGATCGGGCCCGGCCGAGGCCTGGTCGGCCAGCGCCTGCGCGGCCGGGTCGAGGACCGGCGGCCGCGGGGGAGGGGGATTGGATGGGTCGGTCATGGTGACTGCTCCGGACGCCGGGGTGCGGAGTCGGGCACGGGTGCGGCCGGGGGAACGGCGCCGTACCCGTACCCGACTCCACGATGGTGGGTCAGCCCTGCGGCAGCTGGAGCGGGATGAGTGGCATGATCGACTCGGTCTCGACCAGGCCGGCCGCGACCGCTGGCAGCGTCGCGAGGATCTCGCGGGCGGCCTCGACCGTCTCGGCGTCCACGATCAGCGCCGCGCCCACCAGGTCGGTGCGGTGGTAGCCGTGCACGATCGCACCGGCCTCGACCAGCTCCTTGGCGCGGGCCAGCTCGGCGTCGATGACCTTCGCGAAGTCCTCCTCGGTGGCGTGCGGGGCGGCCGCGAAGGTGGCGAGCACGGTGGTCTTCGGCTTGTCGGACATGGTGGTGACTCCTTGGTTCCTGGACGATGCCGGCGGGACGAAGCGGCGCGGGACGAGGCGGCGCGGGCCGGTCGGTCCCCGCCGCGAGGCATGGCCCCATCCTGCGAGAAGCGGTATCCATCAGTCCAAGGAATCGTTTCTATCAAACCCATATGCTGGGCGCATGGCAACGCTGAGACAGCTCGAGTACCTCGTGGCGATCGTGGACGAGGGCTCCTTCACCCGCGCCGCCGAGAGCCTGCGGATCACCCAGCCCGGCCTCTCCCACCAGTTCCAGGCCCTGGAACGGGAGGTCGGCGGTCCGCTGCTGGAGCGCCTGCCGCGCGCGGTGCGGCTCACCCCGGCGGGGCGCGCGATGCTCCCGCACGCCCGCGCTGCCCTCGCCGATGCCGAGCGCGCCACCACGGCCGCCCGTCGTGCCGCCGGCGTCGCCACCGGGGAACTCCACCTCGCCACGCTCTACTCGATCAGCTTCGGCGTGCTCCCCACCGCGCTCGGGATCTGGCGGGAGCGCCACCCGGGCGTCCGGGTCCGGCTCTTCGAACACCGTCGTGCCGAGGACCTGACCGCGGCGATGGCCGCCGGTCAGGCCGACATAGCGCTCGGGCCACCGCCCACCGACTGGGAGGGCCCGACCCGGTACATCGGCACCGAGGAGTTCCTGGTCGTCACCCACACCGACGACCCTGTCGCCTTGGCCGACCGGACGCCGACGGTCCGGCTGGCCGACCTCGCGGATCGCGAGTGGGTGCACTTCACGCCCGACAGCGGGCTCGCCGACATCCTCGACCAGGCGTGCGCCGGCGCCGGTTTCCACCCCAGGACCGCGGTGCGGACCGAACAGGCCCCGGCCGCCGCCAACTACGCCGCGGCCGGACTCGGCCCCACCCTCGTCCCCGCGAACACCATCCCGCCGCACTTCGCCGGTGCGCTGCTGCGCCCGGAGCCGCCGGTCCGCCGCCGACTCACCGCCTACACCCGCACCGGCCCCGACCCGGTCGCCGCCGCTTTCCTGGAGATCCTGACCGACCAGGCCCTCCTGATGCCCTCGCACATCCGCCGTCGGCTGCGCCTGCCCGACGACCGGGGCCGGCCGGCCCCGGTCGTAGCCGCCGGCGCCGCAGCGCCCTGTTCCACCAACAACAGGACCGCGCACGGGACGTGGTGATCCCGGGCGCGGTCCAGGCCCTCTCTTTCGGATCTTGTCGGATCAGCGCGCGTCGTTGGGCGCCCGGCTGGGCGTGCCGGCGGATCGTCCTCGTACTGGGTCGTACTTGGATGATTCGCCGGTGCGTCCGTGGGGGCACCTCCCGGCCGGAGGCTGGGGGAGGGATGCCCGGCGTCGCGCGCCCGGCAAGATCCGAAAGAGAGGGCCTAGCGGTCAACTCCTGCGGCGTCAGGCCGCGGTGCCGCCCGCGTAGTCGCTGCTGAAGGCGTTCTCGACGACCGACTCGACCCCGGTGTCGGTCAGGATGATCCCCAACTCGCGGTTGTTGTCGAGGGAGTTGGTGGTCACGTTCATCGAGCCGACCTCGACCGCGGCGGTCGGCAGGCCGTAGTCGGCCACGATCGCCTTGGCGTGGATGTAGAAGCCGGTCGAGGAGGAGTAACCGACCACGGTGCCACCGGCGTTCTCGATCTCCGAGATCTCCGAGCTGTAGGAGGACGGGTTCTCGACCACCACGCGCACGGTGACGCCGTTCTGCGCCTGGGCGGCGATCGCATCGACCACGGCCGGGTCGCTGAACTCCTCCTCCTCGACGTCCAGCGTGGTGGTCGCGCCGTTGATGACGGAGAGCAGCCGGTCGCGCGCGTCGGTGGGGGACCAGAGCAGGTTGTCACCGTCGCTCGGGGTGACCGACGAGCCGGTGTAGTCGGCGTCGAAGACCTGCTCGATCGCGTTGACGTCGTTGGTGTCGTTGTCGAAGACCCCGTAGTCACGGCCGGTCGGGTAGTACTTCGCGGTGAGGTTGCCGCTGAGCACGAGCGACTCGCGGCCGTCCACGGTGATGGTCTTCTGGTGGGTGTAGACGTACTGGGAGGACGACCAGACCACGCCCACACCGGCGTTGGTGAGGGTGTTGTAGGCCGAGTTGTTGACCGAGGTCTCTCGGCCGTCCAGGATCACCCGGACGGTGACGCCGGACTGCTTCAGCTTCACCAGGTCGTTGACCGCGGTGGTGTCGTTGAGCTCGTACATGGTCATGTCGAGCGACTTGGTCGCGGAGTTGATGAAGTTGTAGATCGTCGGCTGGCTCTTGCCGAGCGAGAAGGCGAAGGCCGAGTAGGTGCCGGTGGCGTGGGCCGGCACGCCGACGGCGAGGGCCGCCGCGCAGGCGGTGACGGCGATGGCTGCGCGTCGTATGGAGCTGCCGAGCATGGTTCTCTCCCTGTGAAGTGGCTGTGCGTCAGGCGACTGCCGTCTCTCGGGGAGAAGAACACCACGCGCGTAGAATCGCGGAAAGGTGTCATCGGGTTAACTTGACATGTACTTATATGTGCAGTCCTTTGCAACTGTGCCATAGCCGTTCCCTGCGACCATCCGGGACGGTCGCAGGGAACGGCTATGGCATGGCCGACGCCAACAGGCCAGGGGTCAGCAGCCGTTGACGCCCTGCCAGGCGCTGACGGTGTCACCGGCCGGGTAGCTGCTGCCGGCGCCCTGGAAGGCGAACGTGCGGTTGCCGAGGTAGCCGCAGCTGCCGCTCTCCTCGACGCTGCTCCAGGACCCCAGCGTGTACTTGTACTGGAGCGTGGCGCCCGGGGCGCTGGTGACGGTCAGCGCCCAGTGCGTCGCGTCCACCTTCGTCATCGGGTAGAGGGCCGCGTTCCAGTCGTTGCCCGACGGCATCCCGGTGCCCAGCGCGCTGAAGTCGCCGGACAGGTAGACGGTGTCGGCGCTCGGGGTGCCGGCGGGGACCGTCACCGTGACGACCGCCGCCGCCGAGCCGCAGGTGCCGGGCCCCTGCCAGTTCCCGACCGTGTCGGTGACGCTGCTGCCGTTCACCGGCATCGAGCGGTTGCCGATGCTGCCGCAGGCGGTGCTCTCCTCCGCGTCGTTCCAGTTGCCGCCCAGGTCGTACTTGTAGGAGAGGGTGGCGTTGGCGGCGGCCTTGACGGTGGCGGTCCAGTGCGTCGCGTCCACCCTGGTCATGGCGATGCCGTTGGCCGCCCAGTCGGACTGGCCCTCGCCGAGCGCCGACAGGTTGCCGTCGAGGTAGACGGTCCGGCCGGAGGCGTCGGTGTTCACCGGGACGGTCACCGTGACCTTCTCGGTGACGGTGCCCCCGCCGCCCCCGCCCCCGCTGCCGCCGCTGGCGTAGCGCTGGGCCACGACGGCCGGGGTCTCGACCGTCCGGCCGGCCGAGATGTCGATCGCGAGCCGGACGTACTGGGCCATCGCCCACATCAGCGGGGTGGAGGAGTTGTCGGGCTGGCCCTGGGTGAAGCCGTCGGCGGAGGCGGTGGGCCAGATCTGCTCGGAGATCTGGTAGCCGGCGTTGGCGGCGTTGGCCATGCTGCTGAGCATGGCGGTGGCGTCCGCGGTGTTGCCGATCTGGACGTCGTACTCGCCGCGCTCCCCGGAGAGCACCGGCCACGGGCGGCCGACGCCGGCGCCGGTGTAGTCGGCACCGGTCGCCGTCTCGCCGTAGCCGTCGTGGTTGTAGCGGCCGAAGTACGTGCCGTATCCCGGGATCACGGTCCTGATGGTCGAGTCCACGGCCGCCAGCGAGTTGGTGAGCTGCGTGGAGCCCGCCGGCTTCACGCCGAGCCGGCTCAGCTCCAGGAAGCCCTGGTCCACGATCGCACGCTGATCCCAACTGCCGCCGCCGTTGGAGATGTTGACGGTGTCAGCGGCGTTCGGGTTGCCGTTCGGAGTGATCCGGACGTAGTACGAGCCGTTCCCGATCGGGCCGGAGGTGGTGTACGTGTCGGCGTCGACGGCGGCCTGGAACCCGTCCGCGGCGTTCAGGTAGCCGGTCGCGTCGGCGGAGTCGCCGTTGGCGGTGGCGAGGCTGGCGGCGCAGACCAGGCCGGCGATCTCGGCGGCCATGGTGGAGGGCGAGTAGCCGCCGTTCTCCTCCCAGCGCTCCTGGCCGGTCTTCGGCCCGTTGGCGACCAGGTAGTCGGCGAGGCTCTTCACCTTCGCCCAGGTGGCCGCGTCGGTTCGGCCCAACTGGTAGGCCAGGATGGCGGGGAAGGCGACCTGGTCGAGCTGGGTGCCGCCCCAGACCTGGGTGCCGTTGAGCCAGGAGTTCTGCTTCACGTAGCCACTGGCGGTCTCCTCGTAGTCGAGGATGTACGTGAGCGCGTCGTTGGCGTCGGTGCGGTCGCCGGCGGCGAGCAGGGCGGTGGCCATCTGGAACTCGTCGCGCGTCCAGACCAGGTGGTACCCGTGCTGGCCGGCGCTGTCGGCGGAGACGCTCGCGCCCCAGGGGGTGTTCGGCGCGGCGACGAAGCCGCCGGGGTAGTTCTTGTCCTCGTCGGCCTTCACCTCCATCAGCGAGACCTCGTACTGCTGGAGCAGCTTGGCATTGCCGGTCACCGAACTCGGCGCGGCGTTCAGGCCGTTCATCCAGCTGTGCCAGCCGCCCCGGAACGAGGTCTCGGCGGCGGCGAAGCCGCCCGAGAGCGAGGCCGCCGCGTCGGAGACGGCCGCGCCGGTGCTGGTGTCGAAGCCGAGCGCGAGCGTGAAGGTGGTCGATCCGCTGGCAGCGACCGGCACTTGACCGGTCTGGGTGATGTGCCCGGCGGACGGGACGCCGCTGTAGCCGTTCGACAGACTGTGGTCGGCAGCGAGCAGGCCGGCGCCGTCGCCGGCGGTGCCCGCGTAGCCGGTGCTCGTCGCACTGAACCCGGTCGAGGCCGCCATGGCGCTGGCCACACTGCCGTTGGACGCGGTCAGGTCGCCGCTCGCGTCGGTGCCGCCGGAGTTGCCCATCCCGTCGTCGCCCAACGCCGGGCTGTACTGCGCGTAGAGGTAGAGCGGCGCCGAACTCAGGTTGGTGAAAGTGGTGTTGACCAGCACGACCGAGCGGGCCGGGTCGGCGACATAGGTCTTGGTGATCGTGTACCGGCCGTTGGTGGCGGTGTTGGTCTGCCGCCACTCCAGCGAGGTCGGGTCCACCAGCGAGATCGCGTGGCTGGTGTTCGCCACCTCGTTGTCGGTGAACGACGAGCCGTCGGTGACGTAGTACTGGAGGCCGAAGGTGTCGGGGGAGTCCACCTGCGGGTACATCACGTTCTCCAACTGGCCGTCGCCCAGCGAGTACCAGACCTTCGAGTTCGCCGAGAGCGCGTCCGCGAAGCCCTGGACCTGCGGCTCGTCCCAGAACGCGTTCACCCCCGGCCCACCCGGGGCGGTCGCCGCCGCCGCGCCGACCGTGGAGCCGGCCAGTGCGACCGCCGCCACCGTCGCCCCGGCGGTGAGCAGCGCCGTCCTGCGCAGCCACGCTCTTCTTCGACCCATCGACATGGTCATCTACGCGCGCCTTCCGGTCGCCGACACGGGTGGGGGCAGGCCCGGGTCCGGCGACGTCCCCCCGGGCGTGCGGCCGCCGCCGCAGTCCTGACGACTGCGGCGGCCCGCCCGGGCCTGTCATGCCCCGGCGGATTCGGCGCTGCCAGAGCCTCCCGCCGGGCCCGGCTGCTGTCAATGCTCGAAGCAGAAATGTTCAACCGGAAGGCCTAGGCTTCAAGAAGTGAACTCAGCTGCCCGGGGTTTGAGCCCACGTCAGGCGCGCTGCGCCGCTGTGACGGCTTGTCACACTTCGGAACTCGAATCCCGTTGGATCCACTCGCCGCCGGAGCCCGTGGCTCACCGCCGCCCGAACCAGCGGCGCAGGGCGCTCTCCAGCTGTTCCGGCTGCCCCGACGGGAACGGTCCGGCCGCCGCCCAGCAGACGTACCCGTCGGGCCGGACCAGCAGCGCGTCCGTTGCCGTGGTGGTCGGGACGTGCGCGACGCTCGTCTTCCAGCGGAGCGCCACCTCGGCGAGGCCCGGACCGCCGGTCGGATCGATCAGCAGCCCCTGACCGGCACGCAGCAGCTCATGGAGCCGGACCGGGCCGGCCGGCGTGGCCAGGTCGAGGTCCGGCGCGCGGTAGCCCAGCAGCGGATGGTCCGGCACGCCGGGCATCGGGTAGCGGATGTCGAGTCCGGTCATCAGCCCGGCGAGGTGGCGCTTGGTCCCGGGGAGCCGGAAGAGCGTGCCGAACAGCTCGCGCGCCGCCTGCAGCTCCGGCCCGCCGGTGCCGGCCCAGTCCATCAGCAGGCTCTGCGCCCGGACGGTCTGCAGCACCCGGGCCGCGACGGCGTGCCGCTCGCTCTGGTAGGTGTCCAGCAGGTCGTCCGCCGCCCGCCCGCGCACGGCGGCGGCGAGCTTCCAGCCGAGGTTGACCGCGTCCTGGATCCCGGTGTTCATGCCCTGGCCGCCGACCGGCAGGTGGATGTGGGCGGCGTCGCCGGCCAGGAACACCCGGCCGTGCCGGTAGTCCTCGACCTGGCGGGCGGCGTTGGTGATCCGGTACGCGTACCGCAGCTCCACCAGCTCCACCGCCCCCGGCTGGCGGGCGGCGTTGGTGATCCGGTACGCGTACCGCAGCTCCACCAGCTCCACCGCCCCCGGCCCGTACACGGTGCGCAGCCCCGCGCGGATCTCGTCCTCGGTCACCGGGACCTCCCTTGGCAGCGAGTGGGCCGGTCCGCCGAGCGCGAGCCGGCGCAGCTCGCCGCGGAGCGGGAACTGCGCCGCCCAGTTCCCCTCGGCGGTGAACGTGTGCATCGGCCCGACGCCGCCTCGGCCCTGCTGAGGCTCGGATTGCTCAGGCCCGGACTGCCCAGGCCCGGACTGCTCAGGCCCGGGCTGCGGGGGACGGCTGTCGCGCAGCACCACGTCGGCGACGGTCGCGGTGTTGGTGCCCGGGCTGCCGGGGAACCCGATGCCCAGCAGCGAGCGGACGGTGCTGTGCGCGCCGTCCGCGGCGACCAGGAACGCCGAGCGCACGGTGCGGGTGGCGCCGTCGTGGCGCAGTGTCGCGGTCACGCCGTGCTCGTCGGCCGTCAGCGCGACCAGCTCGTTCGCCCAGTGGACACCCGCGCCCTGCTCGGTCAGCAAGCCGTCCAGGAACCCCTCGATCGCGGTCTGCGGGATGAACCGTCCGGGCAGCCGGCCGTTCAGGCCCTCCAAGTCCCCCGGGTCGAACGGCATGCCGGCGAAGTGCCCGGGGCTCACGGGGTAGTCGCCGGTGGCCAGCAGCGGCTCCAGCAGGCCGCGCTGGTCCAGCACCTCCATCGTGCGCGGGTGCACCCCGCCGGCCCGGGACAGCTCGCTGCGCTCGGGCAGCCGGTCGACGACCACGGCCGACACCCCGCCGACCCACAGCTCGTGAGCGAGCATCAGCCCCGTCGGGCCGGCCCCCACCACCAGAACATCGGTGTCCACACCATCGGTGCGCATGTCCATTTCCTGCCATCCCTTCCCGGCTTCGGTGTGGGCCCGAAGGTTCTCGCGCCCACACCGACCAGCCTGCGTTCGCGTGGCACGCCCGGCCACAACTGCGCCGGAAGGTGGTGGATTTCGGAGCGGCTACGCTTGCGGAGGTGGAATCCGACAGCTACGACGACGTGGACCGGCAACTCGTCCACGCCCTGCAGATCGACGGGCGGGCACCGTTCAGCACGATCGCGGAGGTCCTCGGCGTCTCGGACAAGACGGTCGCCCGCCGCTACGCGCGACTGCGCTCCCGGGGAGCGGTCCGGGTGTCCGCCGTGACCGACCCGCAGGTGCTCGACGAGGTGGTCTGGTTCCTGCGGGTGCGCTGCGGACCGAACGCCTCGTCGGCGGTCGCCGAAGCACTGGCCCGGCGCGCCGACACGTCCTGGATCAGCCTCACCTCGGGCGGCACCGAGATCGTCTGCATGGTGCACGCCGGCAGCGAGCGGGAGAGCGAGGCGCTGCTGCTGAGCAGACTGCCCCGCACCCCTCGGGTCGAGGGGATCACCGCGCACTGCGTGCTGCACCACTTCTTCGGCGGACCGGCGAGCCTGATCACGAAGCACGGGCCGCTCTCGGCGGACCAGATCGCCCGGCTGCGGCCGGTGCCCCTGCGGCACCGACCGGGGCCGGTGCACCCGGGACAGCCGCTGGACGCGCACGACCAGCGGCTGCTCGCGATCCTGGCCGCCGACGGCCGCACCGGCTACGACGAGCTGGCCGCGGCCACCGGCTGGTCGCCCAGCACCGTGCGGCGGCGGATGACCGAGCTGCTGGAGAGCGGGGTGCTGTACTTCGACCTCGACTTCGACCTGGGGATGTTCGGCCTCACCGCGCGCAGCCTGCTCTGGCTCTCCGTGGCCCCGGCCCACCTGCGCGCGACCGGGGAGGCGCTGGCCGGGCACCCGGAGGTCGCCTTCGCCGCGGCGACCACCGGCCCGACCAACCTGTGCGCGAGCGTCGTCGGCCCCGACCGGCGCGCGCTGTACGGCTACCTGACCGACCGGGTCGCCGCGCTGCCTGCCGTCAGCCAGGTCGAGACCGCGCCGGTCATCCGCACGGTGAAGAAGGCCGTGAGCCGTCGCCCGGCCCCCTGACAGGCCCGGCCTCGGGCTCGCGGGCCCGTCAGCGGCGGGCGAAGTAGCGCACGAAGTCGGGGCTGGCCGAGCCGACACCGGTGACGGCGTCGTAGCCGGGCGCGGCCTTCAGCGTGCTGTCCTGGTCGAGCGTGGACAGGTAGAGGTCGAAGGAACCCGGGTTCTCCCAACTCGGCAGGTTGGTCACCACCGAGAGGTCCTGGCCGGCCGGGGCGGGCACCACGTCGTGGATTGCCGGGGTGTTGCGCAGCTTGTAGAGCAGCGGGTTGGCGAAGCCGAGAGCGTGGCCCGAGGCCTGGGCCGCGTCCGCCTCCAGCCCGGTGATCAGCGGGGAGGAGCCGCTGGTGCCGCCGCCGAGCTCCTCGTGGTAGGCGCCGCCGGGGGTGGTGAACCCGACCAGCCAGCCGGTGGCGCGGTCGCCGTCGGCGGAGATGTCGGGCTGCTCACGGTGGGCCGGCGCGGTGCCGTTGGCGGTCGCCAGTGCCGAGGGGACCACGTTCTTCTGGTACCAGGGCTCGTCGATCAGGTTGCTGCGGCCACCGCCCGAGCCCATCATGAACGGTCCGGGCGGCGGGGTGAGGTAACCGGTGCCCTGCGGGTTGATCTGCGCCGCGTCGGCGCCCCAGCCGAGTTCGCCGGCCACCTTGCCGTTCTTGTCGATCTCCAGGGTGGTGCCGCCGACGGAGGTCGCCCACTGGTCGGTGGCCGGGAAGTTCACCATCCCGGGGCCGCCCGGGTCCGCGCCGTCACCGTAGTCGCCGGAGGCGTAGTTGAAGCCGATGCCCTCCAGCGTGCCCTGCTGGAACATCCGGTCCCAGGCCGCCACCGTGGCGGGCGAGTCCTGGCTCTCGTTGGTGGCGAACGAGTCGGTCACCGCGTCGGCGAGGTGCTGGTCGACGATCCGGGCGTGGGCGTCGAGGAACGCCAGCGAACCGCCGGCGCCCCCGTTGCAGTCGGCCCCGACGTAGACCACCTTGGCGTCCGGGGCCGCGATGTGGAGCGACTCCACGTCCAGCGGCTCCTCCGGCGCGTCGGCGTAGCCGCGGCAGCTGGCGGTGAAGGTCGGGCCGAAGTTCTCGCTGTACTGCCCCGGTGCGAAGCCGGGCAGGCCGTGGGCGGCGAAGAACTTGTCGGCGTCGGCCTCCATGGTGGGCAGCGCGCCGTCCAGCACCACGGCCACCGTGCGGCCCTTGCCGGTGTACGGGCTGCCCGTCACCCCGTAGGCGTCGCGCAGCTGCTGCGGGGTGTAGCCGCAGACCTGGTCGATGGCGGTGCTGCGGCCGTCTACGGGTGGGATCGGCGAGCTGTTCTGGCCCCACCACTGCGAGCACGGCGGCGCCGCGGGGGCCGGGGCAGCTGCGGTCATGGTCCTGGCGTCGGCCTTGGCGGCGGCCCGGTGGGTGGCCGTCGTGGCGGCGCCGTCCGGGATGCCGGGGTCGGTGTCGTCGAGCCCGAGCACCGTGCTGACGTCGTGGCCGAGCGCGGCCGGGACCGATATCCCGCTCGCCGGGAAGACGAGTTGGGGAGGCTGACCGGCCCCCCGGGCGTACGCGTGCATCGTGGTGGCGAAGGCCTGCTGCACCTGGTCCACGGTGGCGGTGACCGCCAGATAGTGGGCGGTGGTGTCGGTGACGTGGATGCCGAAGCCGCCGAGCCAGTTGCCGACCTTCGCCGTCTGGGCCGGCGTCGTGCCGTAGCGCTGGTCGAACTGAGCAGGCGTCAGATAGTGGGCGTAGCCTCGGTCGGTGGGGTCGGAGACCTGCTGCGCCGCCTTGACCATGCCCACCGGGTCCTTGCCGGTCAGGTAGACCCGCAGCGACAGGGTCCAGTTGCCCGGGGCCGCGCCGGTGTCGACCGGCTGCCCCTGGCCCGGGGTCGTGAACCAGCCGGGGAGGGCCGAGGGAAGATCGGTGCGCAGGTCGGTGCGCGCCGGGGTCGCGGCGTCGGCGGCCGGGGCGACCACGCCCGTCACGACCAGCGCGGCGGCCGCCGTGGTGGCGGCGAGCCGGCCGACTCGGAGCCGTCGCGGGGCCGGGGCGAAGGGCCGGGCGGGGGAAGAGGACTGCTGGGGCAAGATCTCACACTCCGTCAGTGATCAGCGGGCTCGCCCGATGGCGGACGGCCCCGCGGCCCGCACACCACCGGGTACACCCGGCGACGCGTGGCCACTCGCCCGTAACTGACGTATCGACCAGCGGGTTTGGTCGCAGCAACCTCTCCCTTCACCTTTTGTCCCGCCACCTCCCCCTCAACCGAAGAGCGTCAGCCAGGTCACCCCACAGGCCGCCAGGTACACCGCCGCCGCGACCGGCACGGCCCGCCAGGGCGAGAGCTGCCGCCGCCGCAGCCGGGCCCCGCCCAGCAGCGCGGCCAGCAGCGCACCGGCGAGCCCGGCCCACGGCAACGCCAGCAGCATGGCCCAGACCGCCGGACGGCAGACCGTCGCGAAGCCCTCGCTCCCGCTGCCGCAGGAGTCCGTGGCGAACAGCATCCCGAACGAGAAGACCAGATCGAGCGCTCCGGCGAACAGCGTGAACAGCACCAGCGTCACGACGAACCCCACCGGCCACGGCGGCATCCCCGCTGGGGCCGGGCCGACCCTGCCGACCCTGCCGAGGTCGACGTGGTGGCCGTTGACGCCGGCGGACCGCACCGGCCGCTGCCACGGAGTGCCGTTCGCTCCCGGGTCCCGCATCGGGTCCCTCGAAGGTGTCGTCACGTCATCCTGCCTTCCCGACCGGCGGCTTCGGCGCCGAGACCCTGCGGATTGCGTCGGCCGGAGTGACGGGGTACCTTCACTCGCGCCGAGAACGTTCGTGCAATGAGCGATAGTTGAGCAAACTCCAGGAGAGGAAGATCTTGCCCACCAAGATGCTGCAGATTCCCACCGCTGACGGTCAGGCCGACGCTTTCGCCGCCTTCCCCGACGGTGGCGAGCGGCACCCGGGAGTGCTGCTGTACCAGGACGCCTTCGGCCTGCGGCCCGTGCTGGAGCAGATGGCCCGGGACCTGGCCGAGCACGGGTACTACGTGCTCGTCCCCAACCTCTACTACCGCCACGGCCCGGCGCCGGTGATCGAACTTCCCGAGTTCATCGGAGACGAGATCCGGCCCGAGGTCTTCGCGCAGCTGATGCCCCTGATCAAGGCGCACACCACCGAACGCGCCCTCCGCGACGCCGAGGCCTACCTCGCCTTCCTCGCCACCCAGCCCGAGGTCAGCCCCGGACCGGTCGCCGCGATCGGCTACTGCATGGGTGCCGGCCTGGCGCTGCGCACCGCGGCCGCTCACCCCGACCGGGTGGCCGCCGTGGCCGGATTCCACCCCAGCGCCCTGGCCACCGACGCGCCGGACAGCCCGCACCGTCTCGCCCCCAAGATCACCGCCCAGGTCCACCTCGGTCTCGCCGTGGGCGACATGTCCCCCGAGAACATCGGCCGGCTCAGCCAGGCGCTGGACGCCGCAGGCGTCGGCTACACCTGTGAGATCTACCCCGATACCGTCCACGGCTTCACCATGTCCGACACCAGCGCCTTCAACCCCGCCGCGCTGCAACTCCATTGGGACCGCCTGCTCCCGCTCCTCGGCCGCACCCTGGCCGGCGGCTGAGGCTCCGGCCTCACCCGGCCTCGCCGGACCGGGCGCCCGTCCGCTGGAGGTGGGCGTCGATCAGGGCGATGGTGGCCTCGGCCTGTTCGAGCTGCGGCAGGTGGCCGGCCTCGCGGACGACCTCCAGCCGGCCGTTGCCGAGGGCCTCGGCGTAGGCCGCGCCATAGGCGGGGGTGACGATGCGGTCGCTCTCGCCCCAGACCACCAGGGCCGGCGCCTGGACGCGTCCGAGCCGCCGCAGCAGCTTGGGGTCGTACATGCGGGTGGCGCCTTCGAGGCTGCGCATGGTGGCGATGTTGCCCTGCCGGCGCGCGAGTTCGGCGGCCGGCAGGTCGGCGGGGTCGACGTAGTACCGGTCCGCGTCGTGCCAGGAGTGCTCCGCGGCGGCGCGGGCGTCGAGTGCGAAGAAGTCGGTGATCGGTTCCGTCTCGACCTGCACGCCGACGGCGTTGATCAGCACCAGGCCGCTGATCGCTCCGGCGTTGTCGCGGACGGCCATCTCGGCGGCGATCCAGCCGCCGAGCGAGGAGCCGATGACCAGGACGTCACGCAGTTGACGGTCCTGTAGCAGGTGCAGGTAGGTCATGGCCAGGTCGTCGATGCCGGTGAGCCAGCTGGGGCGGTCCGTGCCGTCCCAGCCGGGGTGCACCGGCGTGATGGCGTGCGCGGTGCGCGAGAGGTGCTGGGCGAGGCCGGCGACCGTGGCCGGGCCCCCGCCGCCGTGCAGCAGCAGGACCGGCCTGCCGGTTCCTGCCTCGGAGGCGATGAGGGGCAGCTGGGTGGACACGGATGTGCTGTCGTCTGTGGGCATGCCTCGATCGTAACTAAAGATCTTTATATAAGCTAGCTTAGTAGCGCGTAGACTTGATCCATGCATGGTGAGCTGCAAGAGCTGCAAGAACTCGGCAGGGCGGTCAAACAGGCCCAGTACCGTCAGCACCGGTCGCTCGACACCGCACTCGCGGCCGTCGGCACCACGCTGGCCCAGTGGGACGCGCTGCGCGCGATCGGCCGAACACCCGGCACGTCGGCTCGCGAGCTGGCCACCGCGACGTTCCAGACTGAGCAGGCCTTCGGAGCACTCGTCGGCCGCCTGACCGCCCAGGGCCTGGTGGACCGCCGCCCGGGGCACGGCCGGCGCATCGAACACCACCTCACACCGGCCGGCGAACGACTCCTGGCGGCCGGCCACGGCGTCGCCGACGAGGTGCTCGCCGACTGCTTCGCCCCGCTGCCCGCCGCCGACCGCGCGACCCTGCTCGACCTCCTCCGTCGCCTCAACGCAGACCGGCCCGTCTGGTAGGGGCCTGACGGCCGCCGGGGTCAACGAGGTCACCGTTTTCGTACGTCACGACGCCGCACCCGTGTCCACGGGGGTGCGGCGTCGTTCGCGTCAATCAGCGCGTCCGGCAGGATCAGGAGCCGTGTCCACACCTCCTGATCCCGCCGACCCGTACCCCGACGTCACGGCATGCGGCAACTTCGCCAATGCGCTTCACCTGCCCCGCTACGAGCCGTTAAAGTGAGCGCACGTTCGTGCGAACAGATCGGGCGGTTCGTCTCCGCACTCGACCTCCGGGGATACCAGCGATGACCGACACCGCTTACCTTCCCGCTGCTCCTGGGAGTGGCGCTGTGGTGCTGTACGACGGGGACTGTGTCGAGAGTCTGCACGGCGCCGTCGCCGAACGGTTCGCACCGCATCGCCTGACGGTCCTGGCGGGTCAGCGCCTGAACGGGCGCTTCCACTGCCTGCACGAAGGCGGAGTGTCGCTGTACGAACTCGGATACGGCGCCGAAGTCCGCGTGTCCCCAGGGGAGCTGCCCGACTTCTACAACATCCAGCTCCCCGTTTCCGGTGCGGGTGTCGTCACCTTGGACGGCAAGGCGCTGGCGCCCTCCCCCTGGGTGGCCGGCCCCGGGCAGCGGGTCTCGATGACCTGGAACGACGCAGCCCGCAACCGCATTCTCATCGTTCCGGCCCGCTCGGTCGAAGTGGCGTTGGAGGCCCGACTGGGGGAGGTGCCCGCCGCGCCGCTGCGGTTCGGCCCGGTCCTGGACGGGCGAGATCCGGCGGTGCGGGCCTGGCTCGAACTGGCCCAGGGCTTCTACGACTTCGCCGCCTCGCCGCTGGCCCGGCACTCGCCGCTGGCTTTGGGGCACTTCGAGAAGCTCCTGGTCGACGCGCTGTTGGACGCCCAACCCAGCTCGCAGGCCCACGCGAAGTCGTCGGACCCCGGCCTGGCGGCGGCCCCTACCGCCCTACGTCGGGCCGTGGCGTTCTGCGAGGAGCATGCGCACGAGGCGGTGTCGGTGGCCGACATCGCCCGGGCGGCCCGGATCAGCCTGCCCAGCCTCCGGGAGGGTTTCCGGGTGCATCTGGGCACGACCCCACTCGCGTTCCTCCGCCGGATGCGGCTCGACCTCGCCCACCGCGACCTGGTGACCGTGGCGGACGGTCGGGCGAGCGGGACGGTGACGGACATCGCCCTCCGCTGGGGGTTCACCCACCTCGGCCGGTTCAGCGTGCACTACCGGGAGGCCTACGGCAAGTCGCCCTCCGCGACTCTGCGCAGCACCTCCTGACGCTCGACTTGGCTATCCAGAAACCACGGACGGCGCCCCACCGAAGTGGATAGCCGTGCGACGACGGCTCCGGAAGGCTCTGCTGTGGCCCGTCGCGTCACCTTTCCGGGCCGTCTCGCCCAGTTCCCTGAAGGAAGACCATGAAGATCATTCCGAAGCGCCGCCGCCTGCGCGCCGCCGCTGTCGGTGCGGTGGCCACCGTCGCCCTGTCCTTCGCGGGCCCGTTGGCCCTCGCGGTCCCGGCGATGGCCGAGGGAGACCCGACCGTCTACCAGGCGGACGGTACCGACACCCTGGAGTCGTTGGACCGGTGTGCCGGAAGCACCGACCAGTTCCGCTTCCGCTTCTACTACCACACCGGATTCCAGGGCGCCTGGGTCAACATCGGGCACAACATCGCCGACATGACGTCCATCGACTACGCCGACGGGATGTCCTACGTGCCGCTGACCTACTGCGACGGCACCGGTGACGGTTCCGGCGCATGGGTCGCGAACAACTCGGCCTCCGCGTACAACTGGTACGACCACTACGCCGCCACGGTGTACTACAGCCACAACTACTCGGGTGGTTACGACTCGGTCTTCCCGCAGCAGGGTCGTGACCTGAACATCACCAAGAACAACAACCGGTCGATCGACTTCCGGAACTACGGGTAAGCCGGTGGAGACCAGCAGAGGAAGGGCCGGCGGGGCGGTGTTCGCCGTTCTCGCGCTCGCGCTCGCACTCGCGGGGTGCTCGGCCACACGCGTGGACTCACCGGCGTCCGCGGCGACCGCCATCCCGGCCACCGCGGCCCCGGCCGGCGCCGCTGCGGCCACCGTCGACCCGTCGACGTGGACCCTTCCGCTGCTGGCCTTCGAACCCACCGACGAGCAGGACAAGGCAATCGGCAAGGCCGAACTCAAGCTGGTCGCGGCCTGCATGCGCGACTACGGCGTCGCGTGGCAGACCCAGCCGGACCTGCCGCCGCACGGCCCGAAGAACATGCTGGACCGGCGGTACGGCATCCACGACCTCGCGCTCGCCGAGCAGCGCGGTTACCAGCTCGACGCCGCGCAGGACGACCGGTACAACGCGGCGCTCCAGGCCCAGGCGAAGCTGCCGCCGACCCCGGCCGACACGGAGGTGCTGCTCGGTGGCACCGACGTCCCCCCGGAGCTGCTGGCCAAGGCCAGTCCCGCCGCCCGGGCCGGGGTGGTGGCGGGCAAGCAGATTCCGCCCGGCGGCTGCTACGGCCAGGCCCGGCAGGTGCTCGGCAGTGCCACCCACGGGATCTCGCAGCTCGTCCAGGACCTCAACGACCAGTCGTACCCGGAGTCCATGAAGGACCCGAACGTCGTTGCGGTGTTCGCGAGTTGGTCCACCTGCATGAAGCAGAAGGGCTTCACGTACCGGACCCCCATGGATGCGAACGACGATCCGCGCTTCGGGCCCGACCCGAAGGGCGGAGTCTCGCGGCTCCAGATCGACACGGCCACCGCTGACGTCACCTGCCGGCAGGCGAACCGGGTGGCCGAGGTCTGGCACCAGGCCGAAGTCCAGCTCCAGCAGCAGTACATCGAGCAGCACCGAGCCGCTCTGGAGGCGGACCGCCGCACCCTCGACGCCGTCATCAAGAAGGCGACCGAGGCACTCGCCGGTCCCTGAGCCCGGCGCGCAGGAGCTGCGGCCGGGCCCTCCGCATCATCATTCCGCCCGAACCGCAGCTTCTGGAAGGTGTGTTGCTTCACCATGCAACTAGCAGAGCTCAGACGGACACTGTGTCGTTGGCGTACCTTGGGAATACCCGGGGTGCTGGCGCTCTCCCTCTCCCTGACCCTGGGCATGAACACCACGCCCGCCTTCGCCGCCCCGAAGCCGACCGCGCCGCCGAAGGGGGCGGCGCCGTCGACCAAGCCGCTCGGCCCGGCGGACGACGTGCTGCTGAACGGCTGGGGTGACTCCAGCGGTTACCACTTGGCAGTGGCCAAGGGCGGGTCCGGCTACAACTGGCACGAGATCGCCCTGCTGCGGCCCGCCGGGATCGACGACGACTCGTGGACGGGGTACCAGTGCACCTCGGGTGACGGGAACTTCGCTGCCGTGACCGTCCTGCCGAACTCGGCGGTCGACGTGGCCGAGGCGCGCGACCACGGTGCCTTCGCGTACTCGGTGGACCTGCGCAGTGGTGTGGTGAAGCCGGTGGCCGCCGGTGTATCGCTGCGGTACTTCTCGCCGGGCTGCGGCACTGGTGACACCGCCTCCTTCACGGTCAGTCCTGGGGCCGGCGA
Organism: Kitasatospora sp. NEAU-69; assembly: GCF_057158765.1. NCBI lineage: Bacteria > Bacillati > Actinomycetota > Actinomycetes > Kitasatosporales > Streptomycetaceae > Kitasatospora > Kitasatospora sp. NEAU-69. The sequence continues at coordinate 96,522 of NZ_JBWXUE010000001.1, forward strand.
GCAGAGCACCCAGGTCCTCACGACGGATCTGGCCTCGGGGACGATCCAGCACACCACCACGGTGGCGGCCCAGGTCACCTCGGTGGTGCCCACCGCGGACGGCCCGGTCGGCGTCGTCGGGGGGAACCTCGTCCGGATTCCGGAGACCGGCACCTCGATCGGCAAGCCGGTCAAGCTCGCGACCGTCACCGGCTCCGCTTTCGACCTGCGGCCGATGGCCGACGGGAGGGTCGGCTTCGTGACCGTCCAGGGCGACAAGGCCACCGTGCTGACCGAGCGGTCCGGCAAGGTCACCGAGGTCGGCTCAGGCCCCAAGACCACCGTCCAGCTGCTCCAGGGGCGCGGCGGCAAGCCCGTCGTCCTGGGGACGGCGAAGCTGGATGCGGGATCGGGAATGCTCGGTGTCCCGGACAAGGGCCTGTCGACCGCCGCGAGCGGCGCTTCCCTGGACGGCGGCGCCCTGCTCGGCTCGACGGATCAGCAGGCCGATCCGGCCGCCCCGCCGATCGCCACGACCGCCGACGGCGCACCGCTCAACCGCAGCGCGGCCACCAACTCGCCCTCCGCGGCGACCGTGGTCCCGGGGCCGGTGCCCGGCAGCCCGGTGGCGGCGCCGTTCGCCCAGGCTCCGCAGCCCGCGCCGTCGTCCGCGGCCCAGGTTCCGCAGGGTCTGGCGGCACCGCAGGCGACCGGCCCGAACACCACGGTGCCGAAGTGCGCCGTCCCTCGTCTCGACGAGACCCGCCAGGTGATGCAGCCCTCAGCCGCGCAGGTCGAGTGGGCGGTGCAGATGGCCGAGCAGGGGCTGCTGACCGGATCGCAGTACACCCGCCCGGCGAACTTCGCGAACCTGGGCCTGGTCGCCTACGCGCCCAACGGCGACTTCCCCCGGATCCCGCTCAAGCATCCGGCTGGTGACACCTGGGACTCGGTGCCGCGCTCGGTCTACGAGGCGATCGTCTCCCAGGAGAGCAACTTCAGCCAGGCGTCCTGGCACGCGGTGCCCGGCATAGCCAGCGACCCGCTGATCGGCGACTACTACGGCGCCGGCGGCACCGTGACCCAGCTCGACTACTCCAAGGCCGACTGCGGCTACGGTCTCGGCCAGCTCACCGCGGGCATGTCGGCGGGCGACGGCACCTTCTCGGTCCACGGCCAGTGGAAGATCGCCGTCGACTACCAGGAGAACCTCGCGGCCGGCCTGCAGAACCTGGAGAACACCTGGAACAAGCTCTACGACATGGGCATCCTGGTCAACGGCGGTGACCCGCGCTACCTGGAGAACTGGTACCTGGCCGCCTGGGCCTACAACTCCGGCATCCAGCCGGACGCGGCCCACGGCAACACCACCAACTGCACACCGAGCCCCACCTGTACGGGCCCGGACGGCACCTGGGGCCTGGGCTGGGGCAACAACCCGGAGAACCCGGACTACCCGCCGAACCGCGCGCCGTACCTGAGCACCACGTACGACGACGCCCGCCACCCGGGCAGCTGGCCGTACGAGGAGCGGATCATGGGCTGGATGGGCAGCCCGATCCTGCGCTCCACCGGGACCGCCTTCTCCCCGGCTTTCGCCAAGCCCACCTATCACGGCGGCAAGACCTGGCTGCAGATCCCGGCGGTCAGCACCTTCTGCTCGGCTGACAGCAAGTGCGACCCGACCTACATCAACCAGGCCAACCCCAACATCAGCTACTGCACCCTCGCGGACCGCGAGTGCTTCTGGCACACCCCGACCACGTGGATTCCCGACTGCGCCACCACCTGCGCCACCAGCGACTACACCAAGGCCGCAGGCTCGATCGAACCCACCCAGAGCGACCCGCACCCGGCGACCTGCAACCTCGACAGCTCCAAGGTGCCCACCACGTCCAACGGCGCGCCGGTCATCGTCGCCGAGTCGCACAGCTACCCACCGCTGAACCTGGTCGGCTGCGCCAACCCGAACTGGACCCAGGGCGGGACGTTCACCTTCAGCTACGGGACGAACGCCGCGGGCGCGCCGCTCGGCGCGATCGACACCCACCAGCTCAGCTCCGGGTTCGGTGGCCACATCCTGTTCGACCACACCGCCGACGGCTCGGACCCGAGCCAGATCAACACCGGTACCTGGACGCCGAACCTGCCCTCGCTGCAGTACTACAAGATCAAACTGCACCTGCCGGCCACCGGCGCCTCCGCGACCAACGTGGTCTACACGATCAACCCCGGTGGCGGGGTGGCTCCGTGGAAGATCCGGGTGAACCAGGACTGGGGCTCCGAGCAGTGGGTCACCATCGGCACCTTCGCGATGCAGAACGGCGGCAACGTCCAACTCACCAACAAGAGTGACGTGTCCGGCTCCGGCAACATCGACTACAGCAAGTACGACGTGGCCTACGACGCCGTCGCGTTCGTCCCGCAGGGCGGCACGCCCGGCCAGCCGATCGGCGGCCCGCCGACCGTGCAGGACGCGCCGAAGGGCAGCAACCCGTCCTTCATCCAGTGCGGTTGCGCCCGGCGCACCGCCGGCGACCCGGTCGACACCAGCACCGGTTACTTCGGTGACCAGTTCACCGACCTGACCACGCCCGGCCGCGGCATGGCGCTGAACTTCACCCGCAGCTACGCCTCCGCGCTGGCCGACCCGAGCGGCCCGAACGGCTCGCTCGCCGTCAACGGTCCGTTCGGCTGGGGCTGGACGTACTCCTACAACCTCAGCGCGAGCACCGACCCGACGACCGGGAACGTGACCGTGCACCAGGAGGACGGCTCCCAGGTCACCTTCGTCAACTCCTCCGGCACGTACGCGCCTTCGGCGCCGCGGTACGACGCGACGCTGGTGAAGAACGGCACGAACTACACCTTCACCCGCCAGTCGAAGGAGATCTACACCTTCGACGCCGCCACCGGACACCTGACCGCCGAGAGCGACCTGGCGGGCAGCAAGGCGACCCCGCCGTACGCGACCACGCTGGCCTACGACGGCAACGGCAACCTGTCCACCATCACCGACCCGGCCGGGCGGGCGTACACGCTCACCTGGTCCGGCGGCCACATCACCGCGCTCACCGACACCGCCGGCCGCCAGGTCAGCTACGGCTACGACGCGAACGGCAACCTGACCGACGTCTACGGCGTGGGCACCACCCGCACCCCCACCCTCCAGGACAACGACCACGCGCAGTACGGCTACACGGCCACGCACCTGCTCAACTCGATGACCAGCCCGGTCCAGTTCGGCAGCACCGCCACGCCGGCGCCGGTCGTCTCGATGACCTACGACGGCAGCGAGCGGGTGCTGACCCAGACCGACCAGCTCGGCAACACCACGCAGTTCACCTACGGCCCCGACACCACCAACAACCTGGTCGCCGGCCAGACCCTGGTCACCGACCCGGCCGGCCACAAGAAGCTGGACACGTACCAGAACGGCCTGCTGACCACCGAGACCAAGGCCTACGGCACCCCGGACGCGGGGACCTGGAGCTACTCCTACGACCCGATCAGCCTCGGCATCACCGGCATCACCGACCCCAACGGCGGTGTCCAGACCTTCGCCTATGACGACCACGGCAACCAGATCTCGGCCAGCGACCAGCGCGGCTTCACCACGGCCAAGGCCTACGACGCCAACGACAACCTGATCTCCACCACCGACGCCGGCGGCCTGCTCACCACCTACACCTACGACCCCGGCACCGGCCTGCCGACCGGTACCGTCCAGCAGGCCGCCGACGGAACCGCCACCCCGCGCACCAGCGCCACCTACTACGACGACCCCGCCCACCCGGGCGACGTCACCCGTATCGTGGATGCCCGCGGAAACACCACCACCAGGTCGTACGACACCGCGGGTGATCTCGCCAGCACCACCGACCCACTGGGCAACACCACCAAGGACGGCTACGACACGGCGCGCGGCCTGCTCACCTCGACCGTCAGCCCTGACGGCACCGCCGCCGGCACCACGCCCGGGTGCACCCCGCCGGCCAAGGGCTGCACCACCTTCGGCTACGACGCCTACGGCAACCGCACCAGCACCGTCGACCCGCTCGGGCACACCACCTCCGTGGCGTACGACGCCAACGGCAACCAGATCTCGGACACCGATGCCAACGGCCACACCGAGACGTACACCTACGACGCCGCCAACCGGAAGACGGTGACCACCCGGGCCGACCAGACCCAGCTGACCACCGGCTACAACCCCGACGGCACCATCGCCGGGACCACCGACGCCGCCGGCGCCACCACCACGTACGGCTACGACAACCAGGGGCGGCAGACCACCCGGACGGACCCCGGCAACCGCACCACCACCACGGCCTTCGACCCGATCGGCAACCGGAAGAGCACCACCGACCCGACCGGCCGCACCACCACCTACACCTATGACCCGGCGGGCCACCAGACCTCGGTGGCGTACTCCGACGGCACCACCCCCGGCGCCACCACCGGTTACGACGCCGTCGGCCGCACCGTCACCATGACCGATGCCACCGGCACCAGCAAGCGCGGCTACGACGTGTTCGGCGAGCTGACCTCGCAGGTCAACGGCGCCGGTGCGACCGTCGGCTACACCTACGACCCGGTCGGCAACCGGAGCGGCATCAGCTACCCGGGTGGTGCGGGCCAGACGGTCACCCAGTCGTTCGACAAGGACAACCGACTGGCCTCGGTCACGGACTGGAACACCAACGCGGCCACGTTCGGGTACGACGCCGACAGCCGCTGGACGTCCACCGCCTATCCCAACGGGCTGACGGCGACCACCACGTACGACGACGCGGGCCTACCGTTGTCGGACGCACTCACGAAGGGTACGAGCAGCGTGGCCACCCTGGTGTACGGACACGATGCCGTGGGCCGGCTCGGCACCGAGACACCGACCGGCGTCCCGGGATCCAACCAGACGTACCAGTACACGGCACTCGGGCAGTTGAAGTCGGCCACTTCGGGGGCGGCCACCGCCTTCGCCTATGACGGGGCCGACAACCCGACCGCGGTCGGTTCGCTCACCCAGTCGTTCGACAGCTCCCACCAGCTCTGCTGGAGCACGACGGTCAGCACGCCGGGCAACCCGCAGTGCACCGCCGCACCGAGCAGTGCGACGACCTACACCTACGACAGCCAGGGCGACCGGACCGGGGCCACCACCGGGGCGACCTCCACCGTGTACGGCTATGACCAGGCAGGGGAGCTCACCGGGGTGAACGCCGGTGGCACGTCCGCCAGTTACCGGTACGACGGGGCGGGCCTGCGGGCCTCCAAGACCACGGGCGGCGTCACGACCTCGTTCGTGTGGGACGCCGCCTCGGTCCCCGACCTGCTGAGCGACGGAACGACCAGCTACCTCTACGGGCCGTTGAACCTGCCTGTCGAGCAGACCGGCGGCGGCGGAACCCAGTGGTTCTTCCACGACCGCCAGGGCTCCACGAGGGCGCTGACCGACAGCACCGGTGCCCTCGTCGCCGGCTACGCGTACACCCCCACCGGTGCCGTGGCCACGAGCACCGGATCCGCGACCACCCAGCTGCTCTACACCGGTCAGTACCTCGACTCCGAAAGCGGGTTCATCTATCTCCGCGCCCGGTACTACGATCCGGCGACCTACCAGTTCGTCACCGTTGACCCGCTGGTGCAGAGGACCGGCAGTGCTTACGGGTACGCGCTCGACGATCCGCTCAACGCGGATGACCCGAGCGGCCTCTGGACCATTGGCCATTGCGGCGGTTTCGGGGTCCAGTTCATCACCGGTGTCCATTTCCAGGCCTGCCTGGTGGCGGACAGTCACTTCAACGTCGGCGTGACGCTCACAGGGGCGGCCGGCGCCGGAACTCCGTCGATCGGGGCCGTGGCGGGGCTCCAGGTGAGCGACGCCAACACGATCTACGACCTGTCCGGCCCGTTCAACACCTTCGGAGCCAGCGTCGGCGAGGCGTTGGTCGGCGGGATCGACTACTCATGGGGGAAGGACGGCCAGAACCGCGACGTCCACGTCGTGGACGGCGATGTCGGGACGGGACTCGAACTCTCGCTTCCCATTCCCCTGCCGGCCGAGATCCACGGCGGAAAGAGCTACACGAAGGTCTTCGGTTGCCACCTTTAGACCCGCCGCAGTAGGAGCGACTGCTCCGCGTGGCGCCTGACCCGGGTACGTCCCGTCCACCTTCCGGTGGGCGGGACGTACCCGCTTAGCGGTACTTGACCCGTCGCACCACCTCGGAGACGGTGAAGCCCTGCTCTCGGCAGGCCTCCAGTACACGGGAACGCTTGCCGGTCCAGAAGTAGAAGGTGCGGTCGGCGACCAGGAATCCCACCCCGGCGGTCCCCAGGAGTCCACGACACGGAAAAACCTCGGCCACCTGGTCGGGCGCCCACACCAACGGCCCAGCCATCGCGCTGACCAGGCGGACCTCCAGGCGGACGAGTCCGGTCCCGACCGACAGCGAGGCCAACGGCCAGGTCGCGTTCACCCGGCCGAGAGGTCCTGGAACGTTCGCCCCGCCACTCAGCTTCATGCCGGAATCATGCGCCCCTGGTCCGGGTAGACGTCAACCGTGTCGGGCTCGGAAAGTCATCGCCATGGCCCGCGGGCTGTCGTCCGGTTACCCGAGATCGAACACCGCGGTGACGGGTGCGTGATCGGACCAGCGCTCGGCGTGGGTGGCGGCGCGTTCGACGTGGGCCGAGGTGCACGTGGCCGCGAGCTTCTGACTGGCCATCAGGTAGTCGATCCGCCAGCCCGAGTCGTTGTCGAACGCCCGGCCGCGGTAGGACCACCAGGTGTACGGGCCGGTCTGGTCGGGGTGCAGGCGGCGGACGACGTCCACGTAGCCGGCCTCGTCGAGGACGCGGGTGAGCCAGGCGCGTTCCTCGGGGAGGAAGCCGGCGGCCTTCTGGTTGGCCTTCCAGTTCTTGAGGTCGGCCTCCTGGTGGGCGATGTTCCAGTCGCCGCAGACCACGACCTCGCGGCCGGTGGCGGCGGCGCGGGTGCGCAGGTCGGTGAGGTGGACGAGGAATTCCGCCATGAAGCGTTCCTTCTCGTCCTGGCGCTCGGTGCCGACCTCGCCGGAGGGGAGGTAGAGGCTCGCGACGGTGAGGCCGGGCAGGTCGATTTCCAGGTATCTGCCCGAATTGTCGAATTCTGCCGACCCGAAGCCGATCTGGCTGCGCTGCGGTTCGGTCCGGGAGAGGATGGCGACGCCGGCCCGGCCCTTCGCCGCCGCGGGCGCCCAGAAGGCGTGCCAGCCGGACAACTCGCGCAGCTCTGGGGGGAGTTGGCCGGTCTCGGCGCGTACCTCCTGGAGGCAGACGACGTCCGCCTCGGTGGCGGCCAGCCACTCGGTGAAGCCCTTCTTGGCGGCGGCCCGGATTCCGTTCACATTCGCAGTCGTTACCACAGTCACCCGCGCAGCCTATCCCGGGTGCTGTCGGGCCCCGGTGCTGCCGCGCTGGTGGGGGCTGCCGGGGTCGTCGGGGCCGCCGAAGCCGGGTGCGGCGCGGCGGCGTGAGGGGGTCGTGAAACCTGGATCGTGAACCCGGCATGAATGTCTGCGACGGCATCGTCAAGGCTCGGCATTGGTCTTGACCATCTCCCGGCGGAGAGCCTAGGGTCACTTACTGCAAAGACCTTTAATAAAGAAGGACGGATAAAGCCCGCCGCCCCGACCTGGCAGAACCGCCGGTCCGGACGACGGCGTCCCGCTCCTTCCAGAATGCCGGCGGTCCTCCCAGCGGACCACAGCCGGCCAGGGTGGAGGACACGGTGGGGACAGCCCAGCTCGCTGCGGTACCGGAGCCGAAGTACTGGCACCTGCGCACCGTGTTGCTGCGTGCCATCGACTCGGAGTTCTCCATCGGCCAGGTCATCCCGAACGAGCGTGACCTGGCAGCCCGCTTCGGCGTGGCCCGGGCGACGCTGCGCCAGGCGCTCGACCAGCTGGAGCTGGAGGGCCGACTGGTCCGCCGCCGCGGCATCGGCACCCTGGTCGCCGCACCGCGGGTGGGCGTCCCGGTCAGCCGGCGGGAGGAGGGCTGGCCCGGCGGCAGCCGGGAGCAGGTCTGGCAGACCATCGACTGCACCACCGCCCCGGCCGGCAGGCAACTCGCCCAGGCGCTCGGCATCGAGACCGGCGAGACGGTGCACACCGTGCGGCGGGTCCGCCGCGCGCAGGGGCAGACGGTGGCCACCGAGTCGCTGCACGTGCCGGACTGGGCCGTGAGCCAGATGCCGGAGATCCGCCTCTCGGGCGCGGCGGCCGTGCCGGCCGAGGGCGAGGACCTGGCCCGCTCGGTGCTGCGCCGACTGGAGCGGCTCACCGTGGACGGCGAGTCGCGCGCGGTGGAACTCGGCGTGGCCGAGGCCGAGGAGGCCGCCCTGCTGCGGCGCCCGCCGGGCACGCCGGTGCTGATGGTCACCACCCAGTACGCCTCGGCCGGCCGGCTCGCCGCGCTCGCGGTGGCCACCTACCGCGCCGACACCTGCCGGCTGACCTTCGGCGAGACCGGCCTGGTGGAGGTTACCCCGGTCGCCGCCGCCGAGGCCACCACCCGTACGGCCTGACGCGGCATCAGGCGGGGCAGGTGGGTCCGGCCGACCCTTGAGCGGTCCGGCCGGACCCACCCGGCGTCCCGGGCGCCGTCAGAAGAACACCCTGACCCGGGTCTCGATCGCCTGCGGCTCGCGATCCTCGGCCGCGCAGCGCACGGCCTCCCGGACGGCGAGGGCGCCCAGGCGCAGGAACACGTTGTCGCAGGAGTCGGTCCAGTGCCAGGCCAGCGCCCGCACCACGACCCGGGCGGCCACCGGCTCGCCGCGACGGGCGTCCGGATCATCGGTGTCCTGCGCCGCCAACTCCCGCAGCACGCCCCGCACCAGCGCCGCCTCGTAAGCCGGCTCCGCCTCCGGCTGTGAGACGCAGGCGAACTCGCAGGACGACGGCGCGCCCGCGGGCAGCGGCTCGAAGTCCAGCTCCACCTTGCCGTAGCTCGGCACGCAGGCGCCGATCGTCTGCCGGGAGAACACCTTCACGCCGTGTACCGGGCGGGCGAGTGGGACAGTACGCGCAGTGATCATGGCGGTCACGATACGGGCCGGCCGCCCGGCACCGACAGCTCTTTAAGCCTCAGCCGCGGGAGACCGGCTGGTCCACGGCGAACAGCTGCTCCTCGACCTGGTCCAGCGCGAGCCGCAGCGCGCCCAGCGCCACCACGTCCTCGCCCAGGGTGGAGAGCGCGACCTCCGGAGCCCGCAGGCAGTACAGCGCGAGCTGCTCGCGCAGTGGCTCCAGCACGTCGTGCAGTCCGGCCGCCCAGCCGCCGACCACCACCAACTGCGGGTCGATCGCCAGCACCAGCGCCGCGACGTCGTGCACCAGCCGGCGCAGGAAGCGGTCCATCGCGACCCGGGCCACCTCGTCGCCCTCGCGGGCCAGCGTCAGCACCCGGGCCACCGCGGCCTCGTCCAGCGGGTCGAGCGGCTTGCCGCTGGTGGAGAGCAGCCGTTCCGGCGTGGCCTGCTGGCCGAGCAGGTGGAGCGCGCCGATCTCGCCGGCCGCGCCGCCGAAGCCGCGGTGCAGCCGTCCGTTGATCAGCGAACCGGCGCCCGGGCTCAGCCCGGCCAGCACGAAGACCACGTCGCCCATGCCGATCGCGGCGCCCTGCCAGTGCTCGGCGATCGCGGCCAGGTTGGCGTCGTTCTCGATCAGTACCGGGCAGCGGAACGAGCGGCGCAGCCGGGCGCCGAGGTCCAGACCGGTCCAGCCGGGCATCGCGGTGCCGAGTCTGATCGTGCCGTCCTTGTCCACGATCCCCGGGCTGCCGACGCCGACCGCCCACAGGCTGTCCCGGGAGACGCCGGCCTTGCGCAGCACCTCCGCGACGGCGGTGCGGACGGCGCCGAGCCGCTCCTCGGCGTCCAGCGAGTCGTCGACGAGCCGGTCGTGGCTGGCGAGCCGGCGGCCGGTCAGGTCGGCGAGCACGATCCGGATCCCGTGCACGCCGATCTCGATCCCGAGGATGTGCCCGGCCTCGGCGCGGAACCGGAACCAGCGGGCCGGCCGACCGCGCTGACGGCCGTTCTCCTGCACCTGCTCGACCTCGGCGACCAGGCCGGACTCGATCAGCCCCTCGATCACGCCCTCCACGGTCGGCCGGGACAGACCGGTGTCCCCGACCAGCTGGGTCAGCGTGACCGACTGCCCGTCGCGCAGCGCGCGCAGGGTGACCGCGGCGTTGATCCGACGCAGCAGCGAGGAGTCTCCTCCGGTGAGCCGATCCGCCAAGACGCTGCCTTTCCGCGTGCGCGCGACAGCACTGGCGCGCGGTGACGAGTGCGCGGTGACGTCCGGTGCCCCGCGAGGACTGGCCGTCCGGCAGCGCCACGCGGGGTGCCGCCCGCCGGAGGGCGTCAGCCGGATCGTACCCGCGAGTACTCCGGGCCGCGAGCATTCGTGCAGCTCATGACCGGTTTGGTATCGAACGTTGACCTACCGGCGGTCACCGGCCGGCCGTCGGTCGTTCGCCGGGCCTCGCACGCCGGTACGGGAGGGTGGTCGGGAGCGGGAGGGGTTGACGGCTGGTCAGCGCGGGCCGGTGAGTCGACTAGGGTGTGCGCCATGTCAGGCGCCTCGACAACTCAGCCCCAGGTCGACAGCCCGATCGCGGCCTTCGTCCGTTCCCAGACCCGCCTGAGCGCGGTTCCGTTCATCCCCGAGATTCGCCTGCACATGGCGCAGGAGGCGATCGAGCTGTGGGAGCGGACCGAGTCCGATCGCGGTGAGATCGGGCTGCCGCCGCCGTTCTGGGCCTTCGCCTGGGCCGGTGGGATGGGCGTGGCCCGGTACGTGCTGGACCATCCGGAGGTGGTGGCCGGGCGGACCGTGCTCGACCTGGCGGCCGGCTCCGGCCTGGTCGGCGTCGCGGCCGCACTGCGCGGGGCGGGATCGGTGCGGGCCGCCGAGATCGACGCGTACGCGGTGGCGGCGATCGGGCTCAACGCCGCGGCGAACGGCGTTGCGATCGACGCCGAGTGCGCCGACCTGCTGGACGGCGACGGCGGGCCGGCGGAGGTGGTGCTGGCCGGGGACGTCTTCTACGAGCGCTCGATGGCGGCCCGCTTCCTGCCGTTCCTGGAGCGCGCCCACGCCCGCGGCGCGCTCGTCCTGGTGGGCGACCCGGGCCGGGCGTACCTGCCCCGCGAGCGCTTCACCGAACTCGCGGTGTACGACGTGCCGGTGGTCGCCGACCTGGAGGACACCGCGGTGAAGCGCACCACCGTCTGGTGCCTGGCCGCGCGCTGACGGCTGACAGATATCGGAATCTGTCAGCCGTCAGCCGTCAGCCGTCAGCCGTCAGCCGTCGTCGGGCTGACGATCGGTCCGGCTGCCCGCCAGGTGGAATTCCCGGCGCGCTCCCCGCCGCGCCTGTTAGGAATGCCCGCATGAGCGAGCTTCTGATCCGTCCGGCCGCCCCCTCCGAGATCCCCGAGCTGCTGGCCTTCTGGGCCCGCGCCGCCGAGGGGACCAGCATCAGCGACGACCCGGCGGGTGTCGCGCGGCTGATCGAGCGTGACCCCGAGGCGCTGATCGTCGCCGAACGCGCGGGGGCCGTCGTCGGCACGGTGATCGTCGGCTGGGACGGCTGGCGCGCTTCGCTGTACCGGCTCGCGGTGGACCCGGGGCTGCGCCGCCAAGGCATCGGCGCGGCGCTGCTCGCGGCGGCCGAGCAGCGGTTCGCCGCACTCGGCGGCCGCCGCGCGGACGCGATGGTGCTGGAGAACAACGAGCTCGGCCGGCAGGCGTGGCGCGCGGCCGGCTACCGGCGCGAGGAGCAGTGGCGCCGCTGGGTCAAGCCACTGGTGCACTGACCGCCGGTGCACTGACTGCCCGTGCGCTGAGCCACCGTCGCGGGCGTCAGCCCGGCTGGTTCGCCGCGCCGAACTCCGCCGCGTCCCAGCTCCCGCCGAGGACGGGTGCCAGCGAGGCGGCCGCCAGCTCGGCGAACGCCTCGCCCGGCTCGGCCGCGCAGACCCCGGCCGGGAGCGCGCCGAGCAGCGGTGTGCCGGCCGCCGTCGGCAGGTCGGCCAGGTTGCAGCGGGCGGCCAGGTCGGGGTCGGCCGGCCAACTGCCGATCACCACGCCGCAGCTGCGCAGTCCACGCGAGCGCAGCGCCTCGGCGGTCAGCGTGACGCTGTTCAGCGTACCGAGTCCGGCCGCCGCCACCACGAGCAGCTCGGCGCCGTGCACCGCCTGCGCCAGGTCGGCGAGGGTCAGCCCGTCCGCGTCGTAGCGGACCAGCAGGCCGCCGGCGCCCTCGACCAGCACCAGATCGTGCTCTGCGGTCAACTCGCTGATCGTGGCGCAGAACTGAGAGAGTGTCAGATAGGGCAGCCCGGAGCGCTTGGCCGCCGTCTCGGGGGAGAGCGGCTCGGGGTAGCGGACCAGCTCGCAGGTGGTCAGCGGCGCGCCGGTCAGTGGCGCCCCCGTCAGCGGTGCGCCGACCAGGCGGGCGACCTCGGCGGCGTCCCCGGGCTCGCCGGGGGTGACGCCGGTCTGGCCGGGCTTCAGCACCGCGGTGCGCAGCCCGGACCGGACGGCGAGTGTCGCCACAGCGGCTGTCACGGCGGTCTTGCCGATCTCGGTGCCAGTGCCGGTCACGAACAGCACGCGGCTCATGTGTCGATCTCTTTCGGTAGTGCGGTGTGCCGGCCGTCGGCCTTCGGGCCGGTGCCTGCCTGCGTTGTGCTCGTCGGTGTGGTGCTTGTCTGAGTGGTGCTTGCTTGCGGGCTGCCTGCCTGTGTGGTGCCGGCCTGCGGGGCGCGTCGCACTGCCAGGCTCTCCTGCGCCCTGCGCGCCAGTGCGCTGAGTCCCTGCGGCTTGCTCGGCTGCGCTGCCCGGGCGGCGGCCTCCTGCTCCGCGGCCTCGCGGTCGGCGGCCGCCGCACGAGCCCCCGGAGTCGGCTCGTGCTGCTCGGCGCCCGCTCCGCGCAGGCCGCGGCGGCGGCCGGCGATCGCGGCCCGCCCGGCGAGCTCCGCCCAGCCCTGCGGCCGAGCGGGCTCGCGCCGGGTGCTCATCCGGCCACCGCCGCTGCCCGTAGTGCCGCGGCGATCCGGGCCACGTCCTCGTCGTCGGTCACGAACGGGGGCATGGTGTAGATCAGGTCGCGGAACGGCCGGAGCCAGACGCCCTCCCGGGCCGCCGCCTCGGTCGCCGCGACCACGTCCACCGGGTGGTCCAGCTGGACGACGCCGATCGCGCCGAGCACCCGGACGTCCGCGACGCCCGGCACGGCGGCCGTGTCCGCCAGGCCGTCCCGCAGTCCGGCCTCGATCCGCTTGACCTCGGTCTGCCAGTCCTGCCCGAGCAACAGCTCGATCGAGGCGTTCGCGACCGCGGCCGCCAGCGGGTTGCCCATGAAGGTCGGACCGTGCGCGAGCACCGGCATCTCGCCCCGGCTGATGCCGTCGGCGACCTCGCTCGTGCAGATCGTGGCCGCCATGGTCAGGTAACCACCGGTGAGCGCCTTCCCCAGGCACATCACGTCCGGCGAGACGCCGGCGTGCTCGGTGGCGAACAGCGCGCCGGTCCGCCCGAAGTTCGTCGCGATCTCGTCGAAGATCAGCAGCACGCCGTGCCGGTCGCACAGTTCGCGCAGCAGTCGCAGGTACGCGGGGGAGTGGAAGCGCATGCCACCCGCGCCCTGGACCACCGGCTCCACGATCACGGCGGCCAGTTCGGCCGCGTGCCGCTCGACCAGCTCGGCCAGCCCGGCGGCGTACGCCTGGTCCGGCTCGGCGTCGAAACCGGCCGGCGGCTCGGCGGCGAAGAGCTGCTGGGGCAGCACGCCGCCCCAGAGCTGGTGCATCCCGCCCTCGGGGTCGCAGACCGACATCGGGTGGAACGTGTCGCCGTGGTAGCCGCCGCGCCAGGTGAGCAGCCGGCGCTTCTCCGGCCGACCGACCGACTGCCAGTACTGCAGGCACATCTTCATCGCGACCTCGACCGCGACCGAGCCGGAGTCGGCCAGGAAGACGTGCTGCAGCGGCTCCGGCGTGATCTCCACCAGCTTGGCGGCCAGCCGGACGGCGGGCTCGTGGGTGAGCCCGCCGAACATCACGTGGCTCATCCGGCCCAGCTGCTCGCGGATCGCCTCGTTGAGCACCGGGTGGTTGTAGCCGTGCACGGCCGCCCACCAGGAGGACATACCGTCGATCAACTCACGGTGTCCGCCGGTGGGTTCGGCCATCCGCAGCCGGACTCCGGAGGCCGACTCGACGACGTACGGCGCCGTCCGGCCGGGCATCGGCCCGTACGGGTGCCAGACGTGGGCGCGGTCGAGGGCGAGCAGGGCCTGGGTGTCCGTCACGGGGTTTCCTTGCTGGGGTGTTCGTCCTGCGGTGTCCTGCGCGCGGATTTCAGGCGCGCGGGTTTCAGGCGTTCGGGGCGAGCTCGGTGCCGGCGCCACGCAGGCGCACCCGGACCAGGTCGGAGCGCAGCCCGTTCGGCTCCGCCTCGACAGCCGCCTCGACGCCCGCCTCGGCCTCAGCCTTGACGCCGGCCTCGACCTCCGCCTCGCCGGCGGCAGGCGCGGCCTCGCCGCACGGCCCGCAGCCGCCACCGCCGTGACCGCCGCAACCGCCGGCCGCCGCCGACTCGTCGGCCGTCCCGGCCGCCGCGCCGTGGCCGCCACAGCCGGCCGCCTCACCGTGGCTGCCGCAGCCGCCGGTGAGCTCGGAGCGGTGCCGGGGCAGCGTCGGCTCGCCGGCGCCCTCGACCTCGAAGCCCGCGTCCTTGATCATGTCGAGGTCGGCCTGCCCGGCCTGCCCCTCGCTGGTCAGGTAGTCACCCAGGAAGATCGAGTTCGCGATGTGCAGGCCCAGCGGCTGCATGCTGCGCAGGTGCACCTCCCGTCCGCCGGCGATCCGCACCTCGCTGTCCGGGTGGACGAAGCGCACCATCGCCAGGATGCGCAGGCAGCGCTGCGGCGTGAGGTTCCACATCTTCGCCAGCGGGGTGCCCTCGAACGGGATCAGGAAGTTCACCGGCACCGAGTCCGAGCCGAGCTCACGCAGGGCGAAGACCACGTCGACCAGGTCCTCGTCGCTCTCACCCATGCCCGCGATCAGGCCGGAGCAGGCCGACAGGCCCGCGCCGTGCGCCTTCTGCACGGTGTCCACCCGGTCCGCGTAGGTGTGGGTGCTGGTGATGTCGCCGTAGGTGGCCTCGGAGGTGTTCAGGTTGTGGTTGTAGGCGTCCACACCGGCCGCCCGCAGCCGCTCGGCCTGGTTGTCCGAGAGCAGGCCCAGACAGGCACAGATCTCGACGGACGGCTCCTGGTCCTTGATCGCCGCGATCGTGGAGCTGACCCGGTCGATGTCACGGTCCGTCGGGCCGCGGCCGCTGGCCACCAGGCAGACCCGCTTCGCGCCGCCCTTGACGCCCGCGGTGGCCGCCTCGGCGGCCTGGTCGGGCTTGAGCCAGGTGTACTTCAGGATGCCGGTGTCCGCGCCGAGCCGCTGCGAGCAGTACGAGCAGTCCTCGGGGCAGAGCCCGCTCTTCAGGTTGACCAGGTAGTTGAGCTTCACCCGACGGCCGAACCACTGTCGGCGCACCCGCCCGGCGGCTGCGACCACGTCCAGCAGCTCGTCGTCGGTGGTGGCGAGAACGGAAAGCGCTTCCTCCCGGGTGGGGAGCTCGCGGTTCAGGCCCTTGGCGGTGAGGGTGTCGAGCAGATCCATGGTTCAGATCCTGCCCGCACGACCTTGAACAGCGCCAGAGCGAACCGGACAGAAGATCCCCCCGAGTGGTGTGCGAGTTGTCACAGTCGGGCAGGTCGCGGCGTCCGGCCGCGGTCCGGTGACCTCCCGGCAGGCGGTCCGCATCCGATCGATCCACTCCCGCCAAGGACCGGTCGCGCACGCCCCGAGCCGGTGCCCGAGCCGGGGCCCCGGTCGGTGGACGAGCCGGCTGACCCACCGTCGGCCCGGCCCGGACCCACCGTCAGCACGCCCGCGCACCACGGTGGTCCGGGGCGCAACCCCGCTGACCTGCGTGGCGTGCCGCCCGCCTAGAATCTGCGCCATGACCATGCAGGGCGACACGCGCTCGATATCCGCCGACCCCGAACAGACCGCGGAGCACGTCAGAAGCGGTTCGGGCGGCGGCCGTCGGCGCCTGCTGGTCTGGTGCGCCGCGCTCGCGGTGCTCGGCGGGGGCGGCTGGGTGGTCTCGCGGCCGAACCCCGGCGACTGGCTGCCCGGCCTCGGCCCGTCCAGCAAGGACGAGCGTGCCGCGGTGTTCGGCACCCCGGCGCCGAGCTCGGCGACCGACCCGAACCCGTTCGCGATCGAGCGGTACTTCCCGAAGGACAAGTCGATCGAGCTCGACGCCTACAAGGGCAAGCGCTCGGGCGGCGGCCGGCAGGGGAACGACTGCAGCGAGGCGCAGCAGGATCCGAGCAAGCCGGTGCTGCGCGACGCCGGCTGCCAGGGGTACCTGGCGGTCAGCATCACCCGCCAGGACCTCAAGGTGCTGACCAGCGTGACGGTGCTGCGGTTCGCCGACGAGGCGGCCGCGACGAAGGCGGCGGCGCTGCTCCAGGGGCAGCCGGGGATGCTCAGGTTCGTGCTGCCGGACGGGAGTACGGCGACCGCCGCGGCCTCGCCCGCGCCCGGGGGTAAGAGCGACCCGGCTCCGCGGGTCGCGATGGTGCGGCACTACGTCATGGTGACCACTTCGCACTTCGCCGACGGGCACCCCGCCGCGAACCCCGCCGACTCGGACCTGGCCGAGGCCACCGCGGCCGGTGCCTACACGGCCGAAGCGGCCTTCATGTGGTCCTGACGTACCCCTACTGAAGTACCCCTGGCTGAAGCAACCCGCTTGCTCCCCGCGCCCCTGACGGTCCGTCAGGGGCGGTCGTGGTGGCGGAGGCTCAGCCGTCCAGCCGGTTCACCGCGGTCACCCGCAGCACGGCCCGGCCCTCCTCGTCGGAGCCGAAGAGGTCGACCTCGGCGCTGATGCCCCAGTCGTGGTCGCCCGCCGGGTCGTCGAAGATCTGCCGCACCCGCCAGGAGCCCTCCTCCTCGTCCTCCTCGATCAGCAGCATCTTCGGACCGCGCGCGTCGGGACCGGTGCCGAGGTCGTCGTGCTCCTCGTAGTAGGCGTCCATCGCGTCCGCCCAGCGGTCCGCGTCCCAGCCGTACTCGCCGTCCAGCGCCTCGAGTTCCCGGTAGTGCTCCAGCGCGCACAGCTCGACCCGGCGGAACATCTCGTTGCGCACCAGCACCCGGAAGGCCCGCGCGTTCGCCGTGACGGGGAGCGGCTTGGACTCCAGCTCGCGCTCCTCGTCCTCCTCCTCGGTCGGGTTGGCGAGCTGCTCCCACTCGTCCAGCAGGCTGGAGTCGACCTGGCGGACCAGCTCGCCGAGCCAGGCGATGACGTCCTTGAGGTCGTCGGTCTTGATGTCCTCGGGGACGGTCTGCTCCAGCGCCTTGTACGCACCGGCGAGGTAGCGCAGCACGATGCCCTCGGTGCGGGCCAGGTCGTAGTGGCCGACGTAGTCGGTGAACGTCATCGCGCGCTCGAACAGGTCGCGCACCACGGACTTCGGCTGCAGCTGGTAGTCGCCGATCCACGGGTGGGCGCCGCGGTAGACCTCGTAGGCGTGGTTCAGCAGCTCTTCCAGCGGCCTCGGGTACGTGATGTCCTGGAGCCGCTCCATCCGCTCCTCGTACTCGATGCCGTCGGCCTTCATCTGGCCGATCGCCTCGCCGCGCGCCTTGTTCTGCTGCGCGGCCAGGATCTGGCGCGGGTCGTCCAGGGTCGCCTCGACCACCGAGACGACGTCCATCGCGTAGCTCGGGGACTCCTGGTCGAGCAGCTCGAAGGCGGCCAGCGCGAAGGTGGAGAGCGGCTGGTTGAGCGCGAAGTTCTCCTGCAGGTCCACGGTGAGGCGCACGATCCGGCCCTCGGCGTCCGGCTCCGCCAGCCGCTCGACCACGCCGCCGGCGAGCAGCGAGCGGTAGATCGCGATCGCCGAGCGGATGTGCCGGCGCTGGGCCGGGCGCTCCTCGTGGTTGTCGGTCAGCAGCTTGCGCATCGCCTCGAAGGCGTTGCCCGGGCGGCCGATCACCGAGAGCAGCATCGCGTGGCTGACCCGGAACCGGGAGACCAGCGGCTCGGGGTCGGCGGCGATCAGCCGCTCGAAGGTCTCCTCGGTCCAGCTGACGAAACCTTCCGGCGCCTTCTTGCGCACCACCTTGCGCTTCTTCTTCGGGTCGTCGCCCGCCTTGGCGAGCGCCTTCTCGTTCTCCACCACGTGCTCGGGCGCCTGCGCGACCACCTGGCCGACGGTGTCGAAGCCGGCCCGGCCCGCGCGGCCGGCGATCTGGTGGAACTCACGGGCGCGCAGCGTGCGGACCTTCACGCCGTCGTACTTCGAGAGTGCGGTGAACAGCACCGTGCGGATCGGCACGTTGACGCCGACGCCGAGCGTGTCGGTGCCGCAGATCACCTTCAACAGGCCTGCCTGGGCGAGGCGTTCGACCAGTCGGCGGTACTTGGGCAGCATCCCGGCGTGGTGCACGCCGATGCCGTGCCGGACGAACCGGGAGAGGTTGCGGCCGAACTTGGTGGTGAAACGGAACTTGCCGATCAGGTCGGCGATGGCGTCCTTCTCCGCCTTCGAGCACATGTTGATGCTCATCAGCGACTGCGCCCGCTCCACCGCCTCCTTCTGCGTGAAGTGCACGACGTAGACCGGAGCCTGACCCGTCGTCAGCAGCTCCTCCAGCGTGTCGTGCATGGTGGTGCGCTTGTACTCGTAGAAGAGCGGCACGGGCCGGGTGGCCGAGCGGACCACGGTGGTCGGCTTGCCGGTGCGCCGGGTCAGGTCCTCCTCGAACCGGCGGACGTCGCCGAGGGTGGCCGACATCAGCAGGAACTGCGCCTGCGGCAGCTCCAGGATCGGGATCTGCCAGGCCCAGCCGCGGTCCGGCTCGGCGTAGAAGTGGAACTCGTCCATCACGACCTGGCCGATGTCGGCCCGCTCGCCGTCGCGCAGCGCGATGTTCGCGAGCACCTCGGCGGTGCAGCAGATGATCGGCGCGGTCGGGTTCACGCTCGCGTCGCCGGTCATCATGCCGACCTGCTCGGTGCCGAAGATCTTGCAGAGGTCGAAGAACTTCTCCGAGACCAGCGCCTTGATCGGCGCGGTGTAGAAGGTCCGCTTGCCCTCCGCCAGCGCCGCGAAGTGCGCGCCCGCCGCGACCAGGCTCTT
The DNA here is from genome assembly GCF_057158765.1 of Kitasatospora sp. NEAU-69. NCBI lineage: Bacteria > Bacillati > Actinomycetota > Actinomycetes > Kitasatosporales > Streptomycetaceae > Kitasatospora > Kitasatospora sp. NEAU-69. Next base: position 115,788 of record NZ_JBWXUE010000001.1, read on the forward strand.
GCCGGAGCCGGTCGGGGTCGCCAGGATCACGTTCGCGCCGGTGAAGAGCTCGATCAGCGCCTCCTCCTGCGCGGGGTAGAGCGTGATGCCCCGCTCCTCGGCCCACGCGGCGAAGGTGGTGAACAGCGCGTCGGCGTCTGCGGGCTTGGGCATCAGATCAAGGAGGGTCACCGGCCTACCCTACCGTTCGGCCGCGGTGCGCCCACGGCGGCCGGGGTCCGCGGGTTTGGTGCGCGGGTTTGGTGCGGGGGTTTGGTGCGGGGGTTTGGTGTGGGGTGTGCGCCGGAGCACGTTGCCCGGGGCCCGCGGTGCGTGCCAGGCTGCCCGTCATGATCCGTGATGCCGCCGCGTCGGTCCGGCCGACCGCTCCCGCCGCCGTCTTCGACTGGCTCGACGAGGCCGCCGAGCTGCGCGCCCGGGCCGGTCTGACCCGCACGCTGCGCAGCCGGCCCGCCGAGGACCCGGTGCTCGATCTCGCGAGCAACGACTACCTGGGCCTGACCCATCACCCCGCGGTGACCCGCGCCGCGGCCGACGCCGCGCTGCGCTGGGGCGGCGGCTCCACCGGATCCCGGCTGGTCACCGGCACCACCGCGCTGCACACCGAGCTGGAAGTCGAGCTGGCCGACTTCTGTGGCGTGGAGGCGGCGCTGGTCTTCTCCTCCGGCTACACCGCGAACCTGGCCGTGCTCACCGCGCTGACCGACCCCGACACGCTCATCGTCTCGGACGCCTACAACCACGCCTCGCTGATCGACGGCTGCCGGCTCTCGCGCAGCGACGTCCACCGGGCGCCGCACGCCGACCCGGCCGCCGTCCGGCAGGTGCTGGCCGAGCGGGCGCAGCCGCGCGCGCTGGTCGTGACCGACTCGGTCTTCTCGGTGGACGGCAACGCGGCGCCGCTGCCCGAGCTCGCCGCCGCCGCCCGCGCGCACGGCGCCGCGCTGCTGGTGGACGACGCGCACGGGCTCGGCGTGCTCGGCGCCGGCGGGCGCGGTGCGGCGGCGGCCGCCGGTCTGGCCGGCGCGCCGGACGTGGTCGCCACCGCCACGCTGTCGAAGTCGCTCGGCTCGCAGGGCGGTGTGGTGCTCGGCCCGGCCCGGGTGATCAGGCACCTCACCGAGACGGCCCGCTCCTTCATCTTCGACACCGGCCTGGCCCCCGCGGCCGTCGGCGCCGCGCTCGGCGCACTGCGCCTGCTGCGCGCCGAGCCCGAGCGCGCCGCGCGCGCCCGCGAGGTCGCGCAGACCCTCGCCGCCGCTCTCACCGCCGCCGGCCTGCACGCCAGCACCCCGGACGCGGCCGTCGTCTCGGTCCGCGCCGCCGGCCCCGAACAGGCCGTCGCCTGGCGCGACGCCTGCCGCACCGCCGGTCTCGCCGTCGGCTGCTTCCGCCCGCCGTCCGTCCCGGACGGCCACTCCCGGCTGCGCCTGACGGCCCGGGCCGACCTGACCCGGGCCCAGATCGCCCACGCGGTCGCCACCATCGCGGCCACGGTCCCGGCGAGCTGACGGAGTACGGGGGGCAGCCGGGAGTGCGGGGCTGGCGCTAGGGTCATGGTTTACGGCCGTTAACCCGCTACCCGTCAACCCTGGAGGACCCGACCATGACCCGGTTCGTCACGCTGGACGTCGAGGACGCCGTCGGCACGATCCGTCTGGCCCGCCCGCCGATGAACGCGCTCGACGCCGCCATGCAGGACCAGCTGCGCGAGGTCGCCGACGAGGCGGCCGCCCGCGACGACGTGCGCGCCGTGGTGATCTGGGGCGGCGAGAAGGTCTTCGCGGCCGGCGCCGACATCAAGGAAATGCAGCGCATGTCGTACACCGACATGGTGGCGCGCGGCGGGGCGCTCCAGGGCGCGTTCACGGCGGTGGCCCGGATCCCCAAGCCGGTGGTCGCCGCGGTCACCGGCTACGCGCTCGGCGGCGGCTGCGAGCTGGCGCTCTGCGCGGACATCCGGATCGCCGCCGAGAACGCCAAGCTCGGTCAGCCGGAGATCCTGCTCGGCCTGATCCCGGGCGCCGGCGGCACCCAGCGGCTCTCCCGGCTGGTCGGCCCGGCCAAGGCGAAGGACCTGATCTTCACCGGCCGCATGGTGAAGGCTGACGAGGCGCTGCGGATCGGCCTGGTCGACCAGGTGGTCCCGGCCGAGGAGGTCTACCAGGCCGCCCTCGCCTGGGCGGGCAAGCTGGCGGCCGGCCCGGCCTGGGCGCTGCGCGCGGCGAAGGAGGCGGTGGACCGCGGCCTGGAGACGGACCTGGACACCGGCCTGGCGATCGAGCGCTCGCTCTTCGCCGGCCTCTTCGCCACCGAGGACCGCGACACCGGGATGCGCAGCTTCGTCGAGGACGGCCCGGGCAAGGCGAAGTTCAACTGAGCCCGGCCTGACCCTGCTTGAGCCCCTGCTTGAGCCCCTGCTTCACCCCCGGAGGTGCTGTTCACCCCGCGCTGCGGCTGAACAGCACCTCCGCCCCCACCGGCCGGTACCCCGCCGCCTGGAACGCCCGCACGCTGGTCGCGTTCCCCGGCGCCTGCTGCGCCCACACCACGTCCCCGGCCGGCACCAGGTGACGGGCGCTGAGCCCGAGCGCCCGGCCCAGCCCGCGCCCGCGCGCGTCGTCGTCCACCTCGATCGCCGCCTCCCAACGCCCGGCCACGCCCCGGCCGAGCACCAGCACCGCGCCGGGCGCGGTCCAGACCCGGACGTCCTCGCGGAAGCGCAGCGCGCGCTGCACGCGCGGGTGCTCGTGGTCCTCGATCTCGACCAGCGGCAGCGGCGGCTCGCCGGGCAGCCGTCCGGCCACCGTGATCATGTCGGTGTTGCCGACGATCCGGCCGGTCCGCTGTGCGTAGGCGACCAGGAAGGCCGGGCTGAGCGGCGCGGCGAACGGGTCGGCGCAGGAGGCCGCGATCGTCTCGCGCACCCAGTCGGGGTCCTGGTCGGTGAAGACGACGGCGTGCGCGGTCAGTGCGAGCACCCCGGCCTCTCGCTCGCCGGGCTGCGGGACGACGGTCACCGAGCCGTCGGCGGGCGGGAATATGCCGCGCGCCGCGCCGTCCAGGATCTTCTTCAGGGCCGGTTCGCCGGTCAGTTCGCTCATGATCGTCACTTTAACGAGCCCACCCGAACGAGCCCCACCCACCGCGATTCCTGCGGCGGGTGGGGCTCGGTGGCGTCATGCCCTGGTTCAGGACCCGTTGTTGGAGCCGACGGTGTTGTCGTTCAGCGCGTTGAGGATGTCGTCGCCCGCGACCTGGTTGCCGTCGCCGACGATGACCGTCCCGTAGTTGCCGCCGGCCGCCTGCGCGACGGCGTCCATCCCGGCGCCGGCCGCGACCCCGCCGGTGGTCCCGCTGCCGGAGGCGTTGTTCGAGCCGACGGTGTTGTCGTGGCCGGCGTTGAGGATGTCGTAGCCGGCGACCTGGTTGTGGTCGCCGACGATGACCGTCCCGTGGTTGCCGCCGGAGACCGCGTCGGCCGACGCGATGCCGGGCACCGCCGCGATACCGGTGGCGGCGAGCAGCACCAGACCCCACTTGACCGTGCACTTCATGGGTGATTCCTCCATGTTTGTCAGCTAATGTGCCTTGGTCGTGCGATCGAGAGAGTAGGGTGCGCGCCCGCGCTCCGCCCGGACCCTGCGCCAGGCGGGGGCGTGTCGGCCGACGTTCCAGGGTCCGTTCCGAAGCACCCGAAAGAGTGAGGAGCGGCACGGCGTCGAGGGCGGGCCAGCCCTGCTCGGGCACGATCGTGAAGCCCAGCTGTGGCGGCCGTTAAGAATTCCTCGATGGACCGCACCCCCTCCCATCAGGCAGATTGCTCCATGCCCGGCGCGGAATGGCGCCGTTGCCGGGCTACACCTCCCCTCCCGTCCCACCGTCGTGTCAGGAGCCGTTGCCGTGAAGGCACTCGTCAAGAAGCAGGCCGAGCCCGGACTGTGGCTGACCGAAGTCCCCGAGCCCGAGATCGGCCCCGGCGATGTGCTGATCAAGGTGCTGCGCACCGGTATCTGCGGTACCGACCTGCACATCCGCAAGTGGGACGGCTGGGCGCAGCAGACCATCAAGACCCCGATGACGATCGGCCACGAGTTCGTCGGCGAGGTCGTCGCGATCGGCCCGGCGGTGGCCGACGTCAGCGTGGGCGACCTGGTCAGCGGCGAGGGCCACCTGGTCTGCGGCAAGTGCCGCAACTGCCTGGCCGGCCGCCGGCACCTGTGCCGCAACACGATCGGCCTGGGCGTCAACCGGGACGGCGCGTTCGCCGAGTACGTCGCGCTGCCCGCGTCCAACGTCTGGGTGCACCGGGTGCCGGTCGACCTGGACGTCGCGGCGATCTTCGACCCGTTCGGCAACGCCGTGCACACCGCGCTCTCCTTCCCGATGGTCGGCGAGGACGTGCTGGTCACCGGCGCCGGACCGATCGGCATCATGGCCGCCGCGGTCGCCAAGCACGCCGGCGCCCGGCACGTGATGATCACCGACGTCAGCGAGTACCGCCTGGACCTGGCCCGTCAGGTCGGCGTCTCGCTCGCGCTGGACGTCTCGGCGCACAGCATCGAGGAGGGCCAGCGCAAGCTCGGCATGCGCGAGGGCTTCGACGTGGGCCTGGAGATGTCCGGCCGCCCCGAGGCGCTGCGCTCGATGATCGACAACATGACGCACGGCGGCAAGATCGCGATCCTGGGCCTGCCCGCCGAGGAGTTCGCGATCGACTGGTCGAAGGTCGTCACCTCGATGATCACGCTGAAGGGCATCTACGGGCGCGAGATGTTCGAGACCTGGTACGCGATGTCGGTGCTGCTCGAAGGCGGCCTGGACCTCTCCCCGGTGATCACCGGCCGGTACGCCGCGCAGGACTTCGAGGCCGCGTTCGACGAGGCGGCCGGCGGCCGTTGCGGCAAGATCATCCTCGACTGGTCGACCATCTGACACCCGCCGGCACCTGCCCGTACGCGCCGGCACCTGCCGGCACCCGCCCGTACGCGCCGACGCCCGCCGACACCTTGCTGACACCCGCTTAGGAGAGTTGTGTTCGACTCAGTTCGCCAGGACATCCAGACCACCCTCGACGAGATCACCGAGGCCGGCCTGTTCAAGCCCGAGCGGGTGATCGGCAGCCCGCAGAGCGCCGCCGTCACCGTCACCTCCGGCGGCCGCCCGGGTGAGGTGCTCAACTTCTGCGCCAACAACTACCTCGGCCTGGCCGACCACCCCGCCGTGGTCGCCGCCGCCAAGGACGCGCTCGACCGCTGGGGCTACGGCATGGCCTCGGTCCGCTTCATCTGCGGCACCCAGGACGTGCACAAGGAGCTGGAGCAGCGCCTCTCGGCCTTCCTCGGCCAGGAGGACACCATCCTCTACTCGTCCTGCTTCGACGCGAACGGTGGCGTCTTCGAGACGCTGCTCGACGAGCGGGACGCGGTCATCTCGGACGCGCTGAACCACGCGAGCATCATCGACGGCATCCGGCTGTGCAAGGCCCGCCGGCACCGCTACGCCAACCGCGACCTGGCCGAGCTGGAGCAGCAGCTCAAGGAGACCCAGGACGCCCGGCGCCGCCTGATCGTCACCGACGGCGTCTTCTCGATGGACGGCTACATCGCCCCGCTGCGCGAGATCTGCGACCTGGCGGACCGTTACGACGCGATGGTGATGGTCGACGACTCGCACGCGGTCGGCTTCGTCGGCCCGAACGGCCGCGGCACGCCGGAGCTGCACGGCGTGATGGACCGGGTGGACATCATCACCGGCACGCTCGGCAAGGCGCTCGGTGGTGCGTCCGGCGGCTACGTCGCCGCCCGTCGCGAGATCGTCGCACTGCTGCGCCAGCGCTCGCGTCCGTACCTGTTCTCCAACTCGCTCGCCCCGGTGATCGCGGCCGCCTCGCTGACCGTGCTCGACCTGCTGGAGACCTCGCACGAGCTGCGCGAGCGGCTCGCCGCGAACACCGCGCTGTTCCGCTCGAAGATGACCGAGGCCGGCTTCGAGATCCTGCCCGGCGAGCACCCGATCGCGCCGGTGATGATCGGCGACGCGGCGAAGGCCGGCCGGCTCGCCGAACTGCTGCTGGAGCGCGGCGTGTACGTGATCGGCTTCTCGTTCCCGGTCGTGCCGCACGGCGCGGCGCGGATCCGGGTGCAGCTCTCGGCCGCCCACTCCACCGAGGACGTCGAGCGGGTCGTCGCCGCCTTCGTGGACGCCCGGGCCGCGCTGGACGCGTGACACCCGCGCGCTCCGGATGTGCTGCTGATGTGCTGCTGTTTGCGCTCCCGATCACGCTCGTGATCGGGAGCGCATCCGCGCTGGCAGAATGAGTGGGTGATCGACGCCAGACGCCTGCGGACCCTGCGCGCCGTGGCGGACCACCGGACGGTGACCGCCGCGGCGGCCGCGCTCTACCTGACCCCCTCGGCGGTCTCCCAGCAGCTCGCGGCGCTGGAGCAGGAGACCGGCCACGCGCTGCTCACCCGGGACGGGCGCGGCGTACGGCTCACGGCCGCCGGTGAGATCCTGGTGTGCCACGCGGACGCGGTGCTCGCCCAGCTGGAGCGGGCCGAGGCGGACCTGGCGGCCTACGCGACCGGCACGCACGGGCAGGTCACGGTGGCCTCCTTCGCGACCGGCATCGCGCTCGTGCTGGCCCCGGCGATCAGCACGCTGGCCGACCGCGCCCCCGGAGTGCGGCTGCGGGTGCTGGACGCCGAGGGCGACGCCAGCCTTCCGATGCTGCTGGACGGCCAGGCCGACCTCGCACTCGCCGTCGAGTACCGCGGCGCGCCGCGCGCCGACGACCAGCGCCTCGCCCGGTTCCCGCTCTACGCCGAGCCGTTCGAGGCCGTGCTGCCGATCGGCCACCGGCTGGCCCGGGGCAGCGGTCCGGTCGCGATGGCCGAGCTCGCCGCCGAACCGTGGATTGGCCCGTACCCCGGCAACCCGTGCCACGACGTGGTGCTGCTGGCCTGCGAGCACGCGGGCTTCGCCCCGCGGCTGGAGCACTCCTCGGACGACTTCCGCGCGGTCGTCGCGCTGGCCTCGGCGGGCGCCGGGGTGGCGCTGGTGCCGCGCTCGGGGCTGAGTGGGGTGGACCTGTCCCGGGTGGCCGTGCGTGCGGTGGACAGCGAGCTGGCCACCCGCAGGGTCTTCGCGGCGGTGCGCGGCGGAGCCGAGCACCACCCGCTGATCCGCCCGGTGCTGCAGGCGCTCGAAGAGGCGGCCGCCGAGCTGTGAGCGCTGCGAACGACCAGCCCACCATTCAGTCGAGCCCACCATTCAGTTGAGCCCACCAGCCAGTCGAGTCCACCTCACCAGGAGTCTCCGATGACCGACCATGCCCCCCTGCCGGTTGCGGTGATCGGCCTCGGCGACATCGCGCAGAAGGCGTATCTGCCGGTCCTCACCACGCTGCCCGGCCTCGACCTGCACCTGATGACCCGTGACCGGGCCAAGCTGGACCGGATCGCCGACACCCATCGGATCGCCGCCGACCGCCGCTCCACCGACCTCGGCGAGCTGATCGACCGCGGCGTCCGGGCGGCCTTCGTGCACACCGCCACCGACAGCCACGTCGCGATCACCGAACGGCTGCTGACCGCCGGCATCGACGTCTACGTGGACAAGCCGCTCGACTACCACCTGGCCCCGGCCCGCGAACTGGTCGAGCTCGCCGAGCGGCTGGGCCGCTCGCTGATGGTCGGCTTCAACCGCCGGTACGCACCCGGATACGTGCAGGCGAAGGAACGTCCGCGCGATCTGATCATCATGCAGAAGAACCGCGAGGGCCTGCCGGAGCAGGCCCGCACGCTGGTCTACGACGACTTCATCCACGTCGTGGACCTGCTGCGATACCTGGTCCCCGGCGAGGTCGAGCACATCGACGTCCGCTCGCGCAGCCGCGCCGGCCTGCTGGAGCACGTGGTGCTCACGCTGGCCGGGGACGGCTTCACCGCGATCGGCGTGATGAACCGGATGAGCGGCTCGACCGAAGAGGTGCTGGAGCTCTCCGGCGGCGACGCCAAGCGGGCGGTGGTCAACCTCGCCGAGGTGATCGACCACCGCGGCCAGCCGACCGTGCGGCGGCGCGGTGACTGGGTGCCGGTCGCCCGCCAGCGCGGCATCGAGCAGATCGTGCTCGCCTTCCTGGACGCCGTGCGCTCCGGCCACACGCTCAGCGCCCAGGACGCGCTGCGCAGTCACGAGCTGTGCGAACTGATCGTGGAGCGGGTCACGGCCGGCTGAGTGCCGGCGCTGTCGGCGGTGGCGGTGGCTGTGGCGGTGGCCGTCGCCCGGCCGGCAGTGGCCTGGCGTCGCTCCAGCCGGCCGGAGAGCAGGGCCAGGCCCAGTGCGGCGGCGGCCAGCGCGGCGCCGACCAGATTGGGCGTGGTCCAGCCGAAGCCGGCCGAGAGCACCAGGCCGCCGAGCCAGGCGGCGAGCGCGTTGCCCAGGTTGAACGCCCCGATGTTGACCGCCGAGGCCAGCGTCGGTGCCTGCGCCGTCTGGTCCAGCACCCGCTTCTGCAGCGGTGGCACGGTCGCGAAGCCGAAGGCGCCGATCAGCGGCAGCGTGATGGCGGCGGCGAGCTTGTCGTGCGCGGTCAGCGTGAAGAGCGCGAGCACGCCGGACAGTGCGGCGAGCGAGACGTAGAGCATCGGCATCAGCGCGCGGTCGGCGAACCGGCCGCCGACCAGGTTGCCCACCACCATGCCGAGGCCGAACAGCGCGAGCAGCCAGGTCACGGCCGAGTCGGAGAAACCGGCGGCGTTCGTCATCATCGGCGTGACGTAGGTGATCGCGGCGAACACGCCGCCGAAGCCGAGCACCGTCATGGCCATCGCGAGCGCCACCTGAACGTTGCGGAACGCGGCCAGCTCGCCGGCCGCTCCTGTGCCCGAACCGGTCACCCGGCCGCCGGACCGCGGCAGTTCCGGGACCAGTGCCGCGATCCCGGCCAGGCCGAGCAGGCCGATCCCGGCCACCACCGCGAAGGTGCTCCGCCAGCCGAACTGCTGCCCGATCATGGTGCCGGCCGGCACGCCGACCACGTTCGCCACGGTCAGCCCGGTGAACATCAGCGCGATCGCGGCGGCCCGCCGCTGCGGTGCGACCAGGCCGGCAGCGACCACCGACCCGATCCCGAAGAACGCGCCGTGCGCGAGCGAGGCCAGCACCCGTCCGGTGACCAGGAGCGCGAACGTCGGGGCCAGCGCCGAGAGCGCGTTGCCGGCCACGAAGACCCCCATCAGCAGCATCAGCATCCGCTTGCGCGGGACGCGGGAGCCGAGCACGGTGAGCAACGGCGCGCCGACGACGACGCCGAGTGCGTAGCCGGTGACCAGCAGGCCGGCCGTCGGGATCGTGACGTGGAAGCCGGCGGCTACCTGGGGGAGCAGGCCGGCGGCCACGAATTCGGTGGTGCCGATGGCGAAGGCGCCGATGGCGAGCGCCAGCAGTGCGAGAGGCATGGGGGCCGTCCTCAGGGAGGTCGATGTGCGCGGGGGTAGCTGGCTTCGACAGTAATTGCAGACGCCTGATACTTGCAAACGCGGGCTATTTTGGGCGAGGGCTATCCTTGATCCCACAGGCAGGCCCGCGCCCACGGGTGGCGGACCGAGGAAGGACGTGACGCATGGAGCAGCAGGACGGGCACAGCCCCGCCCCCGGCTGGAACGCGCTCACCACGCTGCACGGGCGGATCGAAGCGCAGCTCGAACGTGTGCTGCAGTCCCGGCACGAGCTGAGCGTGCGCGAGTTCTCGCTGCTGGACGTGCTGAGTCGCCAGCACCCGGGGGAGGGCGGGCACTTGAGGATGACTCAGGTGGCCGAGGCGGTCGTGCTGAGCCAGAGCGCCACCACCCGGCTCGTCACCCGGCTGGAGGAGCGCGCGCTGCTGTCCCGTTACCTCTGCCCGACCGACCGCCGCGGCATCTACACCGACGTCACGCCCGCCGGCCTCACGCTGCTCGACCAGGCTCGTCCCACGCACGACACCGCACTGCGCGAGGCTCTCGCCGAGGCCGCCGACCGGCCGGACCTGGCCCCGCTGGTGCAGGCCGTCGAGCGGCTGCGATCAGCCGAGTGAGCCTGGCTGCCCGAACTGCCGCGCATGCCCGGCTCGCCGCCCGTCTCGGCGCTCTCAGCGACCGCGAACTGACCGCGCGGCTGGACGCCGCCGTCACGCTCGGCGCCGGCATCGGCGGGGCGACCTCGGCGCTGGACGTCGACGGCCTGTCGGTCTTCGTCAAGCGGGTCCCGCTGACCGAGCTGGAACTGCTCCCCGCGCACCTGCACTCCACCGCGAACCTGTTCGGCCTGCCGACCTACTACCAGTACGGCGCGGGATCGGCGGGCTTCGGCGCCTGGCGCGAGCTGGCCGTGCACCAGGAGGCGAACGCGTGGGTGCTGGACGGCGGCCATGAGGGCTTCCCGCTGCTGCACCACTGGCGCGTGCTCCCCGGTCCGGCGCCCACTGCGGCCGCGGTGTTCGGCCCGTTCGGCGACCTGGCGGGTGCGGTCCGGCACTGGGAGGGCTCGGCGGCCGTCGCCGAGCGGCTGGCGGCCCTCTGCCGGGCATCGGCGAGCATCGTCCTCTTCATGGAGCGCATACCGCAGACGCTCGGGGAATGGCTGCGGGGCGCGGAGCTGTCGGCGTTCCCGTGGGTCGCGGAGCAACTCGAGGCCGGCAGCGACTTCCTGCGGCAGCGCGGCGTGGTGCACTTCGACGCGCACTTCGACAACGTGCTGACCGACGGCCGGCGGCTGTACTTCGCGGACTTCGGCCTCGCGCTCAGTCCGCGCTTCGAGTTGTCGGGCGAGGAGGCGGACTTCCTGACCCGCCACCGCAGTTACGACCACGCCTACACGGCCGCCCACCTGGTCAACTTCCACCTGGCGGACCGCGTCCGGCGCGGCGTGACGCGGCGTGAGTTCGTCCGCGCCTGGGCCGACGGGACGGGCGCCGCCCCGGAAGGCGCCGCCGAGGTGCTGGACCGGCACGCCCGAACCGCAGTGGCCGTGGACGACTTCTTCGGCCTCCTGCTCGGCGAGAGCAAACGGACCCCGTACCCAGCCGCAGCCCTGGAACGCCTCACCGGCCTGGCCTGACCGGTCTGGCCTGACCGGCCTGACCCGGCTCGCTGCCCTGTGCACCCGGCAACCTGGCCGCCTGGCGGGCTCGCCTACCTCGCCTGCCTCACTCAGCTCGCCTGTCTCGCCTGCTGCGCGCCCGGTCGCCCTGCCTTCCCTGGCCTTGGGCGCCCTGGCTCAGTCGTCCGGATCGGCGTGATCCTCCGGCTGCTCGATGGGGAGGAGCGGGAAGAGGCGCGAGATCGCCGCCACCGGCTGTGCGTCCGGGCGGCGCGGGTCCAGCTGCTGGTAGCCGGCCAGCACCGCGCGGATGGCTGCGGCGGCATCGGCCAGTTCGCTCGGCGTCAGGTGCAGCACGGTGCTGAACGCCTCGTCCGCCTGCCACTCCTGCGGTGCGCCGGCTCGGTGGGACAGCCAGTGCTGATGGCTGGCATCCTCCAACTCGCGCGACAGCGGCGTGCGGGACACCCCATCGCCGGCCACGGGCCCCCACGCGGGTGCGCCGGCTTGCGCGCGGTTCGGCAGACCGGTGGCCGACATCCCAGCGCCCGTGCCTGCGCCCGTGCCCGTGCTCGTTCCGCCTCGCCGAGGCTTGGCCAGTTGCCCAGGGGTTGCCGAGCCCGGGTGCTCGACCGTTCCCCAGCGCAGCTGCCACGGGCGGGCGCGGCCGCCCTCGGTGGGGGCCTCCTCGATCAGGCCGTGCCGGGCCAGCTGCCGCAGGTGGAACGAGCACAGCCCCGAGCTGTAGCCGAGCTCCCGGGCCGCCTCGGTGGAGGTGACGCTGCCCTCCCGCGCGAGCAGATCGAGCAGGGCGACCCGCACCGGATGCTCGGGCAGGGCGCTGGTGGTCGCGGTCGGCAGTCGTCTGGTCACTTGGTCGAGCGTGCTGCCTGGGCCGACCCGCCGTCAAGTGTGCCCAGGTCGCCACGGGTCCGCGCGGTGTGGGAGGGCCGTTCTTCAGAGTGGGCCCTGCTTCACAGTGGGCTTTGCAAAGCACTAGGCTTTGCAAAGCCATCGGGGTGGGGAACCCCACCAACCACAAGGGGAACTCATGACGCGTCAGACACTCGTCCAGGGTCGGCCGGTGTCGGGCTATCCGCAGATGCCTCCGGAGACACTGCGTGGCCGGGTGCGCCGGATCACCGAGGTCGGCGAGGATGTGTTGCACCGCCCGTGTCGGGAGGTCGAGGAGTCCGACTTCGGCAGCGCCGAGCTTTCCGCCCTCATCGACGACCTGTTCGCCACCATGTACATCGCGGAAGGCGTCGGCCTGGCTGCCAACCAGATCGACGTCGACCTGCGGGTCTTCGTCTGGGACTGCACGGACGAGAACGACGTCCGGCACGTCGGACACATCGTCAACCCCGTCCTGGACGAGCTTGCGCCCTCCGGCCGCCGCTTGGCCGAGGAGAGTGAGGGCTGCCTCTCCGTCCCCGGTCCCTACCGCGACGTCTCGCGCCCCGACCGCGCCGTGGTCCGGGGTCAGGACCAGCACGGGCACCCGCTGGTGATCGAGGGCACCGGCTATTTCGCCCGCTGCCTCGAGCACGAGACCGATCATCTCTATGGCCGCCTCTACCTGGACCGCCTCTCCACCCGTACCCGCAAGTCGGCCCTGCGCGAGATGGCCAAGCGCCGTGCCGAGGTGCTGAGCCGCCGCGCCACCCTCACCGCGGCCCTGACCGGCTCGTGAGCGAGGGCCGTGAGTGAGGGCCGCGGGTGGGAGCACCGGGTAGGTGAGCGCGCCGGGTGGAGCGCGGGGCGGGAGCTGCGTCTCAGCCAGGCAGCCTCCCGGTGAGCAGGAAGGTGCTGAACGGCTCCCGCACCCGGGGGTCGCTGAAGTCCACGCCGTGCCCGGCGGCGTCGATGGTGGTCATGACGGCTCGGTGACCCAAGGCGTGCAGGGTCTGCTCGGCTCCGGAGTACGGGGTGTCCGGGTCTCGCAGGTTCTGGAGCAGGAGGATGTTGCGCGGGCCCGACGAGTTGATCCGCACCGGCGGTTCGGCGGGCCGATAGTGCCAGAAGGCGCAGGGCCAGACGTTGCCCGGCATGCCGTTGGTGAGTGGATAGCGGATGCGGTCGGCTGCCGTGCGTGCCGCGTAGTAGGAGCTGTTCCGGGGCCATGCGGTGTCGCCGCAGATCACGGCGTCCTGCGCGGCGATGAAGTTGTCGGGGATCACGTTCGGCAGCGGGGGTGTGGCGGCTGCCGCGCCGCCTGCCGTCGGAGCGGCGCCGGTCGCAGCACCGCTCCCGCCCTGCGCGGCCAACTGCCAGGCCCGCGCGGCCAGTGGGTAGTACGCGGGGGCCACCAGCGCGGCATAGGTCACGGTGCGGAACGCGTTGCCGGTGAGCGTTCGCCCGTCGCTGAGATCGACCGGGGTGCGGTCCAGCTTCGCGGCCAGCCGGAAGTACGTCGCGCGTACCTGGGAGACGTCGGCGCCCAGGTGGAGCGTCCCGTTCTGGCCGGCGAGCCAGGCGGCCAGGTCGGGGAAGGTCTGCTCGGCGCCGAGCCCGAGCGAGCCGAGTGCTTGCTCCTCGCCGCCCGGCGGAACCACGCTGTCCAGCACCACGCGGTCGGTGTGCGCGGCGAAGAGCGTCGCGTAGACCTCGCCGAGGTAGGTGCCGTACGAGCTGCCCAGGTAGGAGATCCGCGGGACGCCGAGCGCGGCGCGGATCCGGTCGATGTCCCGCGCGGAGTTGGCGGTGCTGATGTCGGCGAGGTAGCTCCCGCTCGCTGCCGAGCAGCTGTCGGCGACCCGGTGGGCGTACGCGAGATTGCCCGCGATGTCGCCGTCGGCGGCCGGGAACGGGTAGATCACCGCGGCCGCCCGGTCGGCGGCGCCGAGGTCGCAGTGCACCGGCGTGCTGTTCCCGACGCCGCGTTCGTCGAAGCCGATGAGATCGTAGGAATCCAGCACGGCTGAGGGCAGTTGGCCGACCATCCGGCTGGGATAGTCCAGGCCGGACCCGCCCGGACCGCCCGGCACCACGAGCAGATCGCCGCGCCGGTGTGCCGGATCCGCCGTCCGGATCCGGGAGATCTCGATGCCGATCGAACCGGCCGCCGGCTGCCGGTAGTTGCGCGGCACCCGCAGGCTCGCGCACTCCTGGCGCGGGTCGCGCGGTGTCGTGGTCCCGTTCGACCCGGGCGTGGGAGCGGGGCAAGCGCCCCAGGTGAGCGCGGACCGGGTGGACGCGGCCGGCGCGGCCGCCTGCGCGGTGGTCGGCTCGGCGGCTGCCACCGCGAGCAGCAGCACGGCGGCCAGCGCGGCCCGGCCGGCCGCGCCAACACCCGCGCCAACACCCGCGCCGGCGGCCGTACCGGCGGCCGTCCTGGCGACCGAGGCAGCTCGCGGTGGTGGGGCGGCGCCGCGTTCGATCCGGCGTCGCTGCGCGAAGCGGCGGTGGCGGAAAACCCGTGTGAGGTAAGTGATCTGAGGCACAGTCCGAAAGTACGGCCGACCCAAGGCCGTTGGCTTCGGCCCGTGGGTGGAGCTTTCCCGCCCCGGTTCTCCACCCGCTCCACCCGTTTAACCCGCTTCATGAGGGGGTTCCCCGGCGAGCCTCCACCCCCGGGTGGACGGGCCCCGGCCGTCGCCCGCCCGACGCAGATCGGCGCGGCGCCGGGTGTGGTGTACCCGGGGCCGCGCCGATCCGCGCTGCATCCTGTTGTGCCGTGCCGTGCCGTGCCGTGCCGTGCCGTGCCGTGTCCGGCTCGGCTGTTCCGCCGAACGGTCGCCAGCGAGGCGAGCCAGGGGTCGGGGCGGGGTTGGGGGCCACTGCTCGGCCCCCAACCCCGACATGCCCCGGTGCGTCAGGACGTCGGGCTGTCCGTCGCGCCCGGCGAGGCGGCGTCCGACGGAGCGTCCGACGCGCCACCCGAGGGCTTGGCAGGCAGCAGCGGCGCGCAGGTCTTGTACGCGGCGGCGGTCGCCGGGTCGGCGGTGTTGAGCGCACGCATCCCGCCGTTCGCCGGGATCGTCACACCGTGGTCCTTGAGGCAGCTGGTGAACGCCTGCATCGCGGTGCTGTTGAAGCCGCCGCCGCCACGGCCCTGGCCGCCCTGCGGGCGCAGCGAGGCGCACGCCTGCATGGCGGCCTGCCGAGCCGGGTCGGGCGAGCCACCGCCGAAGTAGCCGCCACCGCCGGGCGAGCCGCTCGGCCGTCCGCTCGGCCGGCCGGAGGGCCGCCCGGTCGGCAGCGTGACGCCGTGCTGCTGCAGACAGCTGGTGTAGGCGGCCATCGCCTGCTGGCGGTTGCCCGAGGCGGCCGCCGACGGCGAGGCGGAGGCGGACGCGGCGGTGGAGGACGAGGCGGTGGTCGACGACGAGGAGCAGCCGGTGAGCAGCAGACCGGAGGCGAGCAGGGCGGCGACGCCGGCGGAACGGATGGTGGTCCGGAACAAGACCGGTGCCTCCTGTATCGGGTGCGAGGAAAGCGGTGGTGCCGTTGACCCGGCGGGGACCGGGAGCAACGGCTCCTCGACTGAACCGCACCGTCGTTTAGGAACTCTGGGTCTGCCTGGGAGCTTCCCATCGCCTGTTACCGATCCGGGCATTCCGGTAGCCAGGCGTGAGGGAATCTTATGGCCGTATGTCCCTATTGATCCGATCGCTGAGCTTCTGATGCGGCGACGAACTCCCATGGACTCCCAGCAAGCTCCCAGGTTCTTCGGGGGGTGATCCCATCCGGAAGTCCCCCTCGTGGCGCGAATCACCCGGGGCATTGCCATATGACCCCAGTGGGGTTACAAAGGGGTTATCCGAATCCGAGCCGAGGCTCACAGAGCACGGAGGCGCGCGTGATGCCCAAGATCAACGTGTACTTGTCGGACGAACTCGCCGAGGCGGTGCGCGAGGCCGGAATCTCGGCCTCGCCGATCTGCCAGCGGGCGCTGGAGCAGGCGGTGCGCCGAGCCACCGCCATCCGCGAGGTGGCCCGCCAGGGGTTGGACGTCGAGGATCCGACGGCCCGGCTGACCCGGTTCACCGCGCGGGCCCGGACGGTGCTCCGGCTCGCCATCGAGCAGGCCCGCGCGGAGCAGACGCCGAACGTCGGCACCGCCCACCTGGTCAGCGGCGTGCTCGCGGAGGGCGGCAACCTGGCGCTCCAGGTGCTCGGCGCGCTGGAGATCGGCCGTGCCGAGCTCGCCGACGAGCTCGGGCGCTCGATCACCGAGGCGGACGTCACCGAGGCGGACGTCCGCGAGGCGGACACCCGTGAAGCCGAGGGGGCCGACGCCGCACACGCCACAGCGGTGACCGGTGGCCTCAGGTTCAGCGCGCCGGCGGCCGAGGCACTGGAGCTTGCCGTGGCCGAGGGGACGGGCTTCGGCCACAACTACGTGGGCTGCGAGCACCTGCTGCTCGGCCTGATCGCCGAACCGCGTGGTGTGGGCGGCCAGGTCCTGCGCTCGCTCGGCGCCGACCAGCGGGTCACCCGCCGCGCGGTGGCCGCGGCCCTCGCGGGGTACGCGCAGTTCGAGACGAACCACCAGGTCCAGCCCAAGGAGTCCGCGGAGGGCACCCACGAGGCCGTCCGCCGCGAGGTCCAGGCGCTGCTCCAGCCGATCATCAAGCCGCTGATCGAACGCATCGAGCGGCTGGAGCAGCTGGAGCAATTGAAGTAGTCGCAGCTGCGGGCCTGACGATGGCAGCGACGGGCCGGCGGTGCCGACGACAGCGGACGTCGGCACCCCCGGCCCATCGCCAACGGCGCTGCCCGACATGCGGTTCCCCGACCAGCTCACGAGCCCGCGACAACGAGGCCGCCGAGACCTCCCGAAAGACCTTCAGCGCCGGGACGAGGCTGGGCGCCGGACCGGCCAACCGCAGCCTGACGGGCCCGTGAGCCGCGAGCAGCGCCTCCCGGACATCATCCGGAGCTGCTCCCGGACCGGCGTGTTCGCACATGTAGGCGCCGCAGGACCCGCAAGAGAACTCCGAGTCCCACCACAACTCATCGTGAAGGATGAACTGGTTCACCTGTCGCACCGCCATGCTGCCGCACTCGCACCGCGATGCGATCTCCGCCGTCTGACCAGTCACCCGAGCTCCCTGACCGTTCCACTTGGGGTCCCACGGCTCTTTCCGATGTCGCTCCCGCCGGCACGTCACCATGGTTACAGGGTCTTCATCGGCATCGGCATCGGCCGGGGCGGCCGCCGGAGTCGGTGAACCTGTCCGGGGCGCGCGGGTGCGCGGGCGGAGCGGCCTGGCCCCCGGCGAGTGCGCCCGGCATCACCAGGGCACGACGCCGGCGTCGTCGAAGAACCGGCCGGTCGGGCCGTCGTCGGGCAGGGTCGCGAGTGTGATGGCGATCGCCGCGCCCTGTTCGGGGGTGCGCACGCCGCGGAAGCCGTTGAGGTCGGTCGCGACGTAGCCGGGGCAGCCGGCGTTGATCAGGATGTTCGTGCCGCTCAGCTCGCGGGCGTACTGGAGGGTGACGGCGTTCAGGAACGTCTTCGACGGCGCGTACGCCACGGCCACCGGGCCCGCCGTCTGCTCGGTGGCGGGTCCTGACTGGCGGGTGAGGGAGCCGACGCTGCTGGACATGTTCACGATCCGTGGTGAGGCGGAGCGGCGCAGCAGCGGCAGCATCGCGTTGGTGACGCGGATGACGCCGATCACGTTGGTCTCCACGACCGTCCGGATGGTGGCGAGGTCGGCGTGGGTGGGTTCCTGCGGCATGGCGCCGGCGATGGCGGCGTTGTTGACGAGCACGTCGAGGCGCCCGGCCTGGTCCTCGATCAGCTGTGCGACGGCGGTCGCGCTCGCGTCGTCGGTCACGTCCAGCGGTACGCCGAACGCGTCGACGCCGGCCGCGCGCAGCCGCTCCACCGCGGCCTTGCGGCGCTGATCGTCGCGGGCGCCGACGCCGACGCTCCAGCCGAGGGCGCCCAGGCCTGCGGCGATCTCGTAGCCGATTCCCTTGTTCGCGCCGGTGACCAGCGCAATCGTTCGTTCGCTCATGAGCACCATGCTGCTCCCGGACCCCGGCTGGGGTCCAAGACCGAATGGGTGGGCAACGATACCTTCCAGGTATTGATCCGGGTACCGTGGCCGGATGGAGACCAGGGAACTGCGCTACTTCGTCGCTGTCGCCGAGGAGTTGCACTTCGGGCGCGCCGCGCAGCGGCTCGGGATCGCACAGCCGCCGCTGTCACGGGCGATCCAGCAGCTCGAACGCCGACTCGGGGGAGCGCTGCTGGATCGGACCAGCCGCACCGTCACGCTGACCGAAGCCGGGTCGGTGCTGCTGGCCGAGGGCCGGGCGGCCCTCGACGCGGTCGAAGCGGCCGAGCGCCGGACCCGCCGCGCCGCCCTTCCCTCGACCGGCCGTCCCGGCCTGGTCCTGGTCACGAAGGCCAGCGCGTCCCGCGAACTGCTGGCGAAACTGCTGGACACGTACGCCGCCGAACCCGGCGCCGTCCCCGTCGACGTCATCCTGTGCGGCCCGGCCGAGCAGGAGCGAGTTCTGCGCGAGGGCCGGGCCGACGTGGCGCTGCTGCACCGGCCGTTCGACTCGACGGCCGGGTTCCACACCGAAGAACTCGGCACGGAGGGCCAGGTGGTGGTCCTGCCCGCCGGGCATCCGCTCACCGCCCGGACCCATGTGCACATGGCCGACATCACCGGCTTGCCCGGCCTGCCCCTGCCACGCTGGCCCGACCCCGACGGCAGCTACCCGCCCGGCCCCGGCCCGCAGGTCCGCGACCACGCGCAGTTGCTGCAGCTCGTCGCGCTCGGCCGTGCGTGTGCGGTCTCACCGGAGTCGTCCCGAGCCCAGCTGCCGGGTGACCTCGCCGCCGTGCCCGTGCTGGACGCGCCGAACGTCACCACCGTGATCGCCTGGCCGCCGCACAGCCGCTCCAGAGCCGTCGCCGACCTCGTTCGGACCGCGACCCGTCTCCGGTAGTTCCCACCTGCCTGGCCGCAGCGCCAGCCGACTGCCGCCGCGACTTCCTGGGTGGCGGCGAACTTCAGAGCGTCCTCGTCCCGGACCAGCCCCGCCGGGCGGACATCGAATAGCCACCCGGTCCCGTCGGACATCAGGTCGAGGAAGTCCGGGATGTGCCTGGCCCGGCTGCCGATGTGCTCAAAGTCCAGACGGAGCGGCTGCGGCAGCACCTCCCGCGCCCGCACGAAGTCCAGGGCCGGTAGTAACTCCCGCTCCTCCAAGGACTCGAACGCGCTGAACAGCGCGCCGAGATCACACTCATCGGAGCGGATGCTGGGGCCGGTCCGCATGCTCACGAGAGAACGACAGCACCCGGAGGGTCCGCGTGGAGGCGGAATTCCCGAAGGAGACCGTCCTGCAAGTGACTATCAGCCGTCCGAGTGACTCAGCTTCCGCAACGGTGACAGCTGAAAAGCTCAACGCTGACCGGCTATGTGCCCGAGGCAGCCCTGCTCAGAACGGTTCGAAGCTTGGCTGGACGGGCCCGATCTCGCCGTCGGCGGCAAGCTCCTCCATGTCCTCCGGTTCGAGGAACTCCAGCGCTTCTGGATCGACCCCGTGGTACGGGTCCACCTCGAAGAGCCGCTTCACGAAGGTGAGGGCGAAGCTTGAGAACGAGCCGTCGAAGGTCTCGCAGCCCTCCTCGTGGACCATGCTGACGACCTTCCAGTGGTCTGGGTCCGAATCACACGGCAGGAAGAAGTGCTCATCGCCGCTGTGGTCGTACCCCCAAGAGATCAGCCCACCTGGCTCGGGATGGAAACCGTAGGGGAAGTGCTGGGAGTCGCCGCGGCCCAGGGCCCTGCGTCGACGTTCGGAAAACGTCTGATGAGTCTTGGTCATGCGCTCCAGAAGCGGGCTCGATCCGCGCGGGTGGAAGACCACGAGTTCACCGGAGATGACCCCGCTGCCGTAGGCATCCAGGAAGGTCTTGAAGTCGCTGGGCAGAGTGGAGCCTACGTGCTGTTCAACGTCATACCAGATGTCGGTGTCGGACACCTCCTGGGCGGGGGCGCCCAGGAGGGCTTGCAACTCATCCAATGAGGACATGAACTGCTCCAAGGTCATTGCAATGGGGTCTGAGCTGCCACTTTATGAGCACTCCCAGAAGAAGCGGCCTTCGCGGTGATCGGGGCTGACGAAGGCGAAGCCGTATCCGTAGCCGAGGTTGAGGAAGTACGGATCGTCCTCGGCTTCACCGCCGTCGCTGATCTTGAACAGGAACTGCCAAGGTGAGTCGACGCGCGCTTCGTGGTTGGGGAAGCAAGCAGTGCCGCCGAAGTAGTCATGCAGGTCCTCGCCATCAGGCATCTCGGCGTCGTGGTCATCGCTCCGCACGCTCTGCTCGAAGGCCGCCTGCTCGTCGATCGAGCGGTCGATCTCGGGCGGTACTGGCTGCCGATCAATGCCCCACTCGACGGGAACCTCGGTGTCGTCGGGCCCCCAGCGCCACAGCGTCCACCCACGTGTGTCGGGTGGCCCGATGACCGCGAAGGACGGGATGCGGCCGTCCGGCTGGACCAGCAGCACCGCGTCGCCGGCCTCCGGGTCGAGACCACCCATGATGATGCCTTCCTCATGGAGGAAGAGATAGGCCAGCCGGAGCTCGGAACCGGGGATCGGGAACTGCCCGATGAACACCAGCGGATCACCCGTGGTTGGGTCCAATGGCCAGGTCGGTTCAGACAGCCAGACGGGCTGGCCGCCGAACTTGGCTACCGGCTCAGCAATCGGCTGGTGGGCGGCGGTGAGGTTCATCTGTTGGCGGGGCAGGAAAGCGGCGTCGTACGGCCCCTCCGCCTGCCCAGTGGGACGCGCGATCATGAGCGGACCCTATGACACGCTACTGACGAGCAGTGTCGTAGTTGCCGGGACAATCCGTCGGCCGTTGCCGGCGGCGGAGCGTACAGTCCCGCCATGAGTGCTGCGCGTCCCCTCCCTCACTATCTGCCGGCCGCTTTCATCGGGGGGTTCGGCATTCCGAACCCCCGCCGCAACGGTGGCCGTTGTGCCGACGTGTGCATGCGGCGGCGGGACTCAGCGACCGTGGTTGGGCCGCTCCCGGCAGAGAGGGTCGCGGCCGAGTTTGGCGTGTACGACGTCGAGCGACCGACTCCGTCGCTGCCGGCCGACTTCGCCGACAAGCTCTGGGAGCAGTATGAGGGGGCACTGCCGATCGCGGCCGTCGCGCTGGAGTCGGACGGATTCACCGTGCAGCATTGGGAGGCGATACTGCTGCACATCCAGGCGCAGTCCATCCGCCATCCCGACTTTGACCGTGTCGGTACCGCGTACCTCGGGGCCGGGGTGCCCCGGGACGTGATCCAGGAGCAGCGGCAGATCACTCACCGTGAGTCGCGGCAGTTGATGAGCCGGGCCCGGTTCGCGGTGGTCCGCCGGGGCAGCCACGCGCCGCGCTTCCTGATCAACGACAAGGGCTACACCTCTTTCCTCGACTTGGAGTTCGGAGTGCGCAGTGTGCTGTTCCCGCTGTCGGGAAACGTCGCCGTTCTGATGGCCGTTGATGCAGCTTGGGAGGGCGATGACTACGAAGCCGGACCGTGCGCGGTGCGTCGGCTCAACCCGAAGGCGCTTAGGTTCGTCAACGGGGCGTCGTGGGACCAGGTGAACGCGAGGGCCGTTTTCGGCCACCCTGACGATGAGCAGACACTCAGGGAGCTGCGGCACACTGGTCAGCTGGCCCGGCTGCCCCTCCTCGGCTCGTACCAGGGGAACCGCGAGCCGGGCCTGCTGGACTGGGCGTTCGCTTCCGCCGAGATCCGTATCCTGCGTGAGCGCTGGCTTGCAGACTTGGGTCTGTCTCCCTCCAGCTGAGTGGCCAGCGCCGCAGGGCTCAAGAGTCAGCGCGCGAGCTTTGCCGCCACCAGTCGCGGTCGCCATAGCGTGCAGCGGAACGGTGGCAGCCCGCCCCGATTGCGTTCCCTGCCTCGTAGAGTGCGCGATGGGGTTGTCCGGCGGGCGGAACCCGATTCCGAGGCATCGGCGGGACAACGACGATTGTCGTGCTGAGACGGTCAGCGTGTTGGGTCACAGTGTGACTCAGCACGCTAGTTGTCGCCAAAGTGGTACTTGACGTGCGGTTCTCCGTTCAGGTCAGCACGACAACTGTCGCTGAATCGGCGAGGTATCTGGCGGCTGGCGATCTTCGGCAAGCAAAACGCTACGAAGGGGCGGCCTGCTGCTGTTGACGTTCACTCTCATCGAGCCACGTCAGATACCACCGAGCAAAGGTCGTCGGCTCGCCGCGCTCGTCCAGCAGCGGAGTGAGGTCCTCGTCGTCTACCCGGTTGTCGGACCAGATCCGCCCCTGCTCGGGACCGCTGACGATCAGCCACTGGCGGGCGGCGCAGCCCAGGTGCGAGATCACGACAGCGCCGACCGTGCGGTCCGGTGAGAACATCACGGGTTCCCAGCGCTCGTCCCAGGACTCGATGGCGTCGTCGAAGTCTTCGATCTCCTCGAAGTCCTCCTCCTCCGGCCGTTCTTCCAGAAGCGCCCTCACGTGCTCCGGGTCCGGGCCCTGCCGGGGGAAGGGCACGCTCAACCTGGACAGGTCCGCGAGGTCGGCGCCATCTCCCTCCCAACGCCAGCGGCCCTGGATCCGTCGGACGGGGAAGACGCCATACGCCGGACCGGCGCCGCCAGCTCCGACCTGGAGGAGGAACTCGCGGTACTCCTCGGGCAGGACAACACCTATCTGGGCTTCGAGGTCAGCAACCTCGGCCGAGGTCAGCGGCTCGGCCAAGGCGAACCGGTGCCCCCGAGAACCGAACACGCCGGCACCGGCCGGACTCACTCCCAGCGCGCACACACGCTCCCGAACGCCAACCCAGGTCTGACCAGTCATGGGCCGAGCCTATGAGGCACGCCCGACAATCCGGACGACCGGTTCCGAGGCGAGTGCGGTCATTGCCGAGCCTCTCAACGGCGCCAGCCGCCGTGCCCAGTCACACCCTGGACGACAGATGCTGTGCTGACACGACAGTTAGCCTGCCGAGCCACATGGTCACTATCTGTAGTTGGACTGTGTCGTCACCAACTGTGACTTCCAATCGCCAACTACGACTTCCGGTCACACGATGCAGACCGTGGGGCGGTCGATGGCAAAGAACAAGCATGCATGATTGCTTTTTCTGCTCCGCGCTGCCACGCTTCCCTCGGTGCCGGGACTGCTGCCGGCGTCGCCGCACTCGCCACCTGAGCAATCGTCAGCCGGTCGTCCGCCGGCGCGCTTCGCCACTCCGAGAGAGCGCTTGCATGCCCGAAATCCAGCCTGTGCCGTCCGCTGCCGTCGGGGCGTCGCCCGTTGTCGCTCCGTTGCGCATCGGGAATGCGTCCGGTTTCTATGGTGACCGCTTCTCCGCCATGCGCGAGATGCTGACCGGGGGGCCGTTGGACGTGCTCACCGGGGACTACCTGGCCGAGCTGACGATGCTGATCCTCGCCCGTGACCGGTTGAAGGATCCGAAGCTCGGCTACGCGAAGGGGTTCCTGCGGCAGCTGGAGGAGTGCCTGGGGCTCGCGGTGGAGCGGGGGGTGCGGCTGGTGGTCAATGCCGGTGGTCTCAACCCGGCCCGACTGGCCGAGGCGGCCGCCGAGTTGGCTGCGGCGCAGGGGATTCCGCTTCGGGTCGCGCACGTCACGGGTGACGATCTGCTGGACCGGGCCGGGGAGTTCACCGAGCGTCGCGACCTGCTCGCCGCCAATGCCTACCTCGGTGCCTGGGGCATCGCCGAGTGCCTGGGGGCGGGCGCCGATCTGGTGGTGACCGGGCGGGTGACCGATGCCGCGCTGGTCGCCGGTCCGGCGGCGGCCCACTTCGGTTGGCGGCGGGACGACTTCGACGCGCTGGCCGGGGCGGTGGTCGCCGGGCACGTGCTGGAGTGCGGCGCGCAGGCGACCGGCGGCAACTTCTCCTTCTTCACCGAGATCCCGGATCTCGGGCGCCCCGGCTTCCCGATCGCCGAGATCCACGCCGACGGCAGCAGCGTGATCACCAAGCACCCCGGCACCGGCGGTGCGGTGACCGTGGACACGGTCACTGCCCAACTCCTGTACGAGACCGGCGGACCGCGCTACCTCGGGCCGGACGTGACGGCCCGGCTGGACAGTGTCCGGCTGGAGCAGCAGGGTCCCGACCGGGTCCGGATCGGCGCGGTGCGCGGCGAGGCGCCGCCCTACACGCTGAAGGTCGGCCTCAACCGGATCGGCGGCTGGCGCAACGAGGTGGTCTTCGTGCTCACCGGCCTGGAGATCGAGGCGAAGGCCGAGCTGGTCCGCACCCAGTTCGAGCAGGCGCTCCCCGAGCAGCAGCGACCGGCCGAGCTGCGCTGGACGCTGGCTCGCACCGACCATGCCGACGCCGCGACCGAACAGCAGGCGAGCGCCCTGCTCCAGCTCACCGTCAAGGACCCGGACCAGGCGAAGGTCGGACGGGCCATCAGCTCCACCGCGGTCGAGCTCGGACTCTCCGGCTACCCGGGCTTCCACCTGACCGCGCCGCCCGGCCCCGGTGCGCCCTGCGGCGTCTTCGAGGCGGTGTACGTGGACGCCAAGGTGGTCGAGCACTGGGCCGTCCTCCCGGACGGCACCCGGCGCCCGATCGCGCAGGCGGGCGCCGACGGCCTGGAGAGTGCCTACCGCTCCTCGCTCGTCATCGAGTTCGATCCCGACCCCGCGCGACTGCCCGCGCCCACCCCCGCCCGCCGGGCCCCGCTCGGTCTGGTCGCCGGGGCCCGCAGCGGCGACAAGGGCGGCGACGCCAACCTCGGACTCTGGGTCCGCACGGACCAGGCCTGGCACTGGCTCGCGCACACGCTCACGGTCGACCGGCTGCGCGAACTGCTGCCCGAGACGGCCGACCTGCCCATCACCCGCCACCTGCTGCCGAACCTGCGAGCCGTCAACTTCGTCATCACGGGCCTGCTCGGTGAGGGCGTGGCCGCCCAGGCCCGGTTCGACCCGCAGGCCAAGGCGCTGGGGGAGTGGCTCCGTTCGCGCCATCTCGACATCCCGGAGGCCCTGCTGTGACCGTCCTCCCCACTCGCCTCGATCCGCACTCCGCCGAGTTCCGGGCGCACCGCGCCGCCATGCTCGACAAGCTCGACGCCCTGGACGCCGAGCACGCCAAGGCGCTGGCCGGCGGCGGGCCGAAGTACGTCGAACGGCACCGGGCGCGCGGCAAGTTGCTCGCCCGCGAGCGGATCGAGCTGCTGCTCGACCAGGACACGCCGTTCCTGGAGCTCTCGCCGCTCGCGGCCTGGGGCAGCGACTACCCGGTCGGCGCCTCGATGGTCACCGGCATCGGTACGGTCGCCGGGACGGAGTGCGTGATCACCGCCAACGACCCGACCGTGCGCGGCGGTTCGAGCAATCCGTGGACGCTGCGCAAGGCCCTGCGGGCGAACGAGATCGCGCTGCGCAACCGGCTCCCGCTGATCAACCTGGTCGAGTCCGGCGGCGCCGACCTGCCGAGCCAGAAGGAGATCTTCATCCCGGGCGGTGCGCTCTTCCGCGACCTCACCCGGCTCTCGGCGGCCGGAATCCCCACCGTCGCCGTGGTCTTCGGCAACTCGACGGCGGGCGGCGCGTACGTCCCCGGGATGTCCGACCACACCGTGATGGTGAAGGAGCGCGCCAAGGTCTTCCTGGGCGGGCCGCCGCTGGTCAAGATGGCCACCGGTGAGGAGTCGGACGACGAGTCGCTCGGCGGCGCCGACATGCACGCCCGGGTCTCCGGCCTGGCCGACTACTTCGCGGTCGACGAGCCGGGCGCCATCGCGACCGCCCGCCGCATCGTGCAGCGGTTGCAGTGGCGCAAGGCCGGTCCGGGCCCGGACGTCACCGCCGCGGCGCCGAAGTACGACGAGGACGAACTGCTCGGCGTCGTCCCCGGCGACCTGAAGGTCCCGTTCGACCCGCGCGAGGTGATCGCCCGGATCGTCGACGCCTCCGACTTCGACGAGTTCAAGCCGCGCTACGGCACCAGCCTGACCACCGGCTGGGCCACCGTGCACGGCTTCCCGGTCGGGATCCTGGCGAACGCGCAGGGCGTGCTGTTCAGCGCGGAGTCGCAGAAGGCCACCCAGTTCATCCAACTGGCCAACCAGCGCGACATTCCGCTGCTCTTCCTGCACAACACCACCGGCTACATGGTCGGCAAGGACTACGAGCAGGGCGGCATCATCAAGCACGGCGCGATGATGATCAACGCGGTCGCGAACAGCACCGTCCCGCACATCTCGGTCCTGATGGGCGCCTCGTACGGCGCCGGCCACTACGGCATGTGCGGCCGGGCGTACGACCCGCGCTTCCTGTTCGCCTGGCCGAGTGCCAAGTCGGCGGTCATGGGTCCGCAGCAACTCGCCGGCGTGCTCTCCATCGTGGCCCGCCAGTCCGCCGCGGCGAAGGGGCAGCCGTACGACGAGGACGCGGACGCGGCGATCCGCGCCATGGTGGAGCAGCAGATCGAGGCGGAGTCGCTGCCGGCCTTCCTCTCCGGTCGGCTCTACGACGACGGGGTGATCGACCCGCGTGACACCCGAACCGTACTCGGCCTCTGCCTCTCCGCGATCCACAGCGCACCGGTCCAGGGCGCGCGCGGCTACGGCGTCTTCCGAATGTGAGAGAGCCTCAGATGATCACCAGTCTGCTGATCGCCAACCGCGGTGAGATCGCCCGCCGGATCGCCCGCACCTGCCGCCAACTGGGCATCGCCACAGTGGCGGTGTACTCCGACGCGGACGCGCAGGCGCCGCACGTGCGGGAGGCCGACACGGCCGTCCGGCTGCCCGGCGCCGCACCCGCCGACACCTACCTGCGCGCCGACCTGCTGATCGCGGCCGCCCGGTCCGCCGGTGCGGACGCCGTCCACCCGGGCTACGGATTCCTCTCCGAGGAGCCGGAGTTCGCCCGCGCGGTGCTCGCGGCCGGGCTGATCTGGGTCGGCCCGTCGCCCGAGGCGATGGCCGCGATGGGCTCCAAGACGGCGGCCAAGAAGCTGATGGCCGCGGCCGGCGTGCCGGTGCTCGCGCCGGTGGACCCGGCGGCCGCGACCGAGGCCGACCTGCCGCTGCTGGTCAAGGCGGCCGCCGGCGGTGGCGGACGCGGCATGCGCGTGGTCCGCCGACTGGCCGACCTGCCGGGCGAGATGGCCGCGGCAGCGGCCGAGGCCGCAGCCGCCTTCGGCTCGCCCGAGGTGTTCTGCGAGCCGTACCTGCCGACCGGTCGGCACGTCGAGGTGCAGCTGCTGGCCGACGCGCACGGCACCGTCTGGTCGCTCGGCGAGCGCGACTGCTCGCTGCAGCGCCGGCACCAGAAGGTGATCGAGGAGACGCCGGCGCCGGGGCTGGACGCCGGCGTGCGCGCCGAGCTCGCCGACGCCGCAACCGCGGCAGCCCGCGCGATCGGCTACACCGGCGCCGGCACGGCGGAGTTCCTGCTCGCGCCGGACGGCCGCATCTTCTTCCTGGAGATGAACACCCGCCTCCAGGTCGAGCACCCGGTCACCGAGGCGGTCACCGGGCTCGATCTGGTGGCACTCCAACTCGCAGTGGCGGAGGGCGAGCAGCTCCCGGCCGAGCCGCCTGCCGCTCGCGGTCACGCGATCGAGGCCCGGCTGTACGCCGAGGACCCGGCCGCCGGATGGCAGCCGCAGACCGGCACGCTGCACCGGATCGAGTTCCCGACCGACCTGCCCGACCTGCGGGTGGACTCCGGTGTCGAGGACGGCAGCACGGTCGGCATCCACTACGACGCGATGCTCGCCAAGGTGATCGCCTGGGCGCCGACCCGGGCCGCGGCCGCCCGGCTGCTGGCCGCCGCGCTGACCCGCAGCCGGATCCACGGACTGGTCACCAACCGGGAGTTGCTGGTCCGTGCGCTGCGCCACCCGGCGTTCCTGGACGGGCGGGTGCACACCGGGTTCCTGATCGAGCACGCGGCCGACCTGCTCGGCACCGGCACCAGCAGCGGTGACGGCAGCGGGGACGGCGACCGGGAGAAGCGCGAACTGCCGCTGGCCGCGCTCGCCGCAGCGCTCGCCGACGCGGCGGCCCGCCCGGCCGCGCTGCCCTCGGGCTGGCGCAACCTGCCGTCGCAGCCCCAGCAGAAGCGCTACCAGGCTGCCGACGGAACCGAATTGGAGGTCCGCTACCGCCTGACCAGGAACGGCCTGCGGGCCGATGACCACCCGGGCGTGCGGCTGATCTCGGCCGACGCCGCAGAGGTCGTCCTGGAGCTGGACGGCCTGCGGCGCAGCAGCTTCCGGATCGCGACCTATGGCGAGGACGGTTCGCGGGTCGAGATCGACACTCCGTCGGGATCCTTCACCCTCACGGCGCTGCCGCGCTTCCCGGAGCCGGTCGAGCAGCGGGCGGCCGGCGCGCTGCTGGCGCCGATGCCCGGCACGGTGGTCCGGCTCGGGGCGGCGGTCGGCGACCGGGTGACGGCCGGTCAGCCGCTGCTCTGGCTGGAGGCGATGAAGATGGAACACCAGGTGACCGCCCCCGTGGACGGCACGCTCACCGAGCTGCGCACCGGAGCCGGCCAACAGGTCGAGCTGGGCGCACTGCTCGCGGTCGTCGAGCCGGTCGTCGAGCCGGCCTGAGCGAGCAACCCCGAGCAACCCCGAACAACCCCAGAACACCCGGAAGAACCGATCGGAAGGACCCCGGACATGTCCGCACCGAGCACCACCGAGAGCCCGCTGATCGAGACCCCGGAGCGGATCGCGCTGCGCAAGGCCGTCGGCGACCTCGGCCGCCGCTTCGGCTCGACCTACTTCCTCGCCAAGGCCCGGGCCGGCGAACACACCGACGAACTCTGGTCGGAGGCCGGCAAGTTGGGGTTCCTCGGGGTGAACCTCCCGGAGGAGTACGGCGGCGGTGGCGCGGGCGTCACCGAACTCTCGATAGTCCTGGAGGAGTTGGGCACGGTCGGCTGCCCGCTGCTGATGCTGGTGGTCTCCCCGGCGATCTGCGGGACCATCATCGCCCGCTTCGGCACCGAGGAGCAGAAGCGGGGCTGGCTGCCGGCACTCTCCGACGGCAGCCGCCGGATGGCCTTCGCGATCACCGAGCCGGACGCCGGCTCGAACTCGCACCGGCTCTCCACCATCGCGCACCGCGACGGTTCGGACTGGATCCTGAACGGCCGCAAGGTCTTCATCTCCGGCATCGACGGTTCGGACGCCGTGCTCGTGGTCGGCCGCACCGCCGACGCCCGCACTGGCAAGCTCCGCCCGGCACTGTTCATCGTGCCGCGTGACACCCCGGGCTTCGAGTACCGCCCGATCCCGATGGAACTCGTCTCGCCGGAGCGGCAGTTCCAGGTCTTCCTGGACGACGTGCGGCTGCCGGCGGACGCGCTGGTCGGTGACGAGAGCGCCGGTCTGCTCCAGCTATTCGCGGGCCTCAACCCCGAGCGGATCATGACGGCCGCGTTCTCCCTCGGAGTCGCCCGCCAGGCGCTCAACACGGCCGTGGAGTACGCGAAGACCCGCACCGTCTGGGACACCCCGATCGGCGCCCACCAGGGCCTGTCCCACCCGCTGGCCCAGTGCGCGATCGAGATCGAGCTGGCCCGGCTGATGATGCGCAAGGCCGCCCACCTCTACGACGCGGGCGACGATCTCGCGGCCGGCGAGGCGGCGAACATGGCCAAGTACGCCTCCGGCGAGGCGGCCACCCGCACCGTGGACCAGGCCGTGCAGACCCTCGGCGGCAACGGCCTGACCCAGGAGTACGGGCTGGCCGCGCTGATCGCCGCGACCCGGGTCGGCCGGGTGGCACCGGTCAGCCGGGAGATGATCCTCAACTACGTCGCCCAGCACACCCTGGGCCTGCCCCGCTCGTACTGACGGAGCGCCGGGGCCGTCGGGTTGGCGGTGCTGCCGGGGCGTGCCCGCCCCGGCACCCGGGTACCAACCCCGGCATGGCCCACCGGCCAGCACTCTCCCACCCCGTAGGAGTCGCCATGGTGTTCCGCAGCGAGTACCCCGATGTCCCCACCGTCGATCTGCCGCTGCACGAGGCGGTACTGGCCGGCGCCGGCCGGTTCGGCGACGCGCCCGCGCTGATCGACGGCCTGACCGGCGAGACGCTCGGTTACGCCGAGCTGGTCGCCGCCGTCGGCCGGACGGCCGCGGGCCTGGCCGAGTCCGGCCTGGCCAAGGGGGACGTGGTGGCGCTGCACAGCCCCAACTCGATCGCCTACCCGGTCGCCTTCTACGCCTGCAGCAAGGCCGGTGCGACGGTGACCACGGTCTCCTCGCTCGCCACCCCCGAGGAGTTCGCCGCCCAGCTGCGCGACAGCGGCGCCCGCTGGATCTTCAGCTGCACCGCGTTGCTCCCGGTCGCGGTCGCCGCTGCCGCCGAACTGGCGAAGGACGGCAGCGAGATCCGCGAGATCATCCTGCTGGACAAGGGCACTGACGCAGCAGAACACGAGTACCGCACGCTCGCGGACCTGCGCGCCGCCACCGGCCCCGAGCCGCAGGTCGCGATAGACCCGGGCACCGACCTCGCCGTGCTCCCGTACTCCAGCGGCACGACCGGACTGCCCAAGGGCGTGATGCTCACCCACCGCTCGATCGCGACCAACCTCGGCCAGGTCGACGCGGTCCAGCCGACCCCGGTCGGCGAGCGATTGATCGCAATTCTCCCGTTTTTTCACATTTACGGCATGGCTGGGCTTCTGCACCGCCCGCTGCGGTCCGGCGCGACCGTGGTCGTGCTGCCGCGCTTCGATCTGGAGCAGTTCCTGCGCACCATCCAGGAGCACCGGATCGAGGGCCTGCTGGTGGCCCCGCCGATCGTGCTGGCGCTGGCCAAGCACCCGCTGGTGGCGCAGTTCGACCTCTCCTCGGTCCGCTGGATCCTCAGCTCCGCCGCCCCGCTCGACGCCGAGCTGGCCGCCGCCTGCGCCACCCGGCTCGGCCTGCCCACCGTCCACCAGGGCTACGGGATGACCGAGCTCTCGCCGGCCACCCACCTCGTGCCGCTGGACGCCGCCGAGCCGTCGCCGGGCACGGTCGGCAAGCTGGTCGCCTCCACCGAGCTGCGGGTCGCCGCGGTGGACGGCTCGGACCCGGACCTCGGCGTCGGTGAGACCGGCGAGATCCTGATCCGCGGGCCGCAGGTGATGAAGGGGTACTTCGGCCGCCCGGGCGACACCCACGCGATGATCGACGCCGACGGCTGGCTGCACACCGGCGACGTCGGGCGGATGGACGAGCGCGGTTACCTGCACATCGTCGACCGGGTGAAGGAGCTGATCAAGTACAAGGGCTACCAGGTCGCGCCCGCCGAGCTGGAGGCGCTGCTGCTGACGCATCCGCAGATCGCGGACGCCGCCGTGGTCGGGGTGACGGACCAGGACGGCACCGAGCGGCCCAAGGCGTTCGTGGTCCGCTCGCCCGGCAGCACGCTCACCGAGACCGAGGTGATCGACTTCGTCGCGGCCCGGGTCGCGCCGTACAAGAAGGTCCGCGCGGTGGACTTCCTGACCGCGGTGCCGAAGTCCGCCAGCGGCAAGATCCTGCGCCGCGAGCTGCGCGGCCGCTGACCGCTGGGCGTTCGCCCGCCGGTCCGTGACCCCGCCACCGTCTGCGAGGATGCCAGCAGACGGTGGCGGGGCCGGAGCCCCGGACCCCGCCACCCCCCACCGATCCGGAGCGCACCGCCGATGACCACCGCCGCCCGCACCCCGCAGCAGGACCGCAGCCGCGCCACCAGACGCCGGCTGCTGGAGGCGGCGGTCGAGTGCCTCGCCGAACTCGGCTGGAACGGCAGCACCGTCACCGTGGTGGCCGAGCGCGCCGGAGTGACCAGGGGCGCCGCCCAGCACCACTTCCCGACCCGCGAGGACCTCTTCACCGCGGCCGTCGACCACGTTGCTGCCGAGCGGCTGGCCGCCGTCCGCGCCGGTGCCGGTGAGCTGCCACCGCCCGGCCCGGCGCGGACCGAGGCGGTGGTCGAGCTGATCGTCCGCCTCTACACCGGGCCGCTGTTCCGCGCCGCGCTGCACCTGTGGGTCGCCGCGGCCACCGAGGAGCCGCTGCGTGAGCGGATCGTCCAGCTGGAGAACCGGGTCGGCCGCGAGTCGCACCGGGCCGCGCTGGAGTTCCTCGGCGTGGACGAAGGCGCGACGGGCGTGCGGGAGACCGTCCAGGCCACCCTCGACCTGGCCCGTGGCCTCGGCCTGGCCAACCTGCTGACCGACGACGCGCCGCGCCGGGCGGGCGTGCTCCGCCAGTGGTCCCGGATGCTCGACGCGGCCCTGCGCGAGCACGAGCACGACCAGAACCACGATTAGAACGGCATCCGCAGCACCACCGGAAGCACGCCCCCGCCGTTGACATCGGGTCACCGGAGGTCACCAGCGGTCGCCGCGCCGCCGCCGAGCAGGCAGGCTGGACTCGTCAGACCGGGAACGAGCCGCCGGGGTGGTTGCCAGACCATGCACGCACCAGAGCCGGGCCCCCAGGCCGAGGGAGCCGCCGACGCCAGCAGCGGGAGCGCACCCGAGATCGTCCCTGCCCAGTTGGACGGTCATCGCCTGGTGCCGCTCGCCACCGCGCTGCTGGACGCCGACGGCGTCGTGCTGCACTGGAGCGAGGACGCCGAACGGCTGCTCGGCTGGCGCGCCGACGAGATCGTCGGCCACCACGCCGCCCCCCGGCTGGCCGTCCCGGAGCACCGTGCGGCGGTGCTGGAGCTCTACGAGCACATCATGACCGGCCGCCGCTGGTCCGGTGTCTTCCCGATCCGGCACCGGGACGGCCACGAGGTCGAGCTGGAGTTCCGCACCTACGGCATCACCGGCCCGGACGGGCGCCCGATGGTGCTCGCCACCGGCTCGGACATCCGGGCGGTCCGGCAGGTGGAGGCCGACCTCGCGGTGCTCGACGGCTTCTTCACGCAGTCGCCGATCGGGATGGCCGTCTACGACGCCGAGCTGCGCTACGTCCGGCTCAACCCGGCGCTGGCCGAGATCAACGGCCTGCCGGTCGAGGCGCACCTGGGCCGACGGGTGGACGCCGTGCTCCCCGGCCTCAACAACGCCGAGATCGAGGCCGTGATGCGCGAGGTGCTGACCACCGGCCGCCCGGTGCTCGACGCCCGTTCGTACGGCCGCACCCCCGGCGACCCGCGCCGCGACCGTGCCTGGTCCACGTCCTACTTCCGGCTCGCCGACCCCTCGGGCCGGGTGCTCGGGGTGAGCTCCTCGATCATCGACGTGACCGAGCGGTTCCGGGCCGAGGCCCGGGCCACCCGTGCGCAGGAGCGGCTCACGCTGCTCGCCGAGGCGACCGCGCGGATCGGGACCACGCTGGACATGCAGCGCACCGCGGAGGAGCTGATCTCCGCCGTGGTGCCGAACTTCGCCGACTTCGCCACCGTCGACCTGCTCGACCCAGTGCTCCAGGGCGAGGAGCCGGGGCTGCTCGCGCCCGACCAGGGTGTGCTGCTGCGCGCGGTCGCCTCCGGCGAGGCGCACGACTCGGGGCTGACCACGGTGGCCGACGCGGTCGGCGAGACCACGGCCTACGAGTCGAACCGGATCTACACCCAGAGCCTGCGCAGCGGGCGGACGCTGGCCGTCCCCCATATGGACGAGCCGACGATGCGCAAGCTGGCCGCCCGTGAGGAACGGGTCGAGCCGGGGCTCGCCGCGGGCATCCACTCGTACCTGCTGGTGCCGGTGATGGCCCGCGGCATGGTGCTCGGCGGCGCCGAGTTCGTCCGCACCCGCAATCCGGAGCCGTTCTCCGAGGCGGACGTCCGGATGGCCGAGGAGCTGGTCGCCCGCACCGCCGTCTCGATCGACAACGCGCGGCTCTACCGCCGCGAGCGGGACACCGCGCTGACACTGCAGCGCAGCCTGCTGCCGCAGGAGATCCACCGCACGCTGGGCCTGGAGATCGCCTACCGGTACCTGCCGAGCAGCGTGGTCAGCGAGGTCGGCGGCGACTGGTTCGACGTGGTGCCGCTCTCCTGCGGCCGGGTCGCGCTGGTGGTCGGCGACGTGATGGGCCACGGCATCCGGGCCGCCGCGACGATGGGGCAGCTGCGCACCGTCGCCCGCACCCTGGCCACCCTCGACATGCCGCCCGCGCAGGTGCTGGCCCGGCTGGACGAGACCGCGACCGGCATCGGCGAGGGCCAGTTCGCGACCTGCGTCTGCGCGGTGTACGACCCGGTGGACCGCAGCTGCACGCTCGCCTGCGCGGGCCACCTGCCGCCGGTCGTGATGGGGCCGGACGGCGACGCCCGCTCGCTGGACGTGCCGCCCGGGGTGCCGCTCGGCGTCGGCGGGGTGGCGTTCGAGAACACCGAGTTCACGCTGCCGGAGGGCGCCATCATCGCCCTGTACACGGACGGCCTGGTCGAGCGCCGCGGCGCGGACATCGACGACGGTATCGACGAGCTGCGGCGCACACTGGCCGCGCGCGGCCGGACCCTGGAGGCGCACTGCGACGCCGTCGTCTCGGCCCTCGTGCGCGACGGCACCGAGGACGACGTCGCGATGATCATGGCCCGGGCGCTGCCGGTGCCGAGCGACCGGATCGCCACCCTGCCGCTCACCGGCGACGGCCCGATCCCGGCGCTGGCCCGCCGCTTCACCCGCAGCACGCTGGCCGCCTGGGGGCTCTCGCCGCTGGCGGACTTCGCCGAGCTGCTGGTCAGCGAGCTGGTGACGAACGCGCTGGTGCACGCTGAGGAGCCGCGCCGGCTGCGGCTCTACCGCGACCGGGCGCTCACCGTCGAGGTCGCCGACTCGGGCCGGCAGACGCCGCGGCTGCGCCCGGCCGGCTCGGAGGACGAGGGTGGGCGCGGGATGTACCTGGTGAACGAGCTCGCCCACCGCTGGGGCAGCCGCCCGACCCGGGACGGCAAGGTGGTCTGGGCCGAGCTCGAGCTCCCGCTGGGCAGCTGACCCGCCGCCGCCGGCTGACCCGCAGCCGCCAGCTGACCCGCGGCCGCCCTGGCGTCAGGACGGCCGTCGGTCCCCGAGCAGCCGCCAGGCGAGCACCGTGCCCAGCAGTACCAGGCCGGCGGCCAGCAGCGCCGCCAGGCCGAGGCCGTGGACGAAGGCCGTGCGGGCCGCGTGGGCCAGCGCCTCGCCGGTCGGACCGGGCAGGCCGGACGCCGCCTCCACGGCCGAGCCGAGCGACTGCTTCGCCTTCGCGGCGACCGCGGGATCCAGCCCGGCGGGCAGCGCCATCCGGCCGGTGTACACGGCCGTCAGCACCGAGCCGAAGAGTGCGATACCGAGCGCGGTGCCGAGCTCGTACGCCGTCTCGGAGACGGCCGAGGCGGCGCCGGCCTTCTCGGCGGGCGCGGCGGTCAGCACCAGGTCGGAGGCGAGCGTGTAGACCAGCCCCTCGGCCGCGCCGACCGCGGTGAAGATCACGGCCAGCACCAGGTACGTGGTGTCCTGCTGGATCCAGCCGAGTGCGCCGAGCGAGAGCCCCAGGAGGATCATCCCGCCGGTCAGTGCGGCGCGGGCGCCGGTCGCCCGGGCCAGCCGCGCGGTCAGCATCGAGGCGACCGCCGCACCGGCGAAGGCCGGCATCTCGGCCAGTCCGGCGGTCAGCGGCGAGAAGCCGCGCACCAGCTGGAGGTACTGCGAGATGAAGAAGATCACGCCGCCCAGCCCGAGGACCGCGATCAGCGCGCTCAGCGTGGCCGCGGTGAACCGGCGGTCGGCGAACAGCCGCACGTCGAGCAGCGGAGCGGTCAGCCGGAGCTGGCGGCGGACGAAGAGCAGCAGCGCCGTCGCGCCGAGCACGGCGGTCACCGGCACGTCCCAGCGCAGCACGCCGTGCGCGGCCGCTTCCTTGATCGCGTAGACCACGGATATCAGCCCGACCAGCGAGAGCAGCACGCTCGCCGGGTCCCAGCGTCCCGGCTTCGGGTCCTTGGACTCCGGCAGCAGCCAGCCGCCGAGCACCAGCAGCAGCGCGACCACCGGCAGGTTGAGCAGGAAGACCGAGCCCCACCAGAAGTGCTCCAGCAGGATCCCGCCGACCAGCGGTCCGGCGGCGGCGCCGGCGGTGGCCGCCGCGCTCCAGATCCCGATCGCGGTGGCCCGCTCCCGGTCGTCCGGGAAGAGTCCCCGGATCAGCGACAGCGTGGACGGCATGATCGTCGCCCCGGCGACGCCGAGCAGCGCGCGGGCGGCTATCAGCCAGCCAGGACTCGCCGCGTAGGCGGCCAGCAGCGAGGCGGCACCGAACGAGGCGGCGCCGATCAGCAGCAGCCGCTTGCGGCCCACCCGGTCACTGAGCGAGCCCATGCTGACCAGCAGTCCGGCCAGCACGAAGGAGTAGATGTCGCCGATCCAGAGCAGCTGGGTCGCGCTCGGCGCCAGCGTCTCGCTGATCGACGGGATGGCCAGCACCAGGACGGTCGCGTCCACCACCACGAGCGTGACGGCGAGGACGAGCACGGCCAGACCGGCCCAGCGCCGGCGCGATCCGGCGGGGACGGAGGTGACGGTGGTGGTGGTTGCTGCGGCGTCGCGTGCGGTGGTGGCACTGGTCGAAGACGGATTGCTCACCGGGGTGTTACTCATGGGGCAGGTCTCCTGAGGGCTCCGCCGAGGAAGAGCTCGATGAGGGCGAAGGCGCTGTCGCGGGGGGCGAGGCGGCCGTCCTGGACGGCCCAGCCGACGCCGGCCAGCAGGTCGAAGAACGCCTCGCTGAGCCAGCCGGCCGGCAGCTCGATCCGGAACGCCCCCTCCTGCTGGCCGCGCAGGAAGAACGCGCGGACCCGGGCGTCCTGCTCCTCCCAGAGGGCGCACAGCTCGGGGTCGTCGAACAGCTGGTTCTCGCCGGCCAGGAACGCGCAGAGCGCGGCGTCCGGGACCAGCAGCCCGGCCAGTCGGCGCAGCGCCTCGGCGGCGTCGCCCTGCTCGATCGCGGCGGTGTCCAGCGCGGCGTTGTAGCGGCGCAGGCCCAGCAGGCCGACCTCGCGGAGCAGCGATTCGCGGCCGGGGAAGATCCGGTGCAGCGAGGCGCGGCTGATTCCGGCGGCGCGGGCGATCTCGTCCAGATGGGCGGTCGGCTGCCGGGAGAGCACGCCGACGGCGGCCTGGAGGACGGAGTCGCGATCGATTGCCATGAGAATATGGTAGCTCACCTGAGACATGAATGTCTCAGGTGAGATTTTGCTGCCACGTCTGAGCGCCCAGGGCGACGGGCCGGAGGCGCCAAAAAGCCGGAGGTGGCGGGTGCCACCCCCGGCTCGGGGTCCTGCTCGTTCGGCTCCGACCGCTGTCGGCGCGCGTGATCGAATGCGGTCGTGATCAGCTCTGGTTGTAGAACCCGCTGTCGTCCAGTGGCCGGTCGATCACCATGACCTCGACCTCCGGCGGAGTGAGCAGGAAGACCCGGCGGGCGATCCGCTCGATGCCGCCGCGGGTGCCGAAGACGAGTCCGGAGGCGAAGTCGACCATCCGCTTGGCCTCGCCGTCGTCCATCTCGGTCAGGTCCATCACCACCGGAGTGCCCGACCGGATGTGCTCGCCGACCGTCCGGGCGGACTCGAAGCCGGTCGGCTTCACCGAGGCGATCTTGGCCGGGTTCGGCAGCATCGGCACGGTGTCCGCGGATCCCCAGGCCTCGTCCTCGTCGTACACCGCGGCGGGGTAGTTGCCGGAGGGCATCAGCCACCCGTTGTGGTGCTCGTCGCGAAGTGCTCCCATGCCGCGCCTCCCTGTCCTGTCCCGTCTGGTCCCGTGTGCCGCGCAGTCATCTGACGCGTCATCCACTCGCCGGAACTGTCCGAGTATCGCACTGATCACCGCATCGGCGCCCGCCCTGGCGCGCCGTTCGGGTGGTGGCGCCTGCCGGAGGCAGATGCCGATTCTCACTCAGACCTGACGTCGCAGGTGAGCGGATGGTTGCGGGCTGCGGCCGCACCTCACCCGGATGCCGTTCGGTCAATTCACAGTTGACGTAGTGTCAGTCACATGCCGGTGTCGCCGTCGATCGTCTCGCGCAGCAGATCGGCGTGGCCGTTGTGGCGCGCGTACTCCTCGATCATGTGAACGAGGATCCATCGGAGTGTCACATCCTGACCATGGCGCTGCGCCTGGCCGATCGTGTCCAGTGACAGCCCCTCGACCGCCCGGCGGGCCAGCTCGATCCGGGCGCGCCAGGTCGCGAAGCCCTCGGCGGCGTCCGCCTCGTCGACGCCGTTGAAGTCGCCGTCCGGGTCCTCCTTGGTCCAGTAGTGCCCGCGCGGCTCGTGGCCGTGCAGGATCGTCTGGAACCAGTACTCCTCCACCTCGGCCATGTGCCGGACCAGGCCGAGCAGCGAGAGCGCGGACGGCGCGACCGAGCGCAGCTTCAGCTGCTCGTCCGTCAGACCTGCGGTCTTCTGGGCGAGCGTGGAGCGGTGGTAGTCGAGCCAGGCGAGCAGCATGGCGGTCTCGCCGGCGGTGAACGGCGGGTCGAGGCGCTCGGTCGTGGTGTCGGTCATGGTGGTCATCCTGGCGCAGCGCCGGGCAGCCGGGCCAGTGGATTGCGCGGCTATGCTGCGGACGCGGTGCTCGATGGGGGGCGCTCGATGGGCAGGGCGCTCGATGGGGAGAAGGAGCAGGACATGTCACGACCCGTCACGCTGGTGACCGGTGGCAGCCGGGGGATCGGTGCGGCAGTCTGCCGTCGGCTGGCCGCCGACGGCCACGATCTGGCGATCGGTTACCGCAGTGACGCGGACGCCGCCGAGCAGGTGGCCGAGCAGGTGCGCGCGGCCGGGGGCGCCGCGATCGCCGTCCGGCTCGACACCACTGTCGAGGCCGATGTGGACCACTTCTTCGACACCGCCGCCGAGCGGCTCGGCCCGATCACCGGTCTGGTCAACAACGCCGGGGTGACCAGCAAGCAGGGCCCGCTCGCCGAGCAGAGCCCGGCGGACCTGCGCCGGGTGGTCGACGTCAACCTGGTCGGCTACCTCCTCTGCGCCCGCCGCGCCGCCCGCGACCTGACCCGCGGTGGCGCGATCGTCAACGTCTCCTCGGCCGCGGCGACGCTGGGCAGCCCCGGCGAGTACGTGCACTACGCGGCGACCAAGGCCGCCACCGACGCGCTGACCATCGGCCTGGCCAAGGAGCTCGGCCCGGCCGGCATCCGGGTCAACACCGTCTCGCCGGGCACCATCCACACCGAGTTCCACGCGGGCGGCGGCGAGCCGGACCGGCCGGCCCGGGTCGCTCCGATCATTCCGCTGCGGCGGGCCGGCGAGCCCGAGGAGATCGCGGGTGCGGTCGCCTGGCTGCTCTCGCCGGACGCCTCCTACGCGACGGGCGCGATCCTGCGGGTGGCGGGCGGGATGTGAGCGCCTGCGCTCACGCCGTCCCGCTGGGCGTGGGCGTGGCCGTCGGCGTGGAAGTGGCTGCGGGCACGGGTGTGGTGCCGGCCGGACGCTGCCGGGAGCGCCACATCGCGGCCGCGCTGAGCAGCGCCATCAGCACGATCACCGCCGTCGCCGCCAGGAAGGCCGGCGAGCCGGGCGAGCCCGCCGAAGCGCCCGCGATCACGTAGGCCGCCGTGCCGGGCAGCACGCCCAGCACGGTGGCCAGCAGGTACGGACCGGTTCGGACGCCGGAGAGCGCCGCCCCCAGATTGACCGCCTGGAACGGCACGCCGGGCACCAGTCGCAGCAGCAGGACGCTGCGCAGTCCCTGCTCGGTCAGTCGTTGGTCCAGCGCGGTCAGCACCCGCCCGCGCAGCAGCGGCCGCAGGGCGTCCTGCCCGAGACCGCGCCCCAGCGCGAAGGCGAGCGCGGCCCCGGCCGTCGTCCCCAGCACCGCGAGCGGCACCCCGCGCTCGGCGCCGAACAGCAGCCCGGCCGCGACGTTG
Source organism: Kitasatospora sp. NEAU-69 (assembly GCF_057158765.1). Lineage (NCBI taxonomy): Bacteria > Bacillati > Actinomycetota > Actinomycetes > Kitasatosporales > Streptomycetaceae > Kitasatospora > Kitasatospora sp. NEAU-69. The sequence goes on from NZ_JBWXUE010000001.1 coordinate 155,725, forward strand.
AGCGCCGGCTTCGGCAGGAACGCGAGCGTGCCGAACGCGAACAGTGCCACGAACGCCGGCGCCCGCCAGGCTCCCGGTACCGCCGTGGCCAGCTGGCGCGGATCCCAGAGTGCGGCCGAGCCGGCGGCCGCCGCGAGGATCACGGCGAGCAGCGCGACCCGCGCCCACGGGGAGAGCAGGGCACGGCGCAGGGCAGCGGGAGAGGGCATTCGCCGAGGGTAATGCAGTGCGCGGGCGTCCTGGGCGTCGCGGACTCGGGCCGCCGTCTCACGCCTCTGTGCGCTCCTGCTCCTGCTTCCTGCCTCGCTCCCCGTCCTGCTGTTCCTGCTGTTCCTGCTGTGGCGCGGCAGCAGCGCCGGCCGCGCTGGTCCGGCCGGCTGTGCGCAGTGCGCTCGCCGTCACCGTCAGCGTCGCGACCAGCAGCGTGACCAGCCCGAACGACACCCGCAGCGAGCTGCCCTGGGCGATCCCGCCGACCACCGCCGGCGCCACCAGCCCCGAGGTGTACACCACCGTCGCGACGCCCGCGATCGCCTGGCTGGGGTTCGGCCCGGCGTGGCCGGCGGCCGCGAAGGCGAGCGGCACCACGATCGCGATGCCCGTTCCGAGCAGTGCGAAGCCCGGGATCGCCAGCGCCGGACTCTGCGCGGTGATCACCAGCAGGCCCCCGGCGGCGGCCACCGCACCGCCCGTCCGGACGCTGCGGACGGCGCCGAGCCGGCGCACCACCGCGTCACCGACGAGCCGGGCCGCGGCCATGGTGGCCGCGAAGGCGGTGTAGGCCATCGCGGCGGTGCCGGCGGGGGCGTGCGTGATGTCGCGCAGGTAGACGCCCGACCAGTCCATCCCGGCGCCCTCCGCGAAGACCGCGCAGAAGCCGACCAGCCCGATCAGCACCGCCGAGCGCGGCGGCCTCGCGTAACGCGGCGGTGCCTCGGCCGCCGGCTCGGGCCGCACGTCCAGCAGCCGGCGGCAGACCAGCTGGCCGACGAGCAGCAGCACCAGCGCGGCGAGTGCCAGGTGGGTCCGGGCGGCGAGGTGCAGGTGGGCCGCCAGCGCGCCGAAGGCGGCGGCGACCAGCCCGCCGACGCTCCACATCCCGTGCAGGCCGGACATGATGGAGCGGCCCAGCCGCTGTTCGACCTCCACCCCTTCGGCGTTCATCGCCACATCCGTCATCCCGGCCGTCGCGCCGAAGGCGAGCAGCGTCAGGCAGAGCCAGGGCAGGCCCGGAGCGAGGGCCGGCAGCGCCAGCATGGCGCAGTAGACCCCGAGCAGCAGCCGCAGCGCCGCCCGGCCCCCGAGCCGGTGGACGACCCGCCCGGCCAGCGGCATCGCGAGCGAGGCGCCGATCGCGGGCATCACCAGGGCGAGGCCCAGCCCGCCCGGGCTCAGGTGCAGCTGGTCCCGGATCGCCGGGATCCGGGTGGCGAAGCTGCCGGCGGCCGCGCCGTGCACGGCGAAGACCAGGGCGGTGCTGAGCCTGGCCCGGCGGAGCTGGGCGGCGCCGGGCGGTTGGGGCGGGCCGGGCGGTGCGGGCGGCGTGGCTGGTGCGGACGGCATGGACGGGTCCCCTCCCGAAAGCGGTCACGGCGGACTGCGGCTGCGGCTCCTTGGGATAAATTATCAGGAAGGAATCCTGATAGAAATATCTGAAAGGATGCGGCCTCATGACCACCGCGCGCACGGCCACCCCTAGCACCGCCCGTGCCATCAATGACCGGCTGGCCCTCGACCTGCTGCTGGCACAGGGTCCGCTGACCGCCACCGAGCTGCGCGCGCTGACCGGCCTGTCCCGCCCCACCGTCTCCGACCTGCTGGAACGCCTGCAGCACAGCGGCCTGGTGCACATCGTGGGGGAGCGCGGCGAGCAGCGCCGCGGCCCGAACGCCCGGGTGTACGCGCTGCGCGCCGACCGCGCCCACCTGGCCGGGATCGACGTGCGGACCGGCAGCGTGACGCTCACCGTCGCCGACCTGACCGGCCGGACGCTGGCCAGCGCCGCACTCGCCATCGACGCCGGGCCGTTCGCGGCCGAGTCCGCCGAGGCCGGCGATTCCGATGCGGCCGCCGGGCAGGCCGACCCGGCGCACCGGGTGCTGCGCACGCTGCTGGAGACCGCCGCCGAGGCGGGGGTGCGCGAGCTGCACACCGTCGCGGTCGGCGCGCCCGGCCTGGTGGACCCAGCCACCGGCACCTTCAACCCCGGTGGCTGGCTGCCGCGTTGGCATGCCGAGCTGGTCACCGTGCTGCGTGACGGGCTGGACGCCGAGGTGATCCTGGAGAACGAGGTCAACCTGGCCGGCATCGCCGAGCACCGGCTGGGCGCCGCCGTGGACCGGGACACCTTCGTGCTCCTCTGGCTGGGCCACGGCACCGGCGCCGCGGTGATGCTGGACGGGCGGCTGCGCCGCGGGGTCTCCGGCGGCACCGGCGAGATCGGGTTCCTGCCGGTGCCCGGCACCGGCGGGCTGCCCGGCGCGGGCGGCTGCGACGGTGGTTTCCACAGTCTGGCGGGCAGCGCGGCGGTCTGCGAGCTGGCGCGGACGCACGGGTTCCACGACGGCGAGACCGTGGCCGGGTCGGCGGCCGCCGCCGAGGCCGCCGTGCTCGCGGCGGTCGCGGCCGGGCCGGCGGGCGAGCCGTTCCTGGACGCGCTGGCGGCCCGGGTGGCGCTCGGGGCCTCCGCCGTCTGCGTGATCCTCGACCCGGGGTGCGTGGTGCTCGGCGGCGAGGTCGGCCGGGCCGGCGGGGCCGCGCTGGCCGACCGGGTGGCCGCTCGGCTGGCCGCGCTCTCGCCGCTGCGCACCGAGGTCCGGGCCGGTACGGCGGGCGGCGGCGCGGTGCTCAGCGGTGCGGTGCTGACCGCGCTCGACGCGGTCTGCCGGGACCTGTTCGGCGGTCTGTGAACCGGGCGTGGCTGGTGGCCGGCCGCGCGTTCGGTGGCCCCGCGCTGCGGCCAGTACCCGACGATGCGCCGGTCGTCGGCTGCCACTGTGCCGAGCGGGCCTGACGATGCGGCAGGATGGGCGACAGCAGCAAGATCAGGTCAGTAGCAGGACACCACCTGTCCCGGGCCAGGAGCCCCGGATCAGGGCGAGAGCCGAGGAGTGCGATGAGCGGCGCCATGGACCGGCCGGACCGGCCGGTCAGCCAGTACCGTTACCGCATCGGTGAGGCCGCGTCGATGCTCGGCGTCAGCGCCGACACGATGCGCCGCTGGGTTGACGCCGGTCGCCTGGCAGCCGATCGGGACGAGCACGGGCACCGGATCATCCCGGGCGAGCAACTCGCCGCGTTCGCCCGCGAGCTGGCCAAGCCGGGCGTGGCGGAGGCCGAGGGTCGACCGTCCTCGGCGCGCAACCGGTTCCCCGGGATCGTCACGCACGTGGTGCTCGGCGACGTCGCCGCGCAGGTGGAGGTCCAGGCCGGACCGTTCCGGGTGGTCTCGCTGATCAGCCGTGAGTCGGCCGAGGAGCTGGAACTGGTCCCCGGCGCACCGGCGACCGCGGTCATCAAGTCGACGAATGTGATGATCGAACGGCCCTGAGCGCCCCGCGCCGCCCGCCCCTGCGCCGCCCCCTGTCCTGCACCACACCGCGACCTCGACGGAATCGCCATGACCGAGCAGCAGCACGTCCCCGCCGACCTCCCGCGCCCGCAGGCCGTCGCCCACCGCGGCGACCCGTACCGGTTCCGCGAGAACACCCTGCCCTCCATCGCCTCCGCGCTCGCCGCCGGCGCCGACGCCGTCGAGGTGGACGTCCGCCTCACCCGGGACGGCGTGCCGGTGCTGCTGCACGACCCCACGCTCAAGCGCCTCTGGGACCTGGACCGCCCGCTCGGTGCGCTGACCGCCGAGCGGCTCGACGCCCAGCCGTTCGCCGGCGGCGAGCGGATCCCGACCCTCGACGAGGCGCTCAAGCTGGTCGCCGAGACCCCGGCCGCGCGGCTGCTGATCGACCTGGACGATCCCGGGCCGGCGGCGGCCGCCTGGCAGTCCGTCACCGCGCTCGGTGCCGAGCAGCAGGTGTACTTCTGCGGCCCGGTGGACGCGATGTTCGCGATCCGCGAGCTGGCTCCGGACGTGCCGATCGCGCTCACCTGGAAGCGCCCCGAGCTGCCGGTCCGGGTGCTGCTGGACGACCTGCGGCCGAGCTACCTCAACCCGCCGTTCGGCCTGGTGGACCGCGCCCTGGTCGAGCGGGCGCTGGGCGAGGGCCTGCTGGTCAGCACGTGGACGGTGGACCTGCGCCGCACCATGCGCCGGATGCTCGACGCCGGCGCGCTCTCGATCACCTCGAACCGGATCGCCACGCTGCGCGCGACGCTGGACGCGGAGCGAGGCCGGCGCTGATGGCCCGGGCGCCGTCGGCTCGCGCGCTGTCGGCTCGCGCGCTCAACCGGGCCCTGCTCGCCCGCCAGCAGCTGCTCGCCCCGGCTGAGCCTGGTGCGCCGACGGAGCCCGCCGGTCCTGCCGGTCGCGCCGGGCCCGCTGGGCCCGGTGCGGCCGGCGGCCTGGCGGTCGAGCGGCTGACGGCGCATCTGGTCGGCCTCCAGGCGCAGGCGACCGACCCGCCGTACTACGGCCTCTGGTCCCGGTTGCCGGGCTTTCGTCCCGAGCAGCTGAGCGAGCTCGTCGAGCGCCGTGCGGTGGTCCGGCTCGGTCTCCAGCGCGGCACGATCCACCTCGTCACCGCCGAGGACTGCCGGACGCTGCGTCCGCTCTTCCAGCCGGTGCTGGAGCAGGGTCTGCGCGGCGCGTTCGGCAAGCGCCTGGCCGGCCTGACGCCGGCCGAGCTCGACGGGCTGGTCGAGCTCGGCCGTGAGCTGGTCGAGGAACGTCCGCGCACCTTCCAGGAGCTCGGCACGCTGCTCGCCGCCCGGCACCCCGACCGCGATCCCGCCGCGCTCGCCCAGTTGCTGCGGGCCCGTCTCGCGCTCGTCCAGGTGCCGCCGCGCGGCCTGTGGCGGACCGGCGGCGCGGCCGCGCACACCACCGCCGAACACTGGCTCGGCCGCCCGCTCGCCGACCTCACCGACCCCGCCGAGCTGGACGGGCAGCGCGACCGCCTGGTCCTGCGCTACCTCGCCGCCTTCGGGCCCGCCACCGTCGCCGACGTCCAGAAGTGGTTCGGGCTGACCCGGCTGGCCGCCGTGCTGAAGCGGTTGCGCCCGCAGCTCGCCGAGTTCCGCGACGAGCACGGCCGCACCCTCTACGACCTGCCCGACGCTCCGCGCCCGCCGGCCGACACCGCCGTCCCGGTCCGCCTGGTCGCGCCGTTCGACAACCTGCTGCTCTCGCACGCCGACCGCACCCGGGTGCTGCCGGAGGAGTACCGGCCGCTGGTGATGACCCAGAACGGCATCGTGCTCGGCTCGCTGCTGGTGGACGGCCTGGTCGCGGGGAGCTGGCAGGTCGTCCGGGAGCGGTCGGGGGTGGCCCGGTTCGAGCTGAGGCCGTTCGCGGCGCTGGACCGCGAGGTCCGGGCGCGGGCCGTGGCGGAGGGAGAACGGCTGCTGGAGTTCGCCGCGCCGGAGGCGGCCCGGCGCGAGGTGGCGGTGGCGGTGTCGGCGACGGAGTGATCCAGTTCGGCTTCGCCACGCCCAGCGGCCCTCGGGATCGCTGCGTTCATGCGCAAATGTGCTGATATGTCATCAGTGGGCGGCAGGGGGACGGGGTGGCGGAAGGCGGAACGGAGAGCGTGATGCCGGACGGGCGAGCCAGGGCGGCCGGGCCACTTCTGCCACCGGCCGTCCGGACCGCCGCCGCGTGGTCCGTCGCGGTGATCCTCTTCATCACCGTCGCCTCGCTCGTCGTCTTCGCGCTCGTCGAGCTGCGCGCCGCGACCGTCCCGGTGATCCTCGCGCTGCTCGCCACCGCGCTGCTCTACCCCGTGATGCCGTGGCTGGCCGGCCGCGGTCTTGGCCGGGGCGCGGCGTCCGGCCTGACCTGTGTGGTGCTGGTGCTGGCGGTCAGTGGCGTGCTCGCGCTCCTGGTCAACTCGCTGGTGCACAGCGCCCCGCAGATCGCACACGCGCTCCAGCAGGCCGGCGACCAGCTCGCCGAGCGGCTCGGCCCGCTCGGCAAGAGCCTGCAGGACACCCTCAAGCACGCCTCGGGGGCCGGCAGCTCGTTCGCCGCGGAACTCGCCAACGGCGTGGTCTCCGGCCTCGGTCTGGCCACCCAGCTGGTGACCGGCTCGATCCTGACGCTCGCGCTGGTCTTCTTCTTCCTGCGGGACGGCCACCGCACGGCCGACATGGTCCGCTCCTTCGTGCCAGGCGAGCGGGCCGAACTGGCCGTCGCCTGCGGCCGGCAGGCCTTCGACGCGATGGCCGGCTTCATGCGCGGCACCACGCTGATCGCGCTGATCGACGCCACCTTCATCACCATCGGCCTCCTGGTGCTCGGCGTGCCGGGCGCGCCGGGTCTCGGCGCGCTGGTCTTCATGGGTGCTTACATCCCGTTCGTGGGGGCGTTCCTGAGCGGGACGGTCGCGGTGCTGGTCGCACTGGCCGACGGCGGGCTCGGCAAGGCGCTCTGGACGCTCGGTGTGGTGCTGGCCGTGCAGATGGTGGAGGGCAACATCCTGCAACCGGTGATCCAGAGCCGGACGGTCGAACTGCACCCGGCGACCATCATGATCGCCGTGGTGGCCGGCTCGGGCGTGGCGGGGATCCTCGGCGCGCTGCTCGCCGTGCCGCTCTGCGCGGCGGCGCTCGGCGTGGTGAACGTGCTGCGCGGCACGCCCGGCCGCCGCGGCCGCGAGGGGCCGGCCGTCGCGGCTGACGGCTGACGCCTGACAGCTGGTGCCCGACGGCTGACAGCTGACGGCTCCTTGGTCGGGGACGACCCAGTACAGTCGGCGCTGTGGAATTCCGAACCGACATTCTGGGTGAGCCCTACGAGTCCGTCGAGCTGCCGCTGCGCCCGGACGACGAGGGGCCGGTCGGCGCGACGCTGGTCCGCCGCCTCGCGCCGCAGGAGCAGGCGGGCGAGGGCCCGCGCCGTGCGGTGCTGTACGTCCACGGCTATGTGGACTACTTCTTCCAGACCCATCTGGCGGACTACTTCGCGGCCCTCGGCTACTCGTTCTACGCGCTCGACCTGCGCAAGTACGGCCGTTCGCTGCGCCCGCACCAGTCGCCGAACTTCATCCGCGACCTGGCGGCCTACGACGAGGAGCTGGACGAGGCCGTCCGGATCATCCGTGAGCTGGACGGCCACACCCAGCTGCTGGTCAACGGTCACTCCACCGGTGGCCTGGTCGCGGCGCTGTGGGCGTCCCGACGAGCCGGGCGCGGCGTGGTGGACGGGCTCTTCCTGAACAGCCCGTTCCTCTCGATGCCCGCCGCTCCCGCGGTGCGCACGCTCGGCGCCCCCGCCGTCGGCGCGCTCGGCCGGCTCGCGGCGACCCGCAAGCTGCCCGCGCCGCTCAACCCGCATTACGTGCACAGCCTGCACCGTGACCACCGGGGCAGCTGGGACTTCGACCTCAGCCTCAAGCCCGCCGAGGGCTTCCCGCTGTACGCCGGCTGGCTCGCCGCGATCCAGCGCGGCCACCGCGAGGTGCGGCGCGGGCTGCGAATCGACGTTCCGGTGCTGCTGATGGCGTCCACCTCCAGCATCTCCACCACCAAGTGGGACCCGGCACTGCAGCACAGCGACGCCGTGCTGCGCGCGGACGACATCGCCGCGCTCGGCCCGCGGCTGGGCCGGCACGTGACCACGGTGCGGATCGACGGCGGGATGCACGACCTGGTGCTCTCCGGACCGGCGGCGCGCGAGCAGGTCTTCGCCGAGCTCGGGCGCTGGCTGAAGGCGTACCAGTGACCGCTGGGGGTGCGGCGGGCGGCACCGGTGTGGGTGGCGCCGGCGTGGGCGGTCGCGGTGCGGGCGATGGTGGGGACGAGCCGCGCCCGGTGCTGCGGGAGACCGCTTTCGGCACGGCGAAGCTGATGCCCGATCTGGACTGCCCCGGCGGCTGGCTGCTCACCCTGGACGGCACCCCGCAGTCCTACGTCGATCTGCGCGATCCGACCCACCTGGAGTTCGAGTACACCCGGCGACTCGGTCATCTGGCCGACACGGTGGCACCGGCCGGCCGACCGCTGGACGTGCTGCACCTGGGCGGCGGCGCGCTCACGCTGCCGCGCTACCTGGTGGCCACCAGGCCCGGCAGCCGACAGCGGGTGGCCGAGGCGGACGGGCCGCTGGTCGCACTGGTCCGCGAGGTGCTGCCGTGGCCCGAGACGGAGATCTCGGTGACCGTCGGGGACGCGCGCGAGGTGCTGTCCGAGGCCTCGTCCGAGGCGGACGGCGGGTCGGCATCGGGTTCGCTCGACCTGGTGATCGCCGACGTCTTCCGTGGCTCGCGCACGCCGGCGCATCTGACCTCGGCCGAGTTCGTCCGGCTCGCGGCCGCCGCGCTGCGACCCGGCGGCTGCTACGCGGCGAACCTCGCGGACAGCGCGCCGCTCGCCTTCGCGCGGGAGCAGGCGGCGACCGTCCGGTCGGTGTTCGCCCACACCTGCCTGGTCGCCGAGCCGTCCGTGCTGCGCGGGCGGCGGTTCGGCAACCTGCTGCTGATCGGCTCCGACCGGCCGCTGCCGGTCGAGAAGCTGGCCCGGCAGCTGGCCGGTGACCCGTTCCCGGCCCGGCTGGTGGACGGCCCGGAGCTGCGCCGGCTGGTCGGCGACGCCCGGCCGGTCACGGACGCCGAAGCCCGGCCCTCGCCGACGCCGCCGGAGGGCGCGTTCAGCATCGGCTGAGTCGATGAGCTGCTGATCAGAGGAGTCCATGCATGCCCGTACCCGTGCCAGTGCCCACGTCCGCGGCTGAGGACCGCCGGTCCGTCCCGGTCAACCTCACCGACGTCCCTGAGACCGCACTGTGGACGCTCTACCACCGTGCGGCCGAGGCACGCCGCCCCGACGGAGTGCTGCGCGATCCGAAGGCCGTGGAACTGGTCGATCGGATCGACTTCCCGTTCGCCGAGCGGTTCGGACCGGCCGGCGACCGGCCGGCGCTGATCCAGGGGCTGCGGGCGACCTGCTTCGACCGCGAGGTGGCCGACTTCCTGAACCGGAAGCCACGCGGCACCGTGGTCTGCCTCGGCGACGGGCTGGAGACGCAGTACTGGCGGGTGGACAACGGCCGCGCCCAGTGGCTCAGCGTCGACCTGCCCGAGTCGCTGGCGGTGCGTCAGCGTCTGCTGCCGCCGGGCCCGCGCCAGCGCCTGCTGGCCTGCTCGGCCACCGACCCGCGCTGGGCGGACGAGGTGGACCCCGAGCAGGGCGTGCTGATCACCGCGCAGGGGCTGCTGATGTACCTCCAGCCCGCCGAGGTGCGTGCGCTGATCGGGCTCTGCGCCGAGCGGTTCCCCGGCGGTTCGCTGGTCTTCGACGCCGTCCCGCGCTGGTTCGCCAGGCTGACCCGGAGCGGCCGGATGGCCGAGCACGGCGGCTATCGCATGCCGCCGATGCCGTGGGGGATGGACGCTCGGGAGCGTCCCAAGCTCCGTACCGCGCATCCGGGGGTGGTGGAGGTCCGTGACGTCTTTCCGTTCGGCGGCCGCGGGCTGTTCGGCGCGCTGCTCCCGTTGGTGCCGGCTGTCCCGCCGCTCGCCGCGCGGCTGCCCTCGGTCACTGTCCTGGACTTCGACGGAGGCGGTCCGCGTCGAGAGCGCGGTGGGCCGCCCGCCGCGTGATCCCTTGCGGCTGCCGGCGGCTTCGCGTCCTGCTCCTGTCCCTCCTGTGTCCCTCCTGACGGCAGGCCCTAGCGAAGGGTGGTGCCGGCGGGCTCGTCGAGGAGGACGAGGTCGCGGCGGGTGGGCAGGCCCTCCCAGTCGCCGCAGGTGGTGACGGCGAAGGCGCCGGTGGTGGTGGCCCGGTGGAGGCGGTCCTCGACGTCGAGGCCGTCCAGCAGGCCGGAGAGGTAGCCCGCGACGAACGCGTCGCCGGCGCCGACGACATCGACGACGGGGACCTTGCGGGCCGGTACGCGGACGGTGCCGCGGACGGTGCTGACGTTCGCGCCGTCGCCGCCGCGGGTGATCACCACGTCGCTGCGCCCCTGGGCGAGCAGCGCGGCGACCGCGTCGGGTTCGGGCAGGGACGGGTCCTCGGAGACCAGGTGCAGTTCGTCGGCGGAGGCGACCAGCACGTCGGCCATCCGGGCCAGTGGCAGCAGCGCCTTCCTCGCCTCGGCCGATGACCAGAGACGGGCCCGGTAGTTGACGTCGAGGCAGACGGTGATGCCGAGTTCCCCTGCTCTGACGGCTGCCGCGCGGACGGCTTCGGCGGCGCCGGGGCCCAGGGCGGGGGTGATCCCGGTCAGGTGGAGGATCCGGACACCGGGGCTCAGGGCGGGCAGCACATCGGCGGTCCGCAGGGCCGATCCGGCCGACCCGGCGCGGTAGTAGGCGACCCGGACCAGGCCGGCGATCCGGTCCTCGCGGGCCAGCAGGCCGGTGGGCCGGCCGTCCGTGTCGAGCTGCGCGTGGCTGACGTCGACCTGCTCCGCGCGCAGTGTGCGCAGGACGAGGGCGCCGAACTCGTCGTCGCCGACCCGGCCGACCCAACCCGTCCGGTGGCCGAGCCTGGCCAGGCCGATCGCCACGTTGGCCTCGGCGCCCGCGACGGACAGCTGCATCGGCGCTCCGAGCCTGACCGGGCCGGTGGCCCGCAGGGCGGCCATGGTCTCCCCGACGGTCACGACATCGAGCGGTGCCGTGCCGGTCATGCCGCGATCTCCTCGGTGAGGGCGGTGCGCCAGCTGGCGACGCGCTCGCGCAGTGCGAGCAGGTCACCGCCGGCGGCGGCGTCGCCGACCAGGGGTGAACCGACGCCCACGGCGACCGCGCCGGCGGCGAGGTAGGCGAGGGCCGAGGCGGCGTCGATGCCGCCGACGGGGACGAACGGCACGGCGGGGAGGGGGTCTCGCAGTGCCCTCAGGTAACCGGGACCGCCCAGCGAGGCCGGGAAGAGTTTGACGGCGAGGGCTCCGCTCTCGCTCGCGGTGATCACCTCGCTGGGTGTCAGCGCGCCGATCAGCAGCGGGAGTTCGGAGGAGAGGTGGCGCAGGCCGGGTGTGACGAGGAAGCTCGCGCCGGCGTCGCGGGCGCGGGCGGCGTCCTCGCGGGTCAGGACGGTGCCCGCGCCGAGGGTTGCGCGGGGGCCGAGTTCGCGGCGGGCCTGTTCGATGACCCACAGGGCGCCCGGGGTGGTGAGGGACACCTCGGCGGCGGTGATGCCCTCCTCGGCGAGAGTGAGGACGGTGCGCAGCGCCGCGTCGCGGTCGGTGCCGCGCACGATGGCCAGTGTCCGGTACGGCAGTTCGGTCAGGTCGGTCAGGTTCACGGGAGGCCCTTGTCGGTCAGGGGGTGCGGGTGGTGGTCGCGGTGATCGTGAGCTCCCAGCGCAGCGTGCCGCCGGGTGGCACCGTCGCGGCGTCGCGGGGCCCGGCCTCGGCGAGGTCGAAGACGGATCCGAGCATGGGCTCGACGCCGATGCTGCGGTAGGGAGCCGCTGCCGGGAAGCCGCGGAGGTTGCGCCAGAGGGCGACGGAGACGGGCAGGTCGGCGTCGGGGAGGTAGGTGTCGGGGAGATCGGTGTCGGTGCGCAGGGACATGGAGAGCGTGTCGGGGCCGTCGGTGACCGTCACGCTCGCGCAGTCGGTGAGGATCGCGCCGACCGCGGTGCCGTCGTCAGGGCCGAGCCGGTCCAGGCGCAGGCCGTGCGGTGTCGGCCACGGTCCGGTGAGGTGGCGGGCGCCGCTGGGCCAGGGCCGGTCCAGCAGCTCGGCCGCTTCCGGGAAGAGCCGGGTCGTGGTGGCATCGGGCGCGGTCAGGTGCGCGTCGGGTGTGACGTCCAGCAGCGCGTGTGCCGCCCACAAGAACCGGTACCCGGGGTCGGCGTGCAGCTCGTAGCCGGCGCGCAGCGCGACCGGTCCGGTCTCGACGCGTCGGCGCAGCACGAAGTCGGGGCCGTGCAGGACGTCGGTGTCGCCGTCGCGTTGCCAGGGCCGGGACCAGGCGTCGCCATGGTCGGGCGTGCCACGCACGGTGGGGATGCACTCCTCCAGGCCGCCGGCGTCGACGAAGGCGTCGCCCGGGCGGACGGTGGCGCGGGCCGGATCGGGGCGGTGCCAGAGCCATTCGTGCTCGCCGGCCCGCAGGGAGGTCCACCGGCCGCCGTGCGTCAGGTCGGTGCGGACGGTGAGGGGGACGGCTCTGGGCGGGGTGCTCACCATTCCGCGAACGAGCCGTCCTGGTGGTGCCAGACGGGGTTGCGCCAGCGGTGCCCGCTTTCGGCGGCTCGGCGCACGGCGCTCTCGTCGATCTCGATGCCGAGGCCCGGACCGGTGGGCCGGTTGGCGTGGCCGTCGGTGAAGCGGAACGGCTCGGGGTCGAGCAGGTAGTCCAGGAGGTCGTTGCCGCGGTTGTAGTGGATCCCGAGGCTCTGTTCCTGGATGAGGAAGTTCGGTATGGCGAAAGCGAGTTGGAGGCTGGCTGCGAGGGCTATCGGCCCCAGGGGGCAGTGCGGGGCCATGGTGACGTCGTGGGCCTCGGCGAGGGACGCGATGCGCCGCACCTCGGAGATGCCGCCGGCGTGCGAGACGTCGGGCTGCGCCACGGCGATGCCGGTGGCGAGCACGTCGCGGAAGTCGGTGCGGGAGTAGAGACGCTCACCCGTGGCCAGCGGGACGGAGGTCGAATCGACCAGGCGGCGCAGGTCGCGGGAGTGCTCGGGGAGGACGGGTTCCTCGACGAACATCGGGTGGAACGGCTCCAGCAGGGGCAGCAGCCGCCGGGACATGGCGGTGGACATCCGCCCGTGGAAGTCGACGGCCACGTCGCGCTCGTCGCCGAGCACCTCGCGGACGGCGGCCACCCGGTCGATGACGGCCTGGGTCTGGGCCGGGGTGTCGATCGGGCGCAGCTGCGCCGAGCCGTTCATCTTGACGGCGGTGAAGCCGGCCTCGACCTGGGCCTGGGCGAGTTCGGCGACGTCGGCGGGGCGGTCGCCACCGATCCACGCGTACATGCGCACCCGGTCGCGGACGTGGCCGCCGAGCAACTGGTGGACGGGAACGCCGTGGACCTTGCCGGCGATGTCCCACAGGGCCTGATCGATACCGGCGACCGCGCTGGAGAGCACCGGGCCGCCGCGGTAGAAGCCGCCCTTGGTGAGGGTCTGCCAGTGGTGCTCGATGCGCAGCGGATCCTCGCCGACCAGGTACTCGGCGATTTCGCGGACGGCGGCCTGCACGGTCTCGGCGCGGCCTTCGACGATCGGCTCGCCCCAGCCGGTGATCCCCTCGTCGGTGGCGATGCGCAGGAACAGCCAGCGCGGGGCGACGAGGTAGGTCTCCAGTGACGTGATCTTCATCCGGTCGCTCCGCGGTCGGCGTCGTCCATCAGGTTGTCGTCCATCACGTCGTGGAGATCGGTGGCGGCCTGGGCGAGCAGGGCGTGGACGGCGCGGGCGGCCGCCTCCGGTTCCCGCGCGCGTACGGCGTCGAGGACGGCCCGGTGGGCGGGGACGGCATCGGCCCAGTGGTCGGCGCCGTGCACGATCTGGTCGCGCACCCGCAGGCCGGCCTCGATCACCACTTCCATCCGGGTGAGGAGCTCGTTGTGGGCGGCGGCCAGCAGTGCGCGGTGGAAGGCGAGGTCGGCTTCGACCATGGCCTGGGCGTCGCTGCCCGCGGCCGCCATCCGGTCGAGGGCGTCCTCCAGTGCGGCGAGGTCGGCCTCATCACGTCGCTCGGCGGCCAGGCGGGCCCCGGCGGGCTCGACGATGCCCCGGACCTCGCCGAGGTTGTCGAGGAAGGCCCCGTCGGGGATGCCCCGGCCCTGCCAGCGCAGCAGGTCGCTGTCCAGGAGGTTCCAGTCGGAGCGCGGTCTGACGAAGGTTCCGCGCTTCTGGCGGGAGTCGATCAGTCCTTTGGACGCCAGGACCCGCAACGCCTCGCGGACGACGGTCTTGCTGACGCCGAGTTCCTGCTCGATCTGGTCGGGGTGGATCAAGGCGCCCGGGGCGTAGGTACCGTGGATGATCCGCTCGCCGATGACTTCGATGGCCTGTCCGTGCAGGCCTCGTACCGGTGGGTTCATGGCGGCTGCCCCTTCCTTGGTCTGGGCTTGCGTGGTCTGGGCTTGCGTGGTTTGGGCTTGCTGGGTCTGGGCTTGCTGGGTCTGGGCTTGCTTGGTCTGCCTGTTTACGAGGAGGCCTTGACGACGGACCAGCCGCCGTCCACCACCAGGTTCACGCCGGTGACGTAGGAGGCGTCCGAGGAGGCGAGGAACGCCACGGCTGCCGCGACCTCCTCGGGGCGGCCGAAGCGCTTGGCGACGGTCTCGGCGACGCTGCCGGCCCGTCCGGCCTCGTCCACCCGGTCCCAGGCGGCGGTCATGATCGGGCCGGGCACGACGGTGTTCACGCGGACCCGGGGGCCGTACTCGACGGCGAGCTGGCGACCCATCGCGCACAGGGCGCCCTTCGCGGCGGCGTAGGCCGGGTGGCCCGGCAGGCCGACCAGCGCGTGCACGGAGGAGGTGAGCACCACCGAGCCCGCACTGTCCTGCAGGATCCCGGCGAAGGCGCGGATCGCGAGCCAGGATGCCTTGAGCGTGACCGTGAGCTGGGTGTCCCACTCGACTTCGGTCAGCTCGTGGGCGGGTTTGACGACGACGGCGTAGGCGTTGCTGTGCAGCACGTCCAGTCGTCCGTAGCGGCTGCGCACGTGCGCGGCCAGCTCGTCCCACATCGCCGCGGAGGTCACGTCTCCGTGCCGGTACTCGGCTTGGCCGCCTTCACTCGTGATCGCCGCCACGACGGCCCGGCCGTCCGCGTCGGCGATGTCGATGGCGATCACGGCCGCCCCCTCGGCGGCCAGCCGCCTCGCTGTGGCGGCGCCGATGCCGCCGGCGGCACCGGTGATCAGGGCGACGCGGCCCTGGAATCTTCGACAGGTCTGCTCGGTCACGTCGCTACCGTAATGCTTGTGATTAATTATGCAAATATCTCGGCCGGTCACTGTAGGTCACCATTGGTCACCGCAAGACCTCGGTCGGGGACGTGCCGGGCAGGGGTGAGAGGCGGGTCGCCGAGGGCCCGGGAACTCTAAAGGGAGGGTAAAGCGTTCGGCTGGGAAGTGGCAGGCTAGGCTGCCCTCACAGCCAGATCGACCCGTGCCCTGGAGGTACCGGCCTTGCACATCGACGAGTGGATCCAGAGTGTGCCGCCTGGAGCGGTCTATGCCCTGGTCGCCCTGATCATCGGCGTGGAGAGCCTGGGCATCCCGCTCCCTGGTGAGATTGCACTGATCACGGCTGGAGTGATGGCCTCCAAGGGGACCATCAACCCGGTCCTGATCGCCGTCTGCGCGATGGCCGGTGCGATCATCGGCGACTCGATCGGGTACTCGATCGGCCGCAAGGGCGGCAAGCCGCTCTTCGAGAAGCTGGGCCGCAAGTTCCCGAAGCACTTCGGCCCGGAGCATCTGAGCACGGCCGAGCGCTCGTTCCAGAAGTGGGGCATGTGGGCCGTCTTCTTCGGCCGGTTCGTCGCTCTGCTGCGGATCTTCGCCGGCCCGCTGGCCGGTGCGCTCCGGATGCCGTACTGGAAGTTCCTGATCGCCAACGTGCTCGGCGGCGTGATCTGGGCGGGTGGCACGACGGTCGCCGCGTACTACGCGGGCAAGGCGGTGGAGAAGTACTTCTCCAGCTTCTCCTGGGTCGCCCTGGGGCTGGCCGTCGTCGCCGGGGCCGTGACGGCCCTGGTGATCAAGCGCCGTGCCGGCCGTGCGCATGCCGCGGAGGTCGGTCACGGCGGTCAGGCCGGCCACGAGGCCGGGGAGCGCGCGGCGGAGGGCGCTGCGCAGTCCTGACGAGCGAGCCGCCTGCGCTGCTGACGCCGTGTCACCGCCCCTTAGGATCGGGACGGATACGACCAGAGCGACAGCGGAGGCTTCGATGAACCAGCAGCAGTGGACCGCGGTGGACGAGTACCTGGACGGTGTTCTGGTCGGCGAGGACCCTGCGCTCGTCGCCGCGCTGGCGACCAGTGTCAAGGCCGGTCTGCCGCAGATCGCGGTCTCGCCGAGCCAGGGCAAGCTGCTCCACCTGCTCGCCCTGACGGCCGGGGCCCGCCGGATCCTGGAGGTCGGCTCGCTCGGCGGCTACAGCGCGATCTGGCTGGGTCGCGCACTGCCCGCCGACGGCCGGCTGGTCTCGCTGGAGCTGTCCCCGGCGCACGCGGCCGTCGCTCGGGCGAACCTGCACGAGGCGGGACTGGAGAAGGTCGCCGAGGTCCGCACCGGCCGGGCCGCCGACAGCCTCGCCGAGCTGGTGGACGACGGCGCCGAGCCGTTCGACCTGGTCTTCATCGACGCGGACAAGCCGAGCAACCCCGAGTACTTCGAGTGGGCGCTGCGGCTCACCCGGCCCGGCTCGCTGATCATCGTCGACAACGTGGTGCGCGGTGGCGCGGTGGCGGACGAGGACAGCACCGATCCGGCGGTCATCGGGGTCCGCCGGATGCACGAGATGATCGCGGCCGAGCCGCGGGTCACCGCGACGGCGGTGCAGACGGTGGGCAGCAAGGGGTACGACGGCTTCACACTGATCCGCGTGATGAGCTGACCCGTGCCCGGAGTACCGGGCACGGCCGGCCGGAGCGCGATCGGCTGGAGCGCGATCGGTCTGCGCTCCGGCCTTTCACGTGCGGCTGCGGCACTCCGTCTGAGCCGGCTCAGCGGCGGGAGGTCAGGCGCTGCGTCAGCTCTGCCAACTGCTCGCGGGCGGCGCGGTCGTAGGCCTGCTCATGAGCCCGGCTGTCGGTGAACTGGTCGAAGTACCGCCCGGTGACCTCGGCCAGCGCCGGATCGGTGATCAGCCGGACGGTCGGGCGGACGCCCTCCTCGACGCCGACCGCGGGCTCGAGCCCGTAGGCGTGCAGCGCGCGCACTCCCGGCGTGTCCATCAGGTGCGCGGGGTGCAGCGCGTTGACCGTGACGCGCTGGCCGGCGGCAGTCAGCTCGGCGGCCAGATCGAAGCTGGACATGATCAAGGCGAGCTTGCTCCGGCAGTAGGCCTCCAGCGCGTCGTACTCCCGCTCCATCATCACGTCGGTGAAGTCGATCGGGGACTGTCCCATCGACGCGACATTGACCACTCGGCTCGGCGCGGTGACCGGCTCTGACGCTTCGCTGGTGGTGTGCGTGGCCGGGGCTGCCGCACTCGCGCTGAGCAGCGGCAGCAGCCCGCGCGTCAGCGCATACGGTGCCAGGTAATTGACGGCCAGCAGGAGGTCGTGCCCCTGCACGCTGAGCTGGCGCACCTTCGGCTGCGCGCTGGTGACCACCACCGCGTTGTTGACCAGGACGTCGAGCCTCGGTTCGGCATCGGTGATGCGATCGGCCAGGTCGTGGACCTGGTCGAGGTCGGCCAGGTCGGCCAGGTATCCGCGTGCTTCGGCACCGAGGCCGCGGACCTCTGCGGTGACGGCGGCCAGCCGGGTGGCATCGCGGCCGTGCAGAAGGAGGGTGTGCGCGGGGTTCGCGCGGGCCAGCTCCAGTGCCAGGGCGTGGCCCATGCCACTGGTGGACCCGGTGATCAGGATGGTTCGGCGTGCTGAGGACTGAGTAGTGGTCATGCCTTGAGTTGTATCAAAGACTTGATACATGGGCAACAGTTGATCTAGATCCATGCCCGTGTCATGGTCAGTGCATGTACTGAGATCAGTGCTCGAAGCATGATTAGGGGTATGTCTCGGATCCAGGCTGATATCGAGATCCATGCTCGTATCGATGTCCATGCCGGTAGAGTTCCGTGTCATGGATGCGCTGGCCGGAATGCAGGGGATGCCCGCTGAAGAGCGGCTCGGGTTCGACATCAAGCGGGCCGAGCAGGCCGTGATGGCCGCGAAGTCCGCCGCGCTGCGCGGCTCCGGGCTGAGCGTGCCGCAGTACGCCGCCCTCCTGGTGCTCGCGGACAACCCGGGCATCTCGGGCGCCGCCCTCGCCCGTGCCTGCCTGGTGACCCCGCAGGCGATGGCCGCGTTGCTGAAGAACCTCGAGGAGATCGGGCTGATCAGCCGCACCGCCCACCCCTGGCACCAGAAGATGCTGGAGACGCGCCTCACGCCGGACGGCCAGGAGGCCGTCCGGATCGCCGACGGGCACGCGGTGCGGCTGGAGCGTCGGCTGGCGCAGGCCTTCACGCCGGCGGAGCGGGACACCCTCCGCGCGCTACTGGCCCGCTGCGTGGCGGTCGTTCAGGAGGACTAGCGCCCGTTGCCCGTTGCCCGTCGCTAGCCCGTCGCTCGCTCGCCGGCGGCGGGGTGGATCCCGATGCTCGCGGGGTGGCAAGGGGGCTGGGCCGAGCGAGGTTCGCGTGCGGGGGAACGGGCCCACGCGGTGCGCTCGTCAGTGCCGCGGTGTCGTTCACCCCTGAGTCCTGGGGCTGCACAGGCGGATCTCTGTCTACGGATCTGTTGATATCAAGTATCTTGACATCGAGATTAATCTGGGCCAGGCTGCTCCCGATCTTCGAATCGAACGGGGGCCTGGCGCATGCAGTGGGACGAGAACGGTCTGGTGGCGCAGCTGCGGCGGCCGCCGGGTGGGCGGGATGCGCGGATCATGCTGCTCGCGCAGGCGTTGGACCGCACGGGATCCGGTGTGTGGGCGGCGGCCTCGGTGCTGTACTTCACCTTCGTCAGCCACCTGGATGCCCGGCACCTCGGGCTGCTGCTGGGTGTCGGCGCGGTGGCGGGTGTCGTCGGTTCGCCGCTGGCGGGGCGGCTGGCCGAGTGGCTGCCGGTGCGCTGGTTGCTGATCGGCTGTCACCTGCTGCGGTTGGCCACGATGGGCCTGCTGATGGTGTGCCAGGGCTTCGGCGCGCTCTTGCCGGTGGTCGCCGCCACCTTCCTGGGCGATCGGGCGGCCAAGACGCTGGAGATGCTCTTCGCCACCCGGGTGGCGGGCGAGCGGCGTGCCACGTACCAGGCTCTGTTCCGCAGCGTGGCCAACGCCGGTTACGCGCTCGGCGCGGGGATCGCGGCGATCGGTCTGGCGGTCGGGACCAGGGACGCCTATCGGGCGCTGATCCTGGCCAACGCCCTCTCCTACGTGCTCGCCGCCGTGCTGGTCTGGCGGGTCCGGGAGCCGAGCGGCGGCGGACGTGTGGTGGCGCGCGCGGCAGAAGCGGTCGCCACGCCAGGCGTGCCAGGCGCCCTGAACGCGCCGGATGCGGGGCCGCTGCCCAGCCCGTGGCGCGACCGCGGCTACCTGCTCTTCGTCCTGCTGGACATCCCGATGAACCTGGACGACTCGGTCCTCAACGTCGGGCTCCCGCTCTGGCTGGTGAACCACACCCGTGCGCCGCACGCCTTCGTCCCGGCGTTCCTGGTGGTGAACACCGTGCTGGTCGTCCTGCTGCAACTGCGCGTGTCGGCGAAGGCGGACGGCCCGCGCCGCGCTGCGACGGCGGTGGCGCTGTGGGGCGTGACGATGCTCGTGTGCTGTGGGGTGCTGGCGGCCAGTACCGGCGGCGGGATCTGGACGTCCGTGACGGCGCTGCTGGTCGCCGCGGTGCTGGTCACGCTGGCGGAGCTGATGCGCTCGGTGAGCTCCTGGGAGCTGGCGGTCAGCCTCGCCCCGCAGCGGGCGCAGGCCTCCTACCTGGGGGTGGCCGGCATGTCCCAGTCGGTGCAGAGGTCCGTCGGCCCGCTGCTGCTGACCGGCGTGGTGCTCACGGCCGGAGCGACCGGCTGGCTGGTCCTCGGCGTGGTGGTCGTGGTGCTCTCGCTCGTCCAGCGGCGCGCCTGCCTGAAGCGCCTGGACTCGCTGCGGGTGGGTGCCGCGCTGACCGGCTCGGCTGAGCGCGAGTCCGTTGCGTCGTCCTGACTGCAGGGGTGCGCCACCGGCCGCAGCGAAGGCCCGGTGGCGATCAGCCCCGTCAGTGATCAGCCACGTCGGGGTCAGCCCGGGCGGCGGTCGGTCGGGCGGCGGGGCGGGATCGGGGCGGCCGCGAAGTCGCGCGGGCCGGTCCACAGCGCCGGGACGGCATCGGCCCGCCGGCACAGCTCGTACGCGATCTGCTCGTAGTTGACCCGCCAGCCGTGGAAGTGCGGCCAGGCGAGCACCGTGGGCCGCTCGGTCTCGAAGCCGGCGGCGCTGATCATGGTGACGGCGGCATCGAACTCGGCGTAGCTCAGCCGGATCGGGCTGTTGGGGTCGGGGTCGGCGTCATGCGGGAGCTCGATCACCCTGGCGATGTCGCGCAGGGCCGTGAACCCGGCGCGCAACACCAGGCGGGCTTCCGGCGGCGCGGTGCGCGGGTTGACGGCGAGCTGGATCGCGGCGGCGTCCAGGACCGCGACCAGCCCGACGATCCAGTTGCGGTAGGGCTGCGGGGAGCGGAAGGCGAGCAGCACCGGGTAGTTGGAGTGGCTCTCGCCGAGCTCGGCGGCCAGCCGTTCCCAGTCGCGGTAGAGCTCCGGAAGCGCGGTCTCGGTGTCCACCAGCGACTGCCGGGCGAGCAGCTCCGGCCCCCAGGCCGGTTCGCCGGCGCGCGACTGGAGCAGCGTGACCTCGACCTCGCGGCGGTTGTAGGTGCCGTAGAGGGTGGGCAGGTAGGCGATCTGGAGCGCGATCACCAGTGGTCCGCTGGCCGCGGCCAGGAAGTCCAGCGCGGAGAGCCGAAGCCGGTCGCCGCTCGCGAAGCCGAGCGTGAAGAGGCTGGATCCGGCCTCGCGGAACGCGACGCCCCAGCCGAAGCTGGAGGTGCTGTACAGCAACAGGGTGAACGCGCCGAGCAGTGCGACGAGCCAGCAGAAGAGCATCCCCATCAGCATGATCGGGGCGAGCCACGCCTGGGTCCGGTCGTGCGCGCGGTACGTGCCGAACGGCGCGGCGAAGAGCCGCAGCACCGCGCGGGTGGACCGCCACAGCGTCATGGTCAGTGACGAGTGGATCCCCCGCGGCACCACCAGGGTGCGCAGGATGTTGGCCACGGTGAGCACGAGTAGTAGGACGCCGGCCAGCCCGGTGATCAGCCTCATGGGGGTCATTGTCGATCATCACACCGGTTGCCCGCCTGTTTGGGCCAACAGGCGGGCAATCAGAGGAACAGGACGTCAGCTCGGCGGACTTTTGCGCCGCGGTGTCGCCGCCCGGTAGACGGGATCGAGGGCCGGGTCAGGCCGCGATGGAGTCGGCCGGTGCCGGCGGGAGGTACTCCTCCCGGATCTCGCGCGGTCCGAACGGCCAGGTCCGCTCGACCTTCGACCAGACCAGGAAGGCCAGGCAGCCGAGCACCACCCAGGCCAGTGACCACTCGATCGGGTGGAAGCCGGGCGAATTGCGGTCGGCGTAGCCGTAGATCGCCAGCCAGCCGACCGCCGCCACGATGCTCGGGGCGGGGTAGAGCCACATCCGGTACGGCCGCGGCAGCCGTGGCTGGCGGCGCCGCAGCACGGTCACCGCGACGATCTGGGAGAGCGCCTGGACCAGCACCATGACGGTGGTGAGCAGGTCGATCAGGATGGTCAGCGGCGGGTGGGTGGCGCTCGCGCCGACGTGCCGGCTCAGGTAGAAGCCGGCCGCTGTGACCACACCCATGGTGACCAGGCCGGCCACCGGGAACTGGTGCTTGGGGTGCAGCTTGCCGAAGGTGCGGAAGAAGACGCCGTCACGCGCCGCGTCGTAGGGCACCCGGGAGCCGCCCAGCAGCCCGGTGAAGACCGAGGCGAGCGCCGTGATCAGGATCAGCACGGTGACCACGTCGGCCGCGCCCTTGCCCCAGGTCTTCTCCATGACGGCGGAGGCGACCGACTGGGAGGCGACCGACTTCGTGTCGAGCATGTCCTTCCAGTTGACGACGCCGAGCACGCCGATCTGCAGCAGCAGGTAGATGCCCATGATGCCGATGATCGAGTAGATGATCGACTTGGGCATCACCCGGCCGGGGTCCTTGACCTCGGCGCCGAGGTAGGCGGACGTGTTGTAGCCGAGATAGTCGTAGATCCCGATGGTCAGACCGGCGGCGAAGCCGAGCCAGAACTGGCCGTGCGTCACCTCGATCGCGTGCGCCGGCCAGGTGAAGGCGCGGGACGGGCTGAAGTGCGTGTAGGAGGCGAGGATCACCGCGGCGACCGAGGCGATCATCACGCACCACATCACGGTGGTGATCCGGGCGATGCTGTCCACCTTGCGCCAGAGCAGCAGGACCACCACGACGACCAGGGCCAGCCCGACCAGGTCGCCCTCGCCCTTGCTCATCGACGGCCACAGGTAGCCGAGGTACTGGACGAAGCCGACCACGCCGGTGGACATGATCAGCGGGATGAAGATCATCGCCGTCCAGACGAACAGGAACGGCATCAGCCGGCCGGTGCGGTACTGGAAGGCCTCGCGCAGGTAGACGTACGAGCCGCCGGAGCCGGGGAGCGAGGCGCCGAGTTCGGCCCACACCAGCCCATCGACCAGTGCCAGCACTGCTCCGGCGATCCAGCCGATCACCGCCTGCGGGCCGCCGAAGGCGGCGACCATCAGCGGGATCGTGACGAACGGTCCGATGCCGCACATCTGGCTCATGTTGATGGCGGTGGCCTGGAAGAGGCCGATTCTTCGGGTGAGACCTGCGGACACCGGTGGGACCTCCGTGCGGGGGAGTGGCGGAGCGAGGGGCAGAGCGAGGAGCAGCGCGAGGAGCAGAGCGAGGGGCATGGCGGAGCCGAGTGGACCGGGTGGAGCCGAGTGGAGGCGGGTGGGGCCGATCGCGCGAGTCGGGCCAAGACGGCACGCGAAGGCGTCGAGGTGTGATTAAGTTAAAGAACCTAACTATCAGCGTCAAGAGCTGGCGCCAACGGAGTGCGAAGGGATTACAGCCGTCTCACGGCCGACGCATAGAGTGGCGCCGGCACGCATGATCACCGGAGTGATCACACAGGCAGGGAAGGGCACCCAGGCGATGACGGAACAGCCGTGGAACCGGCAGCGGCTGCGCAGCAACAACGAGTGGCTGCTGCTGGAGCGGCTGCGCACCGAAGGCCCCGCGTCGCGGGCCCAACTCGCCAGGGACACCGGCTTGTCCAAGCCCACGGTGTCCGCCGCACTGGCCACCCTGGAGCTCGCCGGGCTGGCCCGGGAGGCGGGTCTGCTGGCGCCGGAGCGTGGCCGCGTAGCCGTGCTCTACGAGCCCGACCCGACCGCCGGCCATGTGCTGGGCATCGACATCGGCCGGGCCTGGCTGCGGGTCGCGGTCGCCGACCTGTCCGGGCGGATCGTCACCCGCCAGGACGTCCCGAACCGGGCCCGGACCGCCGATGCGGTGGCCGACGCAGTGACCGACGCCGCCCGGATCGCGATCGCGGAGGCAGGGCTGACGCCCGCCGACGTGGTGCACGCGGCGATCGGGACGCCCGGCGTCTGGGACGAGAGCGAACAGCGGGTCCGGTACGCCGCGAACCTGCCGGGCTGGGGGCGGCGCGGGCTCTTCGACCGGATCCGGGCCGGCCTGGCCACCGCGATCAGCGTGCACAACGACGCGAACCTGGCGGCCCTGGGTGAGTACGCGCAGGGCGCGGGCGCCGGCAGCCGGGTGTTCGTCTACCTGCTGATCGGGACCGGCCTGGGGATGGGCGTGGTGGCCGGCGGCAGGCTGCAGCGCGGTGCGCACGGGGCGGCCGGCGAGATCGGGTTCCTGCCGATGTCGGGCAGGGGTGCGCTCGCCCGGCCCGGCGGGTCAGGTGGGGGCGGCGAGCAGCAGCCCGGGATGCTGGAGTCGGCCGTCTCGGCGGAGTCGGTGCTGCGCACCGCACGGGAGTTGGGGCTGCACGACGTCACGGACGCGAAGGCCGTGTTCGACGCGGCCCGGGCCGGTGACCCGGCCGCACTCGCCGTCGTCCAGCACGAGGCGGAGCAACTCGCCTACGCGGTGGCGGTGGTGTCGTCGGTGCTCGATCCGGACCTGGTGGTCCTCGGCGGTGGCGTCGGCACCAGCGCCGATCTGCTGCTGGGGCGGGTCGAGGAGGCGTTGCACGATCTGACCCCGTTGCGTCCGCGACTGGCGCCGAGCCTGCTCGGGGAGGACGCGGTGCTGATCGGCGCGCTGGCCACGGCGCTGCGCACCGCGCGGCCGGAGGTCTTCGAGCGGCGCTCGGCTGCGGTCGCCCGGACCTGACACCACGTCGGATCCGGGCACCGGCTTCGGTCGGGATCGCCCGCTTCCCGGAAGCTGTCTGACGGACCGTCAGATTTGCTGTTGGGAGAGCTGGCTGAAACGTTCCAGGCTCTGCTGGTAGGCGACCGGGGTCACGTGCATCGGGCCGGTGTAGGGGTGCGTCATGTGCAGCACCAGGTAGATGCCGAAGCCGACCACCGAGCCGACCAGGCCGAGCGCGATCGCCTCGCGCCGCTGGAAGGTGAGGCCGGCGATCGGCGCGTAGAGCAGGACCAGCAGGCCGGTGCCGACCAGGGCGGGGTAGAGCGGTTCGGGCAGCGAGGCGGTGGCGTCCGCGAGCCGGATCTGGCGCTTGGTGTAGATGTCGTCCAGGTCCGAGAGCATGGTGGTGCGCTGGTCCGAGTTCGGGAGTGACTGCACGTGCGTGCGGACGGCGTCGAGGCCCGCCCAGGCGGCGGGGGCGGCGTCGCCGTGGGTCATCGCCTGGAAGTCCGGGCCGATCACGTCGGTGACGTAGCTGCGCAGCAGTGGCCGGGTCGTCGGATCGGCGTCCGTGTAGGCCGCGTTGAGGGCGCGCGCCTCGTCCCAGGTGTGGCCGCGCGCGGTGTTGAGGTTCGACCAGGAGCCGGCGATCAGGAACGCCGCGACCAGGATGAAGGAGGAGAGCGACGCCGATCCCAGGAAGCTGAGCGCGCCTCCGGAGAACGCGCCCTCGCGGGACCGGGCGGTCCGGCCGAAGACGGCCAGGATGCCCACGGCCAGCGCGGCGCCGAGCAGCACGGCGATGACGATTCCCAGGCTCAACGGTGCCTCCCGAGTGAGTGGTTGACGAAGGTGACGGCCGCCGCGAGAACGGCCGGGATGGAGACGGCGACCAGGATGAAGGTGCCCTGCGGGTCGCCGACCGGGACCGTCAGGCTGTCGTCCGGCGGACGGGTGGGCACGGCGGTGGTGGCGTGCAGCTGGCTCGGCGGCGGCGGGAGCGGCAGCCGTGGTGCGGTGGGGGGCGGCGGCGGGGGTGTCGCCTTCTTCGGCGCGGGGGCGACGGGCAGGGCCGCGATGTGGTGGACGACCGGTTTGACGGGTGCCGGGGTGGGCTTCGGCGGGGGTGGCGGCGGCGGTGCGGGCGGTGATGGCGCCGGGGGTGGGGGTGGCGGCGGCGGTGCAGGGCGCGGCGGGGGTGGGGGAGCGTGGGGCGGCGGTGGCGGCGGAGTCGGCCGCGGCGGGCCCGGAGGCGGTGGCGGAGGAGGTGGTGGCGGTGGTGGAGGCGGCGGGCACGGTGGCGGTGGTGGGCACGGTGGGGGCGGCGGGACCGGCGGATGGCAGTGGTGCGGCCACGGTGGCCAGTGCGGCTCGGGGGGTTCTGGCGGTACCGGAGGAGGCGGCGGCACGGGTGGTACCGGCGGGTGCGGCAGCTGAGGGGGCTGCGGCAGATCTGGTGGATGTGGCGGGTGCGGGATCGCCGGCCAGGCCGGTGAGGGCTCGGGCAGCCCAGGGGAGTGCTCATGATGCGGCCCGTGCGGGCCGCCTTCTTCGCCGTGCATGCCCAGGACGATAATTCAGCCACCGGACTGTCTGGTCGTCAGATTGCGTAGAAAGTAACCGATGTGACCCGACCGAGTGGCCGTTCCTCGACCCGCCGTACGTGCGGCGAACTCATGTTCTGCGCCTCGCCGAGGGCAGACGTCACCCCGCGAGGTAGCGCCGCAGTACCACCTTGCACTCGGCGATCAGGGCCGGATCGCCGTCCCGGTCCTGCTGGAAGGCCAGTTTGAGCACCGCGTCCGCGCACTCCAGGGCCACCCGCAGGGCCAGTGGTCCCGGGCGGCGGCCGTCGGCGGAGATGTGCTCGAAGGTGAGCCGGTGCAGCAGGCCGGCCACCGCGCTGTTGTTGTCCAGCGTCAGGTCGAGCAGGTGCTCGACATCGTCGAGGCTCGGCGGAGTCGGTCCGGTCAGGCCGAAGTCGAGCGCGCCGAAGCCGGCCACGGCCCGCTTCATCGCGACGAACTCCTCGACCGCGAGATCGACGAAGCCGCCGATGTCCTGCGGGGACTCCGCCGCCAGTCGCCGGTTCAGCCGGTCGAGGTAGCGCTGGAGGTTTCGCCGGGCCAGCGCTGCCAGCAGGCTCTGCTTGCCGGTGAAGAACTGGTACAGCGTGCCGATCGGGACGTTCGCCCGGGCGGCGATCGCCTTCGTGGTCAGCGCGGCCGCGCCGATCTCGTCCAGCAACTCGGCGCAGGCGTCCAGGATCCGCTCCAGCCGCTCCTGGCTGCGCTGTTGCACGGGGCGTCGCCGCAACTCCGGCTCCACCGGATCGCGTGCGCTGCCGGATGCGCTGCCGGATGCACCGCCGGGTGTACCGCCGAGCGCGGCGTCGGCCGCCGCGCCGGACCCGTTCTTCGCAGTCCGCTCGCCCATCTGGTCGCTCCCGCTCCTGCCGTTGTGCTGCCACTACCACTGTGCCGCATCCGGCGCTCGGCGGCGACTCACTATTCTGAGCAGTCCTCATGTTGCTCGCGCTCGGGGTGGAGCCCGGATCGGCGGGGGAGTGGGGCCCGGGTAAGGCAGACACCCACGGTTCGGGCCCACGATGCACCGCATCGTCCCCCTCTCCCAGGACGGCGCTGCGCGCACCATGCTGGTCGTCAGCTTCGCCGGCGAGCGCGACCTCGGCAAGAAGCTGTCGGCGACGACCGCTGGTGGGAGAACCCCGAGGTCAACGCCGCCCGCCAGACGTCCCGTTCACTCGTGGAGCAGTAGGGCGGCGACCGCCTCCGGAGCCTCGTGCATGGCGTCGTGTCCGGTGGGGAGCTCGTGGACCTGCCAGGCGGGATCGGCCTGGAGCCGGGTGCGGAGTTCGGCGAACGGCGTCCGGTGTTCCCAGCCCGAGCAGTAGACGAACTCCCGGCGGGGGACCAGGTCGTGTGCGCCGGTGAGCCGGACCGTCTGCAGGAACGCGGCGAGCGGGTGGGGACGGCGGCGGGGATCGCCGCCGTCCGGCGGCCGGACGGTGTAGCCGGTGGCCGCAGCGCCGGCGGCGAAGACTCCCCGGAAGTGGTCGTTCGTCGATGACCAGCACGACTCGCCGTCGCGCGGCACGTAGGCGTCGAGATGCACGAGGCGTGAGATCCGGCCGTCGGCGCGGTCGGCGGCGGCGGCGATCACCATCCCGGCGTAGCTGTGGCCGACCAGCGTCGCGTTGGTGATGTGGTGACGATCGAGGTGGCGCACCACGTCGTCGGCGTGCGTGTCGAGGTTGGCGCTCGCGATTGTCGCGGCGTCGTCGTCCGGCCGCAGACCGGTCAGGGTCAGGGCGTGAACGGTGTGGCCGGCACGCTCCAGCAGCGGGACCACCGCCTCGAACGACCAGGAGCCCTTCCAGGCGCCCGGCACGAGGACGAACGTCGCCATGTGCTTCTCCTTCTCTCTCAAGCGGCTCAAGCGGCTCAACTGGCTCAAGTGGCCGTCTCATGTGGTTCGGTCGGGCGCTCGGCGCGACCGAAGGCCACTGCGTATGAAGGAAGTTTCACCGGATCAAGGTGTGGCCTGCTACCGCTACGATGCCAACTGATGCCTCTTCGCCGCCAACCTCGCCCGATCGCCGGTCCGACCTCACACATCTGGCCCTCCGGAGGGCGCCACCTGTGGCCCTCCGGCGAAACGAGTACGGTGCAGTCGCACGCCCGGGGCCACCTGGTGTACGCAGCCAGCGGCGTCCTGGCACTTCACAGTGAGCAGGGCACGTTGATCGTCCCCGCCAACCGGGTCGCCTGGACCCCCGCCGGGTTCACGCACTACCACCGCGCCCACGGCGACACCGACATGCGGATCCTCTTCCTCGCGCCATCCCTCGCCCGGCTCGTCCGCGACCACCCCGCCGTGTTCCTGGCCTCCGACCTCGCCCGCGAGGTCCTGCTCGCCCTGACCGGCCCCCGCAACTACGACCCCGCCGCGCCCGGCTACAGTCGCTCGGCGCGCTCGCGCCTCCTCCGCGTCCTCGTCGACGAACTCCGCGAAGCACCCGAACAACCGCTGCACCTGCCGGAGCCGCGGGACGACCGGCTGCAGGCCGTTGCCCGGATGCTGCACGAGACGCCTGCGGACAACGCCACGCTGGCCGAACTCGGGCGGACGATCGGAGCCAGCACCCGCACCCTCAGCCGACTGTTCCGCGACGAACTCGGCATGACCTTCTACGAGTGGCGCACCCAACTGCGCGTCCACCACGCACTCGTGCTCCTCGCCGAGGGCCACGACACCACCCAGACCGCCGCCGCCTGCGGATGGGCCAACCCGAGCAGCTTCATCGCGGCGTTCACCAACATCATCGGAACGACCCCCGGCCGCTACCGAACCGGTCGCCGGCAGTCGTCGCTCCCTTGACCACCTTCCTGTCCCTGGTGTTCGGGAAGGTGGTCTGCGCTGGCAGAGTTCCCTGGTGCGGAATGAATCAAGCCCGGCTCAGGCTGACTTGACCCGAGACAGTTCGGCATGGACGTGCATGGCCAGGGACCGGCTGGTGCTGCTGATCCAGCCGGGCAGGGGATCGGTGAGGCGGGCGTTGAGCGCGGCGATCCAGCCCGCCAGCCGGGCCTTGTCGGCGAACTGGTCACGGATCGTGGCCGCGTTGAGGTGCACGGTGGCGTAGTTCAGTCCGTCGAGCAGCGCGGCTTGAAGCGCGGTGTTGTTGTTGGCGGCTGCGACGGCGGCCTGGTTGTCCCTGGAACCGGCGTTGAAGTAGCGCAGTCCGTTCGTGCCGTGCGGTTCCACGGCGAACGAGATCGCGTTGGCGAACGCCTTGGTGTGCGGGGCCGGCAGTGCCCACTGCTCGTGCCAGCTGCGGCCGGGGTCGGCCGAGTACGCCTGGAAGTAGAAGAGGCCGCCGCCGTGTCCTGCGCTGTTCTCGCCGTTGCGGGCGTAGTTCTCCAGCGTCAGGTAGTCCGTTCCGTCGGTGGCGATGACACCGCCCCAGTGGAATCCCCACAGCACCCGGTTGATGTCGGCGGGATCGCTGATGTTGCGGGTGTTGCTGTAGTCCTGGATCTGCCAGCCGGGCGGCGGGACCGCGGGATGCTTGTTGCCGAGCGAGCCGGTGTAGAGGGCCTGGCCGACCGCGGTGGGACGGGCGAACTGGTTCACCCGGACCGATGCCAGCCTCGCGGCCATGGTCGGTGTGTGCGGGGGCGCAGTGCCCAGGGTGAGGGCCTGGATGTCCTGACCGAAGTCGTGGGCGATGGAGTCCCGTTCGGCGTTCAGCGTGGCGACCGGGGCGAGCGTCAGGTTGCCCACGGCTTGGGTGGCGAGCAGGTACTTCGCGACGTGGTACTCGGCGAACATCTGCTGCGTGGGTGTGCCGTCCCCGAGCGGAACCTTCTCCCCGAGACTGGGCAGTGGGGCGAGCAGCGACCCGATGACCTCCGTGACGGCCACGTCGCAGTTCTCGGTGGTCGTCATGTCGTTGCCGGCCCGACGGGCATCGAGGTTGGCGGCCCGGACCCGCATCAACGTGGTCTCTTTCGTCGCGTGCGGCAGGGTGAAGGTCACGGTGCCGGGCGGATCGAAGAAGAACTGGAAGAGCGAGCCCTGGCCGGCGAGGGCCTGGTTCCACTTCGTGAGCGCCTTGAAGTCGGCGTAGAAGTGCTTGGGCTGGCGCTGGGTGAGGTCGGCGTCCTCGATCGCGAACAGCCCGTTCTGCGAGACCCACAGCTGTGGGGACGCCACGGGGGCGATATTGGGCAACCCGGCCGGAGTGAGGAAGGTGTGCCCCACTCCGGCGGCCGCGTCCGGCAGGGCTGAGTGCGCCTCGAACGGCTTCGACGGCGTGTAGGTCAGTGGTCCGGCGGTGCTGTAGTGCCACATGAGAGATCCCCCCTGAAATGCCTCCACCGGAGCCGCGAGATGCACGCGTTCCCGGGGACGATCCCGGACGAACCCGGCGGTGCGGGCTGTTCCGGGCGCCACCACCCCTTGATAGCAGTCCTGTTCGGCCTCCACCAGGGCGCGCAGCAGGCGCAAAGGGCCACGCCCTTCGCTTCCGCACCGGGTGCCGGGAGCGACCACGGGGTGCGCGAGCGCCGCTACCCGACGGACATGTCGGACGCCGAGTGGGCGGAGGTCCGGCCGGTAGGACGAATGCGCCTCGCGTGGGTAATCCGCGTGGCGCCGTCGATGGCCGACTGCGCATGTGGCGCCGGACTCGTTAGCGTGCAGATATGTCTACCGTTGTTCGTCGGCGGCCCGAGCCTCCCTTTCACGCCGGTGGCGGCAGACCGGGCGCGGCGGTGCGTCTGTGATGCGGACGGGAGCGCAGTCGTCAGCGCTGCCGGGCTACCCGGGCGTGCCGCACCGCTGCAGGGTTCCCGAGACGGACCAGCACTATGTCGACGTCGGTGCCGGTGCCGGTGCGCCGGTGCTGTTCGTGCACGGCAATCCGTCGTGGAGCTACATGTGGCGACGCCTGCTGCCCGTCCTGTCGTCGGAGTTCCGGTGCATCGCCCCCGATCTGACCGGCATGGGCCTGTCTGCCCGGCCGGCACCGCCGGCGGAGCCGGCCGAGCGCCTGCGCGCACAACTGGGCGATCTGCAGGCCCTGTACGGGCACCTGGTCACCGAGCGGGGGCTGCCCGCCCGTGGGTGGACGCTGGTGCTGCACGACTGGGGCGGGCCGCTCGGGATCGCGTGGGCGCTGCGCAACCCCGGCGTCGTGGAGCGGCTGGTGGTGCTGAACACGATCGGCTTCCGGCCCCCGGAGGGCTACCGCGTTCCGGCGTACCTGCGGTGGATCCGCGACCTCGGCCCGCTGGCCTCACTGGTGCACGCCACGAACCTGTTCGCCCGCATCGCACTGCGGGTCGGGTGCAGGCGCCGGCTTCCGGCCGAGGTGCGCCGTGCCTACCTGCTGCCCTACGCCAGGAGGCAGGACCGGCGGGCGGTGGTCGACTTCATCCGGTGCATTCCGCGCGACGGTGTGGATGACCCGGTGTGGCGGGAGCTGAATCTGCCCGACGGTTCTGCCGACTTGATGACCGTGCCGCTGTTCGTCGGATGGGGGATGAAGGACCCGGTGTTCACTTCCGTGCTCGCGGACGAGTGGCAGCGCCGGTACCCGCACGCCGCCGTTCACCGTTACCCGGCCGCCGGCCACTTCGTGACGGAGGACGCGGCCGACGAACTCGCCGGGCACATCATTGACTTCCTCCACCGGACGGAGCAGCCGTGAACACGGTCGACCTCTCGGCGCGACTGGAGCGGCTGGCCGACGAGCGGGTGCAGGACGTCGCGCTCGTCTGCGGGCGACGCGACGGAACCGGGCGGCCCGTCAGCTTCGCCGAGCTGCTGGACGCAGTACTACGGACCGCCGATGCCCTGCGTGACGAGGGTGTGGAACGGGGGCAGCGGGCCGTCGTGATGACCCAGGACCCGTTCGAGCTGGCCGTGGTGATCTGTGCGCTGCTCAGGCTCGGCGCCGTCCCCGTGCTGATCGACCCCGGTCTGCCGCGCGCGGACCTTCGGGCGTGCCTGGAGGAGGTGGCGCCCGAGGTGTTCGTCGGGCAACCGGCGGCGCTCCTCGCCCGCCGGGTGCTGGGCTGGGCGAAGGGCCACGTGCGGATCGCCCTGGCGACCAGGGCGGTGCGGCCGGTGGTGTGGGCTGCTCCACTGCCGATCGGACGGCCGACTGAGCAGGCGCGTGCCACGCGGACGTTGCTGCCGGCGCCGGCTTCGGGCGATCTCGCGCTCATCGCGTTCACCTCCGGATCCACCGGCCGGCCCAAGGGCGTGGAGTACCACCACTCCACCCTGGCCGGGCAGTTGGCGGCCCTGGAGCCCCTGCTGGCCGGAGCCGGCCGGGGCCCGTTGCTCTCCGGCTTCCTCCCGTTCGTGCTGTTCGGCCCGGCCCTCGGCCTGACCACCATCGCGCCCGCCGTGAGCCACCGCACGCCGGCCCGCACACCCCCGCGGCGCCTGCTGCGCCCGCTGCTCGACCACCGGGTGTCGACGGTGGCCGCCTCCCCGGCGGTCCTGGGGCTGCTGGCCGCACACTGCGCGCGCAGCGGTCTCGTCCTGGAGTCGGTGAAGCGGGTGCTGTCGTTCGGCGCTCCGCTGCGCCGGCGCCTCGCCGACCTCCTGCACAGCGTCCTGCCCCCGGATGCCGAGGTGCTGAGCGTCTACGGGGCCACCGAGTGCCTGCCGGTCAGCGCGGTGAGCAGTGCCCGGCTGCGGGCCCTGCACGCGGCGGGCGCCGGAGCCGGCAGCTGTGTCGGGCGGCCGTTGCCCGGCTTGAGCGTGCGGGTGCTGGAGGCGGATGCCACCGGGCTGGGCGAGATCGCCGTCGCCGGTCCCAACGTCAGCACCGGCTATCACGCGCGACCGCAGGCGACCGCCGCCGCCAAGCTGGCCACCGACTGCGGGCTGCTGCACCGCACCGGGGATCTGGGCCGCCTCGACGACCAGGGCCGGCTCTGGTTCCACGGTCGCAAGGCCCACCGGGTCCTCGGGGACGGATTCATCTTGTGCACCGAGGACATCGAGGTGGCGACCGGTCGGGTACCGACGGTGCGGCGCACCGCACTGGTCGGGATCGGGCCGGTCGGGAGCCAGCGCGCCGTGCTCTGCGCCGAACTGACGCCCGGCCACCGCAACCGTCAAGCTGCTCTGCGGCTGCTTCACGAGGCGCTCGCGATGGTGGCCGGCGGGCACCGTGTCGAGGCGGTCCTGATCCACCCGGGCTTCCCCACCGATATCCGGCACAACTCCAAGATCGACCGGGTGCAGCTGGCCTCCTGGGCCGTGCGACGCCTCGGGAAGGCGTCGTGACCGGCCCAGGCAAGGTGCTGGTCACCGGTGGCAGCGGCTTCCTCGGGCGGGAGATCTGCCGTCAGCTGGTCGCCCGCGGCACGCAGACCGTCTCGATCAGCCGTCGGCCGAGCGCCGAACTGGCCGAGCTGGGCGTGCGCCAGTACCAAGGCGACCTGGGCGACACCGCCGACCTCGCGGTGCTCGCCCGCGCGGCGAACGGCTGCGACGCCGTGGTCCACAACGCGGCGCTCGCCGGTTGCAGCGGCCCCCTGCGCCCGTACTGGAGGGCCAATGTCACCGGAACGCTGAACGTGATCGCCGCCTGCCGCCTGCGGGCAGTGCCCTCGCTGGTCTACACGTCGACGGCGAGCGTCGTCTTCCGCCCGGGCGGGCTGGAAGGGGTGGACGAACGCGTCCCCTACCCGCGACGGCACTTGGCCGCCTACCCGATGTCCAAGGCGAAGGCGGAGCAGGCCGTCCTGGCGGCCGACGGCCCGTCACTGACCACCGTCTCGCTGCGGCCCCACCTGATCTGGGGCCCCGGCGACCCGCACTTCACCCCGGCGCTCGTCCGCTGCGTCCGCCGGGGACGGCTGTTCATGCCGGGCGACGGTGCCGCGTTGGTCGACAGCACCCATCTGCGCACGGCCGCGCACGCGCACCTGCTGGCGCTCGACCGCC
This sequence comes from Kitasatospora sp. NEAU-69, assembly GCF_057158765.1. Taxonomy (NCBI): domain Bacteria; kingdom Bacillati; phylum Actinomycetota; class Actinomycetes; order Kitasatosporales; family Streptomycetaceae; genus Kitasatospora; species Kitasatospora sp. NEAU-69. The sequence continues at coordinate 189,399 of NZ_JBWXUE010000001.1, forward strand.
TTCACGCCGGCCACCAGCTCGGCGGCCGGGCCTACTTCGTCGCGCAGGGCGAGCCGCTGCCGCTGGGCAGTCTGGCGCTGCTGCTCCTGGCCGCCGCCGGCGTGACGGCCCGCTGGCAGGCGCTGCCGAGCCCGCTCGTCCACGCGGTGGCCGTGGCGCGGGACGTGGGCGCCCGGCTGTCACGCTCGACCGACACGCACGCGCTGAGCCGCTTTCTGGCGGCCGAACTCACCCACCCGCACTGGTTCGACCTCACCGCCGTCCGCACCGACCTCGGCTTCGCCCCGCCGGTGTCGATGGCCGAAGGCCTGACCGAGCTCGCCGGGGGCGACGGGCTGCCGGAATCCGCGAGACTCCTACTGCCGGCCCGGACCGGGTGAGCACTGTCTGCCGGCTTCGGGTGATCCGCTCCCACAGCGGTGTGCCGAGCAGGGACGCCTGCTCGGGCTTGCACCCGAATGAACCAAGATCCGCGCGGCACGGCCGCGTTGGCACGGCACCCGCGAGCCGCGCCGCTAGCTTTCAGCGCATGTCACACGTCCGGGCCCGCCTCGCGGGCGTATCGACCCACCTGCCCGAGCGGTACGTCACGATGGCGCAGCGCGAGGCCCAAATCGGGGCCGCTGGCCCCTTCGCCCCGCCGCCGGGACTGGTCACGCAGCTCACCGGCGTGCAGGGCGTCCACCTGATCGGTGACGACGAGCAGGCCTCCGACCTGGCCGTGGCCGCGGCCCGCAAGCTCCTGGCCGACCACGGCACGGACCCTGCGGAGATCGACCTGATGATCTTCGCTGCGGCCTCCCAGGACCTGGCCGAGCCGGCGACCTGCCACATCGTGGCCGCCGGCCTCGGCTTGACCTGCCCGGTCTTCGACGTGAAGAACGCCTGCAACAGCGTCCTCAACGCGGTCGAGACCGCCAACGCGCTCATCGCCACCGGGCAGTACCGGACCGTTCTGATCACCTGCGGCGAGGCCCCCTCGACCTTCACGCCGCTGCACCTGCCCGACGCACAGACCTTCGTGCGGGTCATGCCGTCCCTCGGCTTCTCGGACGCCGGATGCGCGCTGCTCCTCACCGCACAAGAGGCCGACCACGACGACCCGTTGCTGGCAACGGGGGTCATCGCGAGCCGCTTCGCCGCCGATTCCACGGCCTGGTCATCGCTCACCGTCAGCAGCGGTGGGACCATCGCCGCCCGCCGGCCGGCCGATGCGCAGAGGATCTGGTTCCAGATGACGAACACCCGCATGCGGGACAGCCTGACGCAGCTGACGCCACGTCAAGTTCTGCCGCTGATCGGTGACTTGGGCCTCACCTTCGAGGACTTCGCGTTCATCGGTGTCCACCAGGTCTCGCTGGCGGACATCGAGTTCATCTGCGGCCCGGCCATCGGCCTCCCGGGCGACAGGCTGGCCGTCATCGTCGGCGAGCACGGCAACCTCGCCTCGGCGTCCGTGCCGTTCCAGCTGGCCCGCGCCCTGGAGAGCGGCCAGGCCGGGCCAGGAGATCTGATCGGCCTGGTCGGGTTGGCCGCCGGATGCAGCGCCGGGATGGTGATCATCAGGCTCTGAGCCCTCACCCACTGGCACTTCACGACCCCGCGCACCCGTCAAGGAGAGACATGACGACACTCTTCGAGCCCGTCAAGGCCAAGCTCGCCCACCACTTCAACATCCCCGAGGTTGACATCACCCCCGACGCGACCTTCGCAGAACTGGGCCTCGACTCGCTCGGCGCGGTCGAGCTGCTGTGCGTGCTGCAGGACGAACTCGGCCTCCGCCTGCCCACCGACGACATGCTGAGGTCCGCTGACACCACGATCGCCCAGGCGGTGGCGGCCGTCGAAGCAGCTCAGCTACCGGCAGGCGGCAACAGCCCGGGTGCTGCCGCGCGCGCCGACATCGTCATCAGCGCATGAGCGCCGACCACATCGCGGTCACCGGACTGGGACTGCTGACCGCCGGCGGCCTGGACGCCACCACCACCTGGGACGCGGTCTGCGCGGGCCGCCCCACGGCCGCCATCGACCCGGAGCTGGGCGACGTCACCGTGCCGATCAGCTGCCGGGTTCCCGACTTCGACGCCAGGACACTGCACGGCCGCGACGCCTGGCGCATGGACCGCTTCGTCCACCTCGCGCTGGCAGCCGCCCGCGAAGCCGTGGCCCACGCGAAGCTGGATCCGGCCACCTGGGACGGCACCCGCGTCGCGGTCGTCATCGGGGTCGGCAGTGAAAGCCGCGACAGCATCCTCACCGCCTCCCGCAAGCTCATCGACCACGACTACACGACGATCTCCCCCCTCACCATCCCCCGCTCGACCACCAACGCCGCCGCCGCGGAGATCGGCATCGCGCTCCGCGCGTACGGTCCCAGCATGGCCGTCACCACCGCGTGCGCCTCCGGGGCCACCGCGATCGGGCTCGCCAAGGACCTGCTGGCTTCCGGTCGTTGTGACATCGCCCTGGCCGGCGGCGCCGAGGCCCCGTGTCACCCGCTCACCTCGCTCAGCTTCTCCCAGATGGGGGCGCTGTCCACCCGGCTGCACGACCCGAGCGGTGCGAGCCGCCCGTTCGACGCCGACCGGGACGGCTTCGTCCTCGCCGAAGGCGCCGGAGTCCTCGTCCTCGAACGGGCGGCGCACGCCCGAGCCCGGCGCGCCCCGGCCCTCGCCCACCTCGCCGGGTACGGCGCCTCCACCGACGGCCACCACTACGCCGTTCCGCACCCCGACGGCATCGGCATCGAACGGGCCTTCACCGCCGCTCTGGCCGACGCCGGCCTGCAGCTCACCGACATCGACCACGTCAACGCCCACGGCACCGGCACGCCGATGAACGACCGCATCGAAGGCGCCACGCTCCAGCGCATCTTCCGAGGTCACCCGCCCGTCGTCACCTCCGCCAAGGGCACCACCGGGCACGCGCTCGGCGCGGCCGGGGCGATCGAGGCCGCGCTGAGCGTCCTGAGCCTGCGGCACCAGATCGTTCCACCCACCGCCAACCTGCACCGGATCGATCCCGACATCGACCTCGACGTCGTCAGCAAGAAGGCCCGGCCCGTCCGGATCGACGCCGTCGCCAGCAACTCCTACGGCTTCGGCGGCCACAACGCCGTCCTCGTCCTGACCAGGTCCTGACCCACAGAGACAACCGCCTCCCGCGGACAGCGGAGACCGAGCGAGGAGAGACAGCCATGCACGATGAGACGACCCCCGAACTCGACGAGACGCTCCTCGTCGACGTGCTGTGCTCCCACTTCAAGGTGCCGCGCGAGGAGATCGGACCGATGGCGACCTTCGCCGACCTGGGGCTCGACTCGTTGGCGCTGATGGAATGGGTCGTGATGCTCCAGGAGCGCACCGGTCACCAGCTGCTGGAGCGACTCGGGAGTCTGTCCGCCAACAGCACGCTGGACGACGCACTGCGGCTCCTGGGCGCTTCTGCGGCGGTGTCGGCGCCCGCTGGATAGGTGATCGGGCGGCAGCTCGCCGCCGGCCGCGCCTACCGGACCCTGTGCGCCGCCGCATTCGAGGTGAACCCGGACCTGATGGCCCGTGCCTTCGCCGACGTCATCGACACGTTCCGGCTCCCCGGCCACGGCATGCCGGCCTTCCGAACCCAGGCCGCCCGCTTCGTCCTCTCGGGCCTCTACGACGTCGCCGTCCACCACGACCGCGTGCTCGTCCCGATGCTCCGCGCCCTGCGCCTCATGGAACGCGGGGACCTCGGGCCCGCAGGGGAGGCCGCCCGCGACCGGATCGGCCTGCACATGGAGTCCCTCGCGGCGAAGAAGCAGCGGCTCGCCGACCTGCGCGAGCGCGTGGCACGGTCCTGCGCCACCGCAGGGACGGATGGCCCGCCCTGGGATCCCGAGCAGAACCTCGGCCGGGCCGGGCCCGCGCGTGCTGACGGGCAGTCATTACGGGGTTCTTTCGGTCATGCTTTCGGGCTCCCACGACAGCCCGGCGGGTAGCAGTGTGGGCATCACGAAATCCCCTTCCTCCCGAGGAGTTTGGCGTGAGTATCACTGCGAGGAACCTTCGCGTCCGTGCTGCCCTGGCCGTCGCCGCCGTGCTGGGCGGCGCCCTGGCGGTCGCCGGAGCCCCTGGAGTCGCGTCCGCGTCGACCGGCCGCGCGGCCACCGTGTACACGCTGTCCAACGCGGCGGCGGGCAACACCGTGCTGGCCTTCCACGACCTCGACGGTGTGCTGACCCCGGCCGGCTCCTATCCGACCGGAGATCTCGGCTCGGACGCGGGCCTCGGCTCGCAGGGCGCGGTCGTGCCCGCCGAGCACGGCCGGGTCCTGCTCGCCGTCAACGCGGGTTCGAACTCCGTGACCGCGCTGCGGGTTGCCGAGGATGGCACCCTGACCGCCCTCTCCACGGTGGCCTCCGGTGGCACCCGCCCGGTGAGCGTGACCGTGCACGGCGACCTGGTCTACGTCCTCAACGCCGGCAGCGGCACGATAGCCGGCTTCCGCCTGCACCACGGCGTGCTCGCGCCGCTGGCCGGTTCGACCCAGGTCCTGTCCGCGGGCGCGGCCGGGGCGGCCGAGGTCGCCTTCTCGCCCGACGGCAGCCGCCTGGTCGTCACCGAGAAGGGCAGCAACTCCCTCGACACCTTCACCGTGGACCGCCACGGCATGGCCTCCGCCGCCTCCCGCACCGCCTCGGCGGCCGCCGTACCGTTCGGCTTCGACTTCGACAACCGGGGTGACGCGGTGGTCTCCGACGCGGCGGCCAGCGCGGTCACCACGTACTCGGTCGCCTCCGGCACGGCCCGCCAACTCGCCTACCTGCCGGACGGCGGCGGCGCTGCCTGCTGGTTGGTGGTCTCGCACGCCACCGGTACCGCCTACGTGGCCAACGCCGCCACCGGGACGATCTCCACCTACTCGGTCCGCAGCGGCGCCCTGACCCTGACCGCCCCGATCGCCGCCACCGTAGGCGGCCACCCGACCGACGAGGCACTCGGCCGCGGCGACGTCCTCTACGTCCGCGACGCGACGGACAACCGCCTGCAGGCCGTACGCTTCGGCGCCGGCGGCGCGCAGGTTGTTGACAGCCCGTCGGTACTGCCGGCGAGCGCTGTGGGCATCGCGGTCGTGAACAGGACCTGATGATCGAACTCCAGGCTGTCGCAGCGAGATCATCAATGCAGGCGTGAGGCAACATGCCGTTGTGGGCTGGCGACAGCCAGTCCCCCTGATCGCTATCCGGTGCCGGCGCCGAGCCGGTAGACCCGCCACCGGCGCAGCACCCGGGCGGGGCCGGTGTGATCGTGAGACGACCGTCCGGCTCGGCTTGTGGGCCGGTCGGGCCGGCGGCGGCGGACGGGTCTACTGGGTGGGTCGGCTGGCGGCGAGGAGGTCGTGCAGGAGGGGGAGCAGTTCCTCGGGGTCGGTCGCGGTGAGTTCGTCGAACGCGCCCCCGGCGCGGGCCAGGACGATGCCGATGAAGGCCGCTGCCGCCAGTTCGGCTCGTAGCTGCGGCCGGTCCGCCTGTTCGGCGGTGAAGCGGTCGTGCAGGGGTTGGACCAGTCGTTCGTGGAGGTAGGTGCGGGCTGCCTGCTGTACCTCGGTGTTGTCGCCGGGCAGCACCGCGGCCTGGAAGGTCGGGCCGGGGCCGCGCTGGGTGAACCGCTCCAGCAGGCTGCGCAGCCGATCCTCCTGTAGTAGGTCGGCCGGTGCCGTGTCGCCCAGCTCGTCACGGACGGTGGCCAGGTAGAGCTGGGTCTTGCCGCCGAAGTACCGGGCGATCAGCGCCGGGTCCACGCCGGCCCGTTCACCGATCTCGCGGATGGTGGTGCGTTCGAAGCCGCGCTCGGCGAAGAGTTCCGTCGCCGCCTGGATCAGGACTTCGCGGCTTCGGGCGGCGTCGCGGCGCCGGGGCTCTGCGGTCACCGTACGGCCCCGGCGCGCAGGGCGGGCACCTCGCCGCCACCGGCCACTCCGTCGGCGATGCTCTCTTCCACGATCAGCTCCTCGTCCACGCGCGCGCCCCCGCGGGCGGCGGTCGCGGCACCGAGCCGCGGCAGGACGATCGTAGCCAGACCGATCACCACCCACACCGCGCAGCCGATCAGTGCCGCGTCCCGGTAACCGCTGTCGGCGGGCAACTGGTGGCCTGGCGCGGTGTGGGCCTGGAGTACGGCGCCGCACAGCGCGCTGCCGGTGGAGTAGCCGACGTAGCGCAGCACCTGGTTGAAGCTGACCGCACTGCCGACCTCGTGGGCGGGCACCGCCTTGACGATCAGCCCCGGCATCACGGCGAAGGTGCAGCCGACGCCCAGGCCGGCGATCCCCATCACCACCAGGTGCTCCCAAAGGTGGTCGCGGGCGAGCAGGAAGAGCAGCGTCGAGACCAGCGCGAGCGCACAGCCCAGCGGGAGCACCAGGGTGGAGGAGGTGCGCCGGGCGAGGCCGGGGACGACCTTGCTGGAGAGCAGGCTGGCCGCTGAGAACGGCAGGAGTACGAGGCCGGCGACCACGACCGAGGCACCGAGACCGTAGCCGGTGCCGGTCGGGGTCTGGACGTAGCGGATCACCATCGACATCAGCAGGTACATTCCGGTGCCCGCGACCAGGCCGGCCACGTCCGCGGTCAGGACGACGGGGTTGCGCAGCGCGCGCAGGTCGACCAGCGGGTGGGCGGTGCGCAGCTCGTGCCACACCCAGCCGACCAGCAGCAGGAGGGAGGCGGCCGTCACCGTCCACAGCCGGCCGCTGCCCCAGCCCCAGGTCTCGCCCTCGCTGAGCACGAGCAGCAGTCCGACCAGGGCCAGGCCGAGCAGGACGGCGCCGAGCGCGTCCAGCGGGCGCCGCTCGCGCTCTGCCGTCGAGGGCAGGACCAGGGCGGCCAGCAGCAGGGCCAGGGCGCTGATCACGGCGCCGAACCAGAAGCCCGCGTGGATGCCGAAGGCCTCGGCGATCAGGCCGGTGATCGGGTAGCCGAGGCCGATGCCGGCGACGGTGGCGACGGAGAGGAGCGCGACCGTCGAGCGGGAGGCCGCGCCGGACAGGCTGTCCCGCGCGGTGGCGATGGCCAGCGGGGTCAGCCCGAGCCCGACGCCCTGCAGCGCGCGCCCTGCGACGAGCCAGCCGAAGCCGAGCGGCAGCGCGGCCAGCACGCTGCCGACCACCACCACGGCGGCGGCGGTGAGGGTGACCGTACGGCGGTGCGGCCCGTCTCCCAGACGGCCGAGCACCGGGGTGGCGACCGCCCCGACGAGCATCGTTATGGTCAGCGACCACTGGGCCTCGGAGAGCGAGACGTGGTCGACCGCCGCGATGGTGGGGATCATCGGCGCGCCGAGACTGCTGATCACCGCCACCACGGCGCTGAGGAACACCAGGACGGGCACCAGAGCCCGCTCACGTCGCATCGAGGTGCCCGTCGGCGTCTGCATGGGCGCGCCCTCCTTCGTGGGAGATCGAGTAGCTGGACCGGTTGGCTGGGAGGCGGCCCCCGGCATCTCCGCGGCTGGCGGCCAGGAGATGTCATCATCTGATGTCATCGATTGATGTCTTCAAATGATGACATGCCTTGGGTGGCCGGGCAAAACCTGCAGCGACAGGCGGGCAAGGGGTTGCTCGTGAAGGCCGCTCATGGGGGGAGAGAAGTCGGCCGCCGGGGCGGGCGAAGACGAGGCCCTCGAATGGGCTGCCGGGGGCGGCCATCTGGATGTGTGCTTGGCGGTGGAGGGCGGCCATGACTCCGGGGGAGAGGCTGATCCAGGCGCGGCTGCGGTGTGGACCCCTGTGCAAGACAAGAGCCGGCCGGCAGCGAGTGGCCCGTCGCCAGACCTCCACGGAGGCAGGGCGGACGCTCGCGCTCTGGGAGAGGTGATCGCGGGCGGGGCAGGGGACGTCCGCGCCCGGAGGTTGCCCGATCAGCTGCCGGTGCGGCCCCGGCCCGTCGCGTCCGATCTGAGTACGCCGCTCTGCCGTGCCTGCGGCCCCTGCCGGATCTGGCAGGTGGCGTGCCGACGAGAGCTCTGTCGCACATCCGGTCCCTGAATCGCCGTGCTGTCTCTGGTGGTTGAGTCCTATTCCGTTAACATGAGGGTTCCTCGCGTTTCAGAAAGGGGCCAGGGCATGGTGAACCGTCTTGATCTTCCGGCGGGCTTCCGCTGGGGTGTTTCGACCGCTGCCTACCAGGTCGAGGGGGCGGTCGACGAGGACGGGCGTGGGCCTTCGATCTGGGATGTGTTCGCCGCCCGGCCCGGTGCAGTGCGGGACGGGTCCACCGGGGCGGTGGCCTGCGACCACTACCACCGCTGGCCTGAGGACGTGGAGTTGATGCGGGGCCTGGGGCTGGACGGCTACCGCTTCTCGATCGCCTGGCCCAGGATCCAGCCCACCGGCGCCGGTGCGCCCAACGTCGGCGGGCTCGACTTCTACGACCGGCTGGTGGACGGCCTGCTCGGCGCCGGCATCACCCCTCTGCCGACCCTGTTCCACTGGGACCTGCCGCAGGCCCTGGAGGACGGCGGCGGCTGGCTGGCGCGGGACACCGCCTACCGCTTCGCCGAGTACGCCGAGATCGTCGCGGACCGGCTCGGTGACCGGATCCCGGCCTGGATCACGCTCAACGAGCCTTTCGTGCACATGGTGTTCGGCTACGCGCTCGGGATCCATGCGCCGGGCCGCACGCTGATGCTCGATGCGCTACCGGCTGCCCACCACCAACTCCTCGGGCACGGGCTGGCGGCCGCGGCGCTGCACGAGCGGGGGCACGAGGTGCTGATCGCCAACAACCTCACCCCGGTCTGGCCGGCGAGCGACTCCCCAGCCGACCTGGCGGCCGCCGCCGCGTATGACGCGCTGCACAACCGGCTGTTCACCGACCCGCTGCTGCTGGGTCGCTACCCGGACCTGAGCGCGTTCGGCGTCAGCGAGGACCTCGGCGGCAGCGTCCGCGCCGGCGACCTGGAGCTCATCGCCGTCCCCGGGCTGGACGGCCTCGGCCTCAACTACTACAACCCGACCCGGATCGCCGCCCCGGCCGAGCCCGGCGAACTCCCCTTCGCCGAGGCCGAGATCGAGGGTGTCCCGCGAACGGCCTTCGGCTGGCCGGTCGTTCCGGACGGCCTGCGCGAACTCCTGCTCGCCCTACGCGATCGCTACGGCGCCGCGCTGCCCCCGATCACCATCACCGAGAACGGCTGCTCGGTCGCCGACGAGCCCGCCCCGGACGGCACCATCGACGACCAGCCCCGCATCGACTACCTGGCCGGCCACCTCGACGCCCTCGCGGCAGCGGTCGCCGAAGGCGTGGACGTCCGCGGCTACTTCACCTGGTCCCTGATCGACAATTTCGAGTGGGCGGAGGGGTTCCATCAAAGGTTCGGGCTGGTGCACGTCGACTTCGAGACCCAGCGCCGCACTCCGAAGGCGTCGTACGGCTGGTACCGGGGCCTGATTGCTACTCACCGTGCTTATCATTCAAGGTAGTTGGCCTCACGGAGGCTGCAGGATGCATGGCCTCCTGGTATCGGCCGAGGGGCCATCTGGAGGGCGCGGCCCGTAGTAGGTCTGCCCAGACACTGCGCAGAAGACAGGGTGTTCGACAAGTCCGCAGCCCATCGCCAGCGGTTCAGCCGCGGGTTGGACGTGCGGGACGGGGGTCTTGCGAATCCGGGGGCGCTCACCAGTGCGTGCCCACCCGGTAGGAGTTCCGCGCCGAGAGACTCGTGCAGCGTGAAGCGGCCTGGGGCATGCTGTGCCGAGGAAGTGAGGTCCACCGGTGGACTGCTACGCGGCTGAACGGAGGGGCGCCTGGCCGTCGTTCGCCGACCAGGCGCGTTGATTCCGAGGGATCCTGCATGCTCAACTGGTGAGACCTGGTACACCTTTTCCGGCCAGGATGCGCCATGCCGGAATGCGGATGCTCCGACTGACTGGCGCCGATTTGGCCCCGACCCCACCCGAAGGCAGTCCTACGAGAAGATCGCAGCGAGCCTGTGTGAGACGCAGGTGGCGCCCCGGCTCCTCGTCGTCTCGCGGGCCTTCGTCGATGACCAGCACGACGTTCTCGTCATTTCCCGAGTCCGGGTCGCGTGTCGTGACCACGAAGTCGACGGTCGTGCCCCCGACGAGAGACGAACGTTCCACAGTATGGATCCCGTGGTCGTCGAGGTGGGCCTGGAGCCGGTCGGCGAGGTCAGTGCGCCTTGCGGACATCGCGGCCGAGGAAATGGGCACGTGATCGAGCAGAGTCGCCCCGGTGGTTCGGTCGAGGTCCACCGGAACCGACCGGCTCGCCAACTCGGCTGGCAGCCCGGGGTGCTGTTGCCAGAACGCACGGTGGCCGACCGTGATCAGCTGAGACTTGGAACGGGTGATGGCAACGTTCCAGAGGTTCATCTGGCTCGCCACCCAGTGGATTGTGGTCTTCGGCGCGTTGTCGGTGGCGACAAGGGTGAGGACCATGACGTCGCGCTGGCCGCCTTGGAAGGCGTGGACCGTTCCGACCAGGACGCGGTCGTCGCGCAGTCTCCGCTCCAGGAATTCCTTCTGGGCCCGGAAGGGCGTGACGACGCCGATCTTTGCATCGGCAGGCAGACGGCTCAACAGCTCGGCCACCACTCGTTCGACGGCCGACGCTTCCATGGTGTTGCACCAGGAGCCCCCGCGCCCGCCCCGGGCGGATTCCCCGGTGGGTACGTCGACCCACGACAGTACGGCTCCGGGACCAGGGCTCCCCGTCAGGTCCACGGCCGGCAGCTGGGCCCGGACATCGGTGAGTACTTTCAGCCGCCCCGCATAGCAGTAGCCGTTCACGACATCCGCGATCTCGGGGTGACAGCGATAGTGTTCATCGAGTAGCAGAGTCGACGACGCTCCCGAGCGGGCGGCGTCGTACGAGGAGTGCGTCCGGTAGGAGAGCCGGTGTTCCTCCAACCAGGCGGCGCTCAGACCAGCCCGCTCCCTGGCAACCCTCTCCTGTCGGGGTGAGATCGAGGCGATGTGCCCGAGTTGCATGGGATCGCCGATGATCAGTGCCCGCTTGGCACGCAACAGTAGCGGGAGGATTGATGGGACGGAACACTGGCTGGCCTCGTCGATGATGACCAGGTCGAAGAGCTTCGGCGACTGCTCCAACTGGCGCACCGAGTGCGTGCTGATGGCCCAACCCTTGATATGCCTCAGCAGTTGCTTCTGGCTCTTCTGGAAGGACTTCCGTTGGCGAAGTGCCTGAAGCCGCTCGTCCATCGCCTCCCGCGCCGCACGGAGGGCTTCTGAGGACTTGGACTGCGAAGCCTCGACGGACAGTGCGGAGAGCCGGCTGGCGATGGTCGACAACCCCGCTGCCATGGTCTGGTCGTCTGCAGCGTTCACTTGTGACAGAAGACCCCTCAACTCGGCTTCGATCACGGTGAAGTCGGCCAGCCTGGTCAGGATTTCACGGTCTCCGGTTACGGAGATCGGCCACGGTGAGCCGGTGCCCGCAGTAGCAGCCTTGACGAAGGCGGCCGTTGCGCGTGATCGGCGCCAGCCAGGAGCCACCCACCGTGCTCGAAGGGCGCTGCGTGCCCGGTCTTCCCATCGCTGGAGAGCCTCATCATCGTTCGCCCACGCGGCTGAGAGGACACTGCCGGGTACATCGAGCGACTTCGCGTGGGACTCACGCAGGCGATGGAGCTCCGTTAGCTGGAGTTCCTTCAGTACGTGTCGCCCCATTGACCGGCGCTGGTCGCCGAGTCGGGTAGCGACTATGCGGAGTTCACCCGCGACAGTGGCCGAACTCCGTCCGGGCGGTCGGGGGGTTTCGCGGAGGAGCCGCTCCAGCTTCGTGGCCTCCTCCTGCAGCGCCTTGGAGTTCCCGGTACGGATCAACAGGCCGGGCGCGATGTCCTCGCAACGGGTCGCGACAACGTTGACCGCCTCGTTGTTCGTAGAGGCCACGAGGACCGACTGCCCCGCCTGGGCACACGTCTCGACGAGTGCAGTCACCACCTCGCTCTTCCCGGTACCTGGCGGACCGGTGGCAACGGTGACAGCGTTTTCCATGGCCGAGCGGATCACCGCCTCCTGGCTCTCGTTGCACGGGCCGGAGGCCACCACGGTGACGGGTCCGCCAGTCGTGGAGTCGAGGCGCTGACCGGACAGCAGGGATTCCAGAGCCGTACCGCGGATCAAGTGCGGGTGAGCGGCCATGTAGTCCAGATTGCCCACGAGTCCCTGGGTCATCTGGTTGGAGCCCGACGTCACCAGCAACATGGCGGTGTTATGGGCACCGGGGCGAAGTGTGGTGACAACGCCTTCCCGAGTCAGCGCAGACAGATCCAAAGGCTCGAGCTCCGGCAGCCTGAGTTCCGCCAGCAGCTCGCGGACGGCCCGGAGCATCTGGGCCCCGTTGCCCTCCTGCCAGGCGGGCTGCCAGCGGGCAACGAGTTCTGCGGCCTCCTCCACGGTCATGAGCTGTGTGAGGAGCCCGCTGTGCAAGGACGGCACACCGCTTGGCCGGAGCGTGGATCGACCCTCCTCGTCCGGGGCGAGTTCCATCTGCTGGAGCAGGAGGGGCGCCACACGCACGGATAGCCGGCCGCGGTTGGCGCTCTCCTCGGTCGGCAGGGAGATCGCTGGGTACCCGTACCAGAACTCGTTCTCCCGGCCATCCCTGCGCTCCGGGATCCGGGGTGCGCGGAAAGAGCGCTCCAGGCCGCTTTGGATCAGTTCCGCACCGGAGCCGAGCAGGAAGTAGCTGCTCCCTTCGCCGCCGTCACGTTGGGGGAGCATTTCCGAGGCCGCCTCGGCGGCGATGCAGCCGACGTAGTAGCCGATGAGCCGTTGCCAATCGGCACCAGCACTCTCCTCGGCTGTTGCCCGGAGCCGCGCCTTGAGCAGGGAGGACGAGGGGGCCTCTCCCTGCGGACTTTGCCCGGGCGCGGGCGGCAAGAAGACGGGCTGGGCCACTGAGCGGGCGAACGGGAGGTTCCGGGTGGCACGGATTGTGGACTTGGTGGGGCGTTGCTCCTCGGGCACGCCACTGCGCGCCATCTGTTGGGTGAGGTAGGTGAAGAGGTCATCCGGGCTGATCCACCCACCGTCCTTGATACGCCCGTTGCGCAGTCCTTCGACGATCTCACCCGTGAAGCGGGACGTCCCGAGCGTCGAACCGGGCGGTGCCATGGCCGAGGCTGCCTGAAGTGCGTCTGAGGCAGTGATGAAGTACACCCCGGTCGGGTGCAGGAGGGTGCTGCGGGCAACGCCCGAGTACGGTTGCTCCGCTCCGTCGGGGGAGTGGTCCGGTTCGGCGCCCTTGGCGGTCCACCCCTGAACCACGGAGCCGCTGGAGCAGCAGTCCAGCAGGACGATCTTCGAGGCGGCCCGGCACTCCTGAAGGGTCTGCTCCAGGAATTCGGCGGAGACTGCCGTTCCCGGGAGGTTCGAGCGGTCGGAGTCCTGCGTGAGGAAGTAGAGCTGGTTGTCCTCCTCGCAGAACTCCCCATGGCCGCTGAAGTAAACCAGCGCCGTCTCGCTCTGTTGGCGTTCTGCCAGGAAGTCCTCGAGTGCGCGCAGCATTTCTGCCCGGGTGGGCTCGGCCACCACGGCGCACTCGTTGTACATCCCGATCTCCGTGCTCTCCAACACGGCGCGCATGTAGTGCAGGTCGGCCCGGACGGAGGGGAGGTCGTGGTAGGAGTCGCTCTCGTAGGTCGAGACACCAAGGAGGAGTGCGTAGCGGTCGTTGTCCATGCGCGGGCTCAGCTTTCGGACTCGGCGGAGTCGTCCTGTTCCTCCCGACCTGCGGAGCCCTCGGCGAGGAAGCTCTCCAGGAGGGTTGCGTCTTCGCGCGCCTGCCTGCCTGAGACTGTGAGCGTCGCACCGTCCGAACGCCGCGTGATGCTGATCGTGCGGTTGGGAACGCGCGAGAGCCAGGTCTGCACGACTGAGACGACGAGGGAACCACCGGAGATCAGTACCCCGACCAACTCCGCCACGTCGGATCCCTTGTCGGTGGCGGCCGCAGGCTGGGCGCCGGGAAGGCGGAGAGTTGCCTCGATTGCGCGAGTGGAGAGCGCTGCGGTCAGCTCGCGGGCCTCTCGCCGTGCCCGCAGCGGGTCGCTGTCCAGGAACTCGATCCGGTGTTGTGCTTCCTGAAGCTCTTCCACGACTCCCCCTCGCAACAGTCCGCGTGTCGATTCGCACGCGGAGTGACGAGCGTAGTACAGGACCATGTCTACGGATCCGCCCTTTGGCGGAAACAGGACGGCGATTGACGTGAACGGCGCGGGCGTACGGGCGCGCGGAAGTGTTTGGTGTGTGCGCGGGTTGTGCGCCGTTTCCCCGGGCGTGCTGGGGTGCCTCGAGCCGACATCCTGTGCGGCTGTATCGAGCTCGGCGGTGGGCGGGATCGAGGTGAAGTCGGACGACGAGGAACGGGAGCTGTTCACGCCCGCGGTGCAGCGCGAACTGCTCGTCCTCCTCGGCCTGCTCGGTGCCCTGGCACCCGGACATGAGGACCACTCCGATCGTGTGGCGGCCAACTTCGGCGACGGCGAGTGGGCTGGCGGTGACAGAAGAGAACTGCCCCGAGTGTGTTCAGCTCTGCGAATGCGCCACCGGCGGTCCTGATGGCGGTTGGCAGAACCGGGACATCGGCCTGAGTGGTGGTGTCCACACGCTGGCTGGTGTCCATGGCGGAAGCCTTGGCCGTACCGAAAGGGTGTCGTCGCCCTTGTGGAGCCGCAGCCGTGCTTCGCGGTTCCGGGTGCACTCGCGGCGGACTCGGAGCTACCCGGAACCGGCCGCTGGTACGGTAGCCGTGCGGGTGGCCGCCGGCCGATGAGGCCCGTGCCCCTTGGGCTACCAGTGCCGACGATGCCTGCGGCTGTACCGGCAGCGGGCCGAGGGGTTCAGTCAGAGATTCGGCCTGGTGCACGTCGACTTCGAGACCCAGCGCCGCACCCCGAAGGCCTCCTATGCCTGGTACCGCGACCTGATCGCCACCCAGCGGGAATACCGCCCAAGGTAGTTGGCCTCCAGGTGCTGTGGGATGGATGGCCTCTTGGCATAGGCCGAGAGGCCATCTGGATGACGCGGCCAGCAGCAGCTGCGCCTCAGAGTTTCCGCAGAAGGCAGGGTGTTCGAGGCGCTCGGAGTGGGAGGGCCCGGCCGCGCCCGGACGGTCGTGCCGGACAGGTGCGGCGCGCGGCCGTACGGCGTCGGCTACGACGCTCCGCGGGTGGCCAGTGCGGTTCGCGCCAGTGCGCGCAGCCAGGTGTGGGCGTGGTCGGTGTCGTAGCGCTGGTGCCATGACAGGTACACCGGTGCCGAGGGGAGTTCGAGCGGCAGGGGGAGTACGGCCAGGCCGAGGTCGGCGGCCGCGGTGCGTGTGGTGATTTCGGGGACGGTGATCAGGAGGTCGGTGTCGCGCGCGAACTGCAGCGCGGCCGCTTCGGTGGGGGCGGCCGCCACCACGCGGCGGGTGAGGCCGAGCCGAGCGAGGGCGTCGTCGACGGCGTTGCCGAGGTTTCCGCGTCGCGAGACGGTGACGTGTTCGGCGGCGGCGTACTGCTGCGCGGTGACGGTGCGGGCGCGGGTGAGGGGGTGTCCCTGCCTCAGGACGGCGACGAGGCGGGTCTCGCCCACCTGCTCGGCGCGGATGTCGGGTGCGCCCGGGCGGTTGGCGTTCGCCTCCAGATCGACCTCGCCGCGGCGCAGTTCGGGGGTGTCGGTGCTCGATTCCGCGACGAAGCGCAGTCGCACGCCCGGGGCCTGTCCGCGTACGGCCGCGAGCAGCGCGGGGCCACTCATGGCGACCAGGGAATCGTGCCAGCGGAGGGTGAAGGTGCGTTCCAGCGTCGCCGGATCGAGTTCACGGCTCGGGGCCAGCACGCCCCGGACCTGGTGCAGCAGCTCGTGCACCTGCGCCCGGACGGCGATCGCATAGGGCGTCGGGGTCATGGTGCGGCCGGTGCGCACCAGGATCTGGTCCCCGGTCGTGCGCCGGATCCGGCCCAGACTCCGGCTCATCGCGGGGGCGGTGACGTGCAGTCGTGCTGCCGCCCCGGCCACGCTGCCCTCCTCCAGCAGCGCGTCGAGCGCGGTGAGCAGATTCAGATCCAGTTGCATGGGAGTAATCCCAGCCATGCTTGACATGCATTTGATGTTAACGGAGGGGGTGGATAGCGTCGTCACCACGGCGCAGGACGGAACGCGCGTCCTGGCCCGAAATCCTCTTCAACGCCCCTTTCTCAGACGGGAGTTCCACCATGTCCGAAACGCTTCAGAGCACTGACGCCACCGTCTCCGACGCCGAGCTGCTCGACCGGACCGCGGTCGCCGTGCGTGAGGCCGGTTCGGCACTGCGCGAGCGGTACGGCGAGGGGGTCCCCTACCGGACCCGCGAAGAGCTGATGAGCGCGCTCGCCGCCAACGACGACAGGGCCCTCGGCATCCTGCGTCCCCGCCTCACGAGCCTGCGCCCGGACGCCGGCTGGGTGGAGGACGAGCTGGACGGCGGGGCGCTGCCGCCCGGCGAGTGGTGGGTCGTGGATCCGGCCGAAGGCAACGTCAACCACCTGCACGCCCTGCCGGAGTGGGCGGTGACCGCCACCCTCGTGCGGGACAACCAGCCGGTGCTCACCGTGGTCCACCTGCCGTTGACCGGCGAGACCTACACCGCGCTCACCGGCGCGGGAGCCCACCTCGACGGCCGGCCGCTGAACGTCTCCGGGACCGCGGACCTCGGCCTGAGCATCGTGGCCACCAGCCAGGCCCGGCCCGACGAGGACGAGAAGGTCGTGCGGCGCGTCGGCTCCTCGATCACCGCGATGCTCTTCGACGCACTCGTCGTCCGCGTCGCCGTGCCCGCGACCCTGCACCTGCTGAACGTGGCCGCCGGCCGGCTCGACGCCTTCTGGCAGTTCGCCGGCGCCCGAGCGGACCTGCTGCCCGGCGCGCTCCTCGTCACCGAGGCCGGCGGACGGATCTCCGACGCCGAGGGCCGCCCCTGGACCCCGCAGAGCGAAAGCTTCCTGGCCGCCGCGCCCGGCGTCCACGCCGAGGCCGTCGCCACGCTTTCACGCTGACTGCGCACCGCTGACTGCGCACCGCTGACTCCGCACCACAACCCGCACGCACGGAAGGACCAGATCATCATGACCACGATCGCCGTTCTCGGAAACGGCCGCGTCGGCGGCAACCTGGCCACCGCCCTCACCCGGGCAGGATATGAGGTGACCGTGGCGGACCGCGCGCCGGGCGCCGCCGCCGACGCCGCCCGAACAGCCCGGATCGTCATCAACGCCACCCCGGGCGCCGGCTCCCTGGACCGACTCGCCGCCCTGCGCGACGAACTTCGCGACAAGATCCTCGTCGACGTCTCCAACGCCACCATCGACGGACCGGACGGACTGCCCGCCGACCTGCTCTACCCCGGTTCGAGTCTCGCCGAGCAACTCCAGGAAGCGCTCCCCGAAACACACGTCGTCAAGACACTCAACACCATGCTCTTCCCGGTGATGACCGCGCCGGCCACGCTCACCCAGACGCCCACGGTGTTCGTCTCCGGCGAGGACCCCGGGGCCAAGCAGGCCGTCCGCGAACTCCTCACCGACCTCGGCTGGCACGAGGAGTGGATCACCGACCTCGGCGGGATTCGGACCGCCCGCGCCACGGAGGCCGCGATCCTGTTCGTACCCCACGTGATCCGCTCCAGCGGATTCGTCCCCTTCGCGATCTCGATCACTCGCTGACCCCGGACCGCCGTTGGGCGGGCAAGGAAGAGCGTGGACTGCACGGCCGCGCAGGCTCGCTCGCCGGCTCGCGTCGAATGGACAGCCGGCGCGTGGGAGGATCGGTTCCCCGACACCAGCCGCACCAGAGCGGTCGGCGAAGCCGTCCGAATCGTCATCGAGGAGCAGCTGTGACCGAGCAGCCCGGCCCGCAGCAGCGCATCGCCGACACCATCCGCCCGGCCATGCTCAAAGGCCTGCAGGATGTCGAGCTGATCGGCGACCCGGGCACCGAGCGCATCAACGAATGGGTCGACTGGATTGCCGCAGTCATCGCCGGCCAGGTCGTGCAGTCGATCGCAGCCGAACGCGACGCCTTCGCGGACCGGGTGGACACCCTCACACACCTCGCCAGGCGCAACCAGGAGGGATACAAGGATGCGACCCGAGACGTGCAGCGACTCGAGGCCCGTGTCGCCGAGCTGGAAGCGGAGCTGACGCAGCTGCGTGCCCCCGGAGTCGTGGTCCCCGGCCCGGGGGCGCAACCAGACGCGGGATCGGCAGCCGGCAAGCCTGCCCAGTCCCTCCGGGACCGGCTCCGCGCCAAGTACCCCGCGACCGCAGAGGCTCTGGACCGCCGGGATGCCGAGGCCGATCCGAGCCGGAACGCCGAGGGCTGCCCGCAGTAGCCGACGACTTGGCGCACCAGTTGAGCTGCCCCGGGCACGACGAGCCTGCGGCACTGGGACTTCCCGCTGACGGACTTCCCGCTGACGTCCCGGCCGCACAGACACGCGGCGCAGGATTCTGAGGTGCCGGCCCGACTACGGTGGTCCCGCATACGGGTATGACAGAACGCCGGACCCCCGGCCGCGGCGTCAGTCGTACGGTGCCGACCGCGCCAGGAGGGCGGCGCCGACGGTGACCGCCGGTGCCGGGTGCCCGCCCGGTGGAGCCCCGCGGCGTCAGGCCGGGTCGGGCTCGTGCGGGCGGCTGCTGTCGGTGTCGGGGTGGCCGGTCGCGGACGGTGCCGACCGGGTGCCGGGGGAGAGCGCGATCCTGACGCCGATGCAGAGTACGAGCAGTCCGCAGCCGGCCGCCACGAAGACGCTGCGGGGGGACATGACGACCAGCAGGGCGCTGCCCAGGCCCGCCGCGACGGTCTCGGCGAGGAAGATCGGGCCGTAGATCGCGCCGAAGACCCTGCCGAGCAGCTGCTCGGGGATGGTCCGGCCGAGGAGGGTGTCGCAGGCCACGTTCTCCAGCCCGTTGCCGACGCCGGCGATCGCGTAGCAGGCGACGGCCACGGCCGCGGTGGGCGACACGCCGGTCAGCAGCAGGCCGAGGCCACTGGCTGCCAGGCCGGCGGCGAAGAAGCCGCCCAGGGGGGTGCGACCGGTGGCGCGGAGCAGCAGGAGCGGCGCGACGATCATGGCTGCTCCGTAAAGGCTGGAGGCCAGCCCGACGGCCTCGGCTCCCGTGCGGAGTTCGGTCCGGAACAGGAAGACCAGGGCCACGTTGTCCAGCCCGGCCAGTGAGATGCCGAGGAACAGGGCGACCGCGAGGATCCGGGCGGTGCGGTGCCGGGCCACGTAGGCCAGGCCCTCCGCCATATCGACGATCACCCGTCGGGCACCTGCCCGGGAGGCGGCGAGGGTTCCGCCCGCCGGTCGGCCGTCGCCGGTCATGGCGGGAGCGGTGCTGCCGGTGGCGCCGGTGGCTGCGCCGGGCAGCGGCGGCAGGCGCAGAAGCAGGAGAGCGGAGACGGCGAAGGAGAGGGCGTCGATGGTGAAGGCCGTCTGCGGGCCGCTGTGCGCGAACAGCAGTGCACCGACAGCCGGGCCGACGGCGAGGCTGACGTTGTGCGACATCCCCAGGAATGCGTTGGCGGAGCCCAGTTGGTCACGCGGCACGATCTTCGGGACGGTGCTCTTCCCGGCCGGCAGGAAGAAGGTGGAGAGCAGGGACGTGACGGCCAGCACGGTGACCAGTACGGGGAAGGGCGGGAGGGCGATGGCGAGGAAGCCGATCAGCAGCAGTCGCCCGAGGTCGCACCCGATCATCAGCTTGCGGGCGTCCACCAGGTCGGCAACGGAACCGGCGAGCGGACCGAGGGCCTGCGGGAGCGCGCGGGCGGCCAGGGCGATGGCCAGTCGGCCCGGGCCGGCCCCGGTGCCCTGGAGGTAGAGAACGACGGTGGTCAGGGTGATGAAATCACCGATGTAGGAGGACGTACGGGCACCCCAGAAGCTTCGGTACGCCAGATTTTTACCAATAGTGGACAAGATCCGCATGGGCGGTAACACTCCTGATCCATTGCACTGCGTCTGTACGGACCCTTGCAGCCCAGTAATTGCAAGGTTAGTCTGACTACGCTGCGACCGGACCGCATGCGCATGAATCAATTCACGGAATCGGGGGTTCCCATTATGGAGAACGTGGCCGAGCAGGCCGATGGCCTGGACGAATTCGACGCGCTGGACGACCTCGACGACATCGAGTTCAGTCTCGACGAGATCGAGAACAAGATCGCTCCGCTCGCCCTGGCCTGACGTCGGGCCAGCTGACGGAAGATCGGTACGGCGCTAACGCTCTCACGGGGGAATGAGAGGTTCCGCCGCACGGACCGTGCTCGGTGTGGCGTTGTCTGCGCCATCCCGGGCTCGGGCGGCGGGGCCTCTCGCACCATTGGGTTGAATTCAGTTTCCCCACCTTTTCTCATTGCTTCGCCAGGCCCGTCCGCGAATTGGCGTGAACGAACTGTCCCGCAGATTCTCCGCCTTTGCCGACGTGCATTCCCGGCCGACCGTGCGGAGGGCATTGCCATGCCCTGCTCTGCCTTGCGCCCCGGGTTTCCGGCGAACCGCTGAACGCAAACTTCTGCGATGGGTCATTGCTGAATGCTGAATGTCCTGGACATGAGTGTGTCCTGTCCGGCCCCGGTGGCGTTCGACGGCCTGCGCGCCGTGGTGACGGCGCTCGAAGACCGGGCGACCGGGATCCGGAGCCGGCTCTGCGCGAGGTCGCCCGTGGAGGCCCGGGTACTGGTCCCGGCCTGGGACGAGGGTGATCCGCGCGGGATCGCCGACATCGCGCTGAGCCCGTCCGAGCGACGGCTGCATCGGGAGTCCGAGCAGGTCTTCCGCGTCATCGAGGCGGCCTGCCGCGCGGTCGCCGACACCCTGGTGGAGGAGGACGTGCGACTGCGGCTCGGCCGCATCGGTTCCTGGGACACACCATCCCTGCGCGCCCTGGCCCGGCTGGCCGAGCACCTGACCTGGCGCGGTGCGCTCGACCGGCTCGCGCTTTCCGGGATCGAGCGCCGCGGCCCGCTGGGCGAGGCGCTGGCCGGGGCCGGGATGCCGTCGCCGGAACCGCGGCAACTTGCCGAGCGGCTCCGGCTCCCGGTCGTGGCCGAGGGCGGTCCGACGGCAGGCAGCCAGTCGGTCGAACCCGTGGCAACCCCCGAATCCCTGCTGTTCGCAGCGGTGTTGGACGAGGACGGAGCCGCGGTAGACCGGATCGCCTTCGCGGTGGAGTCCGCCAGGCGTGGCTTCTTCCGGGCCGACTACGAGGTGATGGCCCGCAGCGCGCTGGTCGGCCTCGACCTGTGCGGACCGGGCACCCGCCTCGACGGAGCGGTGATCGACGCCGTCCTGCGGCGCGACCGCGTGCGATCGTCGCTGGCCGACGCGGTCGAGTTCGAACTCGGTCTGCTGCGAGGCCCGGCCGACGTCCGCGCCTTCTTCCACAAGGTGCTGGGGATGGTGCACAGCTTCCGCGGCGACAACCGACGTGCCCTGGACGAGTTCACCCGCATCGTCGACGACGAGCGGCACTCGGTGGAGCTCCGGGCACAGGCTGCCCTGTACACGGCACTCACCGAGGTCAAGATGCTGCGCGACCCGGCGGCCGGCGCCCGGCGGGCCACGTCAGGCATGGAACTGCTCGACCGGCACCCGACCGACAGCGACCAGGTGCGCCGGGAACGCGGCTGGCTGCACAACGTCCGGGCGCTGTGTGCCTTCTCGCAGGGGCGGCTCGGTGAGGCGCTGGTGGACGAGAAGGCGGCGCTGGCCTGTGTCGCCGGCGGATCCGACTCCAGCTCGGTCCATCTGAAGATCAACCTGATCTCCAACATCAGCGTGCTCCAGGAGCGCGCCGGGAAGGTGGACAGCGCCCTCACCACCTGGCAGAAGTACACCGTGGTCGGCTCCGCCTGGGGGCCCATGTTCACCAAGCACCACGCCTACCGGCACGGCGGACTGGCCCTCGCCGCAGGGCGCCAGGAGGAGGGCACCACCGCTCTGGAGGCCGCGTACGCCGCCGGGGACAGCCTGTCCGACACCTTCCACCAGGCCGCGATCGCCACCGAGCTCGGCGGGCTGTTCCTGCCGGATTCCCCCGACCGGGCCGCGCACTGGTATGGCACCGCTGCCGAAGCGGCCCGCGACCTCGCCGACCCTTACGGCCACGCGCTGGCCCGGGTGGGACGCGATCTGGCCGAAGGCCGGGATCCCGAGCTCGGGCTCGCCGCAGTGGCGGCCTCCTCGGTGACCTACCCCGAGCGGGGCACCGAACTCGCCGCGGCGATCACCTCGGGTGACCGGGCCCGGTGCGCGAGCCTGCTCCCGCGCCCCCGCACCAAGCTGAACCGTCCCTTCGACCACGTGAACCTCGGCTGATGGGAGCGGGTACCGACGCGGCCACCTGGACGCTGCTGCCGCACTTCCTCCTGCGCCGGGCCGGCTTCCCGTTCGGCCTGCTCGCGGCCCCCGACGACGACCCGACCGGGCCGGCGGTCGAGGACCTGGTCGACGCCGTCCGCCGGCTGGAGTCCGAACGGCAGCTGCTGCTGAGCCGGGAGATCCCGGCCGAGGTGGAGCGCCTGCGCCGGGCGGGGGATGACGGCACCCTGCTGCGCCCGCTCTCCCGTTGCCGGAGCGCGTTGGGCCGGCGCCGGGGCACCGACGCCGCGCTGCGCTGCGCCGCCCTGTCCGGCTGGGCCGAGGACCTGGGCGCGGCCTTGGAGCGGTTCCTCGTCGCCGCCCGTGAGGCGGAGTCGGCCCGGAAGAGGGTCACCGCGACGCTCTCGCACAGTGCCCGGGCCGAGGAGGAACGGCTGCTGCTGTGGCTCGGCCACGACCGGGTCAGGGAGGCCCTGGCCCAGCTGTCCCCGTCGTTCGCCGAGCACGCCGCCCGCCTGGCCGCCGTGCGGACGCCGGACGGCGAGGGCCCGGCCCGCGCCCGGGACCGGAAGTTCCTGCGCACCGCCTACCTCTACCTGCAGCGCCTGGCCGCCAAGAACGAGACCACCAGCTTCTTCGGCCCGCTGACGCACGGCCGGTTCACCCCCGAGCAGCGGGGCTACCTCGGCGGGCCGGAGACGGACAGCGGCGTGCGCCGCAACGACGCTTTCCTGGCGTTCTGGGCGACGGCCGAGCTCGCGCGCGTGATAGCCGCCGACCCGCGCCTCACGGGCCTGATCCCGGTCCGCCGGACCCCCTTGGTCGCCGTCCTGGACGACGGCGTCCGCGACCCCAACGGCCGGGTCCGGCGGCTCGGCGCACTGGACCGGGCGATCCTGACCGCCGCCGACGGCGCTGACACCGCCGACACCCTCGCCCGCCGGATCGCGGCCGAGCGGGGCCTGCCGGACCACGACGTCCGGGACCGGGTCGAGCGGCTGACCGGAGCCGGCCTGCTGCTGGCGGACCTCGAACCCGCGTCGGCCCGCCCCCAGCCGCTCGACGACCTGCACGCCCTGCTCGCGGCCGCCGACCCGCACTCACCCTGGCTGGCCGAACTCGACGCCCTGCGGGACAGCCTGCGCCGGTACGCGAACGCCTCCGGCGCCCCGGCGCGCGAGAGCGCCTTCGGAGCCCTGGAGAGCCGCTTCGGCCGGCTCACCGGCGTTGCTGCCCGGCGCAACGGCGGGCAGATGTACGCGGACCGGCTCGTCGCCTACGAGGAGTGCGAAGGGGACGCACCGCTGACGATCGGGGCCGAGGTCGCCGAGCGGTGGAGCGGGGACCTCGCACCGTACCTCGACCTGTGCGCAGGGTACGGGGCCCTGCGGTACCGGAGCGTCCGGGCCACCGCCGCGCGGGTGCTCGCCACGGCGGGGGGAGAGCTGCCCTACCTGGAGTTCGCCGACCGGCTGGCCGCGGCCACAGCCACGGCCGACGCTGCCGCCTCGCCGCAGCTCGCCGCCGAGCGGGCCTTCGAGGAGCGGCTGGCCGCGCTGGTGCTGGCCGCGACCGACGGCGACCGGGCCCGGCTCACCCCCGCCGACCTCCGGACCCTGACCGCCTCGGTCGGGCCGGGCGACGACGGGCCGTCCCCGGCCCGGTTCGTCTCACCGGACCTCATGCTGGCCAGGGTCGGCGACGGCGAGCTGCTGGTGCTCGGCGAGATGCACCCGTACGTCTTCGCCTGGGGCTCCCAAGGGCTCTTCGCCCCTGACGCCGAAGCCCTCCAGGCGGACCTGGCCCGCGACCTGACCCCCTGGGGCGGGCCCGAGCGGATCGCCACCGTGCTGCGTCGTCGCCAGCACAAGGGCCTGGTCTCCGAGGCGTTCCCCGGCCGGTTCGTCGAGATCAGCGGGCTGGCCACGCGCGAGCGCGAACGCTGCGTCGCGGTCGCCGATCTCCGGGTGGTCACCGGCCCGTCGGGGCCGGAGCTGCACGGGCCGGGCGGCCAACTCGTGCTCTACACCGGCGAGAACGACCACCCCCACCTGAGGGCGTTCGCGCCGCCGCAGGTCGAGCCGCCGCCGGTCCGCTTCGACGGGCGCCGCCCGCGCGTCTCGATCGGCGACGTGGTGGTTCAGCGGGCCCGCTGGTGGCTGTCGGCCGGGGAGCTGGAGGAACTGCGGCGGGCGGCCGACGGTCCGCAGTCGGTGGGCGCCGTCGCCGGCCTGCGGGCCCGGCTGGGCCTCCCCCGGCACGTCTTCGTCAAGCCCGCCGACGAGCCGAAGCCGGTCTGCCTCGACCTGTCCTCGCCGCTCGCGGTGTCCGTGCTCCGGGTCTTCGCGGGCGGCGACCTCGTCGTGGAGGAGATGCTGCCGGCGCCGGACCAGTTGTGGCTGGAGCGCCGGGCGGGTCGGCACACGTCCGAGTTCCGGCTGGCCATGATCGGGCGGAGGGACGCCTGATGTGGTCGATGGTCCCCGACGCGATCCTGCGATCGACAGGTTTCCCCTACGAACTCGTGGAGCGGCTACGGCTGCCCGCCGCCGCGCGGGCCGCCGCCGCCGTGACCGCCGCCGAGCGCGAGCTGCTGGCCTTGGCGGCCGCGGCGGGCTGGGAGCCGGCCCGGCTCGCCCGGCTGCGGGATGTCGTCGCGGCCGGCGGCGTCCGGCTGGGGCCGGAAGAGAAGGCCAGCCCGCCCTGGGTGGCCGCCGTCACCGCACTGCGCGCGGCCCGCCGGGCCCTGGACCGGGTGGCCGCCGAGGAGGAGGCCGCCGCCGTTGGCGTCGCGGACCTGGTGCGGGACGACCGCCTGCGGGAGGCGCTCGCGGTGTCCAACCCGAGGATCCTCGCCGACCTGGCACACCGGGGGCACACCGCGCAGCTCACCCACCAGATCGCCACCTTCCTGCAGCGGGTCTGCACCAAGAACGAGACGGTGAGCTTCTTCGGCCCGATCAACTACGCCACCCTCGACGAGCACGCCCCGGACGGGATCACCCTCTCCTCGCTCGGACCGGCCACCCTGCGGGCCCGCCGCGCCCACGTCGGTTCGTGGGTGGTCGCCGCGCTGGCCGAGGCGGTCGCGTTCGCCGAGCCGGTCAGCCCCTGGCTGGTCCTGCGGCCCCGCAACCCGGGCGTCGCCCGGTGGACCGGCGACCCGCAGGCCCTCCCGGCCCGGCTGCTCGCCCTCGTCGACGCCCGGCACACCCTGGGTGCGCTGGCCGACCGGCTGTCCGTGACCCCGGGCCAGGCCACCGAGGCGGCGAACACCCTGGTGCGGGCCGGCCTGGTCGCCCACCAGATCGACCCGCCGGCCACCACGGCGGACCCGCTGGGCTTTCTGGTCCACCGCCTCGCGGGGATACCCGGCACGGGCCCGCTGGCTGCCGAGCTCGCCGCGCTGGTGGAGCTCCGTGACGGCTTCTGCGCGGACGACGCCGACGGCAAGGCCCGCCGGCACCAGCTGTTCCTCGACCGGGCGCTGCGGACGGCACCCGGCGCGGGCCGGGGCAGCCACCGGACCGGCGCCTTCTACACCGACCGGCTGCCGCTGCGCGAGGAGTGCGCGGGGACGGTGGAGCTGCGCCTCGGCGGTGCGGCGGTCAGGGACCTCCGGCACCGGGTGTTCCCGGCCCTGGACTTCCTCGCCGCGCTCGCCCACCGCCGCCGGGAGCTGGCGCGGCACGCGCTGGCCGGCCGGCTCGGAGCGCGCGAGCTCCCGCTGTGGAAACTGGTCGCGGCGGCCGACGGTTGGCCGCACCCCGAGGACGCCGAGCTGACCGCCGCCCTCCGCGCGGCGGTCACCGACCCGGAGGCAGCCGAGGTCGACCTCGCGGCGTCCGCAGCCCTCTCCGACCTGGTAGGGCGGACCCCGCTGGCACGGTCTGGGGCGGTCTGCTCGGTCGACCTGCTGATCGCCGCCACGGACACGGCCGCCTGGCGGGCCGGACGGTACGAGGTGGTGCTAGGCGACGTCCACGACACCGTCCTGCTGACGGACTGGGCCCTCCAGTTCCACCCGGACGCCGAACGCGTCCGCACGGCCAGGGACGTCGCGGTCGCCGGAGCCTTCGGGCCGGTGCCCGCGGTCAGCGTGCTCGCCAGGCGGCAGACCGGCATCCCGCCCCTCGAACTCCCGGGCCCCGTGGTCGAACTGGGCGGCACCTCCGGGCAGGGCAGCCCCTGGCTGGCCGACCTGCGCGACCTCGTGGTGGAGTCCGACGGCACCCGCGTACGCCTGCGGAGCACACCCCTCGGTGGCGAGGTGGCCCTGCACAACGGCGAGCTGGACACCCTGGTGCAGACAGCCTTCGCCCCGCTGCGGCTGCGGGCGCCCGGGATCGTCCTCGGCGCCCACACACCGCGCCTGCGCTGGGGGGCGGCGGTGGTCCAGCGGGAGAGCTGGACAGTGCCGCTGCCGGCCTTGGCCGCCCTCGGCCCGCCCGCCACGGCTGCGGCGGTGCTCGCCGCCCGACGGTGCTGGACCGAGTACGGCCTCCCGGAGCAGGTCTTCGTCCACCTGCCGGGGGTGCGCAAACCCCTGTTCGCCGACGTGGCAAGCCCCGCACTCACCCGGGCCCTGGCCAGGGCCTGCCGCAAGGCCACCGCCAACTCGGCCCCGGACGCCGCGGTCCGGGTCAGCGAGATGCTGCCCGGCCCGGACGGCCTGTGGCTGACGGAGGGCTCCGGACGCCACACCGCGGAACTGCGCTGCGTCTTCGCCCGCCCCTCCAGCCCGCCCCAGACGTCGCCGAGGAGCACGGCCTCATGACCCACTTGATCATCCTCCCGCACAGCGATGCCACGCTCCGCCACCGGGCACCGGGCCACCGGGTCGTCGAACTGCAACGGGCCGCCGTCGAGCGGTTGACCGCACCGGCGGAGCGGGCCCGGCTGAGGGCGGCGGCGGGCCCGGCCGGGGACGGCGAGCGGGCCCTGGCCGCGGCCGCGGAACGGTTCCTGACCGAGGACCACGGCCCGGTCAGCCGACTCCTCGCCCTCGACCTGGTCCTCACGCTGGCCGGTACCCGGGCCGACCGGCCGGTCGCGCTGAGCCTCGGCGACCTCTCGCTGGCCGTCGGCAGCACGGAGTCGGCCGCGGACATCGCCCGGGCCGTACGGGCCGGCCTCCCGTTCGAACCCGAACTGCAAGCGGCCGGGCGGCTGGTCACGGCGGGGCAGGCCACCCTGCTCATCGACCGGGACCAGCAACTGCCCGCGCTGTTCGCACTGGCTGCAGCCGCCGGCCGGCCACTGGCGCTGGACGGCGCGTTCGCCCGGCGGCAGTGGCGGACGCTGCAGCGGCACCTGCCGGCCGGCAGCCACCTGGTGACCACCGGCGCGTTCGCAACGATCGGCGAGGACGGACCGAGCTGGCTCACCCGCCCACCCGGCCGGCCCTGGGCAGACATGCTCAGCGGAGCCGAGCTGGTGGCCGCAGCCGAAGCCGCCGCTGTGCCGTCCGACTGCGCCGTCGCGATCATCGCCTTGGTGGCGGCTGACGACGACGTGGTCCGTACCGCCGACGGCGTCAGCTTCACCGCCGGAGAGCTGCGGGCGGCGGTCCTGGCCCTGACCGGCGCGGGGGCCGCAGTCCTGGTCGAACTGTGGATCGGCGCCCCCGGGGCGACGCAGGAGCAGCTGGCTTCGACCGCCGCGTGGCTGGCGCGGGCGGACCTGCCTTGGCGGGTTGTCGGCGCTCGGCCCTTCCACCTGGCCCCTTCGGCCGTGCACGGTGACACGGCGAGCTGGGCCGGCCGGCCGGTACCACTGCGCCCGGGCACACCGGAGTTGGACCTGCCGCGCGCTCCCCGGTTCGACGGCCTGCGGCCCGAGCCGGCCCTGCCCGGGATCGCAGCGCTGCTCGCCGAGCGCCACCCCCCGGTGGTGGGCCGGGTGGCCGGGGCGTACCTGGCCGCCGCACAGGAGGAGGAACCGGCCGCGGCCGGCCTCGCACCGGGCGTCACCGTGGTCGACCTGGCCGACCGAACCTTGCTGGTAGACCTGCGGACCCGCCGCACTCACACCCTCGACCCCCGTCTCGGGCGCCGACTGGCGGCGCTGCGCTGCGGGCAGCGCCTGACCGAGGTGCTCCCCGAGGGCCGCGCCTTGGAACGGACCCTGGCCCTGCTCTCCTCGGTCGGGGCCCTGGCCGGCTCCGGAGCCGACACGACCGGCGCACGGCAGGTGAGCGTCTCGTGAGCGGCTGGAAGCTGGGACGCGAGTTCGTCCTGCGCCACACCGGTATGCCCTTCGACTGGTTCGAGGGCCTCGGCGACGACCCCGAACTGGAGCGGTCCGCCACCGGCCTGGTCGCAGCCGAGGCCGTGGTGCAGGACGCACTCGACGGCCAACCACTGGCCCGGGTCCGGCTGGTGGAGGCCGCGCTGCACACGCTCGCCGCCGCGCCGGCTGTGCCCGAGGGCCGGCTGCGGCACGCACTCGACGCCTGGTCCGAAGCGCTGCGGCAGTACCGGCAGGTCCACCGGGACGGCTACGCCCGGATCGAGGACCGGCTGCACGCCGCAGCCTGTGAGCCGCTGGTCCAGGAGGCGGTGTTCGTGTCCAACCCGGACATGTGGGAGAACATGTGGCGCCGCTACACCGCCGCGTCCGAACGCGGTACGAACGCCGCGCAGCGCCGCCTCCAGAGGCAGGTGTACACCTACCTCCAGCGGCTGTGCGGGAAGAACGAGACGACCAGCTTCTTCGGCCCGCTCGCCTACGGCACCGTCGACGAGGAGCAGGAGAACGGCTGCACGCTGCGCCGTGACGTGCCCGTACGGCGCCTGGTGTTCTTCGCGCAGTGGGCGGTCACCGCCCTGGCCCGCGCCATCCGGCGGGACAGCGCGGTGCTGCCCCTGCTCCCGGTGTCCGTGGTCGACCCGGACCGCCTGCGGGCCCGGTCGGCCACCGGGACCGGCGGTGAGCTCCCCGACCGGCTCGCCCGGCTGCTGCTGCGCGAGGGCACCGTGCCGGTCGGGCGGCTCGCCGCCGAGCTCGGCACCGGCGTGGGGCAGTTGGTCCGGGCCCTCAGGGGGGCGCTGGCGGACAACACGGTCGAGCTGGGGCCCAGCTATCCCGGGGGCCGCCAGGACGCCTTCGAACGGCTGCGGGACGCGGTCGCCGAGCTCGGGGGAGCCGACCCGGACGCCGCCCGCTGGCAGCACCGGCTGGCCGGCCTGGCGGCGCTGCGGGACGAGCTGGCGGCGGCCCCGTTCCCGGAGCGGACGGAGGTGTTCCACCGACTGGAGCAGACCTTCACCGCTGTGGCCGGCCGGGCCGCGCGCCGGGACGGCGGCCTCTACACCGACCGGTTCGTGGTCTACGAGGAAGCGTCCTCGCCGTTCGCCCTCGCGCTCGGCGCGCAGACGGCCGCCCGCCTCACCGACGCCGTCCAGGAGGCCCTGGACTTCTGCGCCGACTACGGCGCGCTGGTCCGCAGCCGGCACCGGGAGCACCTGCTCGGGCGCTGGCCCGGCCCCGACCGGCTGACCTTCGACGCGTACGGCGAGGCGATGCGCCCAGTGGCGGACCCGGGCAGCACGTTCGACCCGAACGCCGCGTTGCCCGTGGACCCCGCCGAGGTCGGCGACCCGGCCCGCCGCCGCGAGCTGGTCGCACCGGCCCCGGCCGGTCCGGCCTACGCGCTGCCCGACATCTGCCTGGCGGCCGCCGACACCGCAGCGCTGGACGCGGGCCGGTTCGAGGTCGTCATCGCCCGGGTGCACCACCACCTGCTGCTGGAGAGCTGGCTGTCGGTCGCCCACCCCGACCCGGGCGCGTTCGGCGCGGCCGCCGCGCGCTGGGTGGCCGAGAGTGGCGCCCGCCAGGGTCTGGCCGGCCTGGACGTCAGCCGGCGCAACAAGGGCTTCTACGTGTTCCCCGGGGACCGGATCGCGCTGCGGCCGCTGCGCGCGGAGGACGCCGCCGACCACCGGCTGGTCCGCGCCGCCGACTGCCACGTCCACCGGGCGGACGGGCGGATCGTCCTGGTCGACCCCGCCGGGCGCGAGCGCCTGCTCTACCTGCCGCTCGCCGACCTGGCCGCCTACCCGCCGCTGGCCGCACTCTCCGCCCCGCAGCTCGTGCACGCCAGGATCGAGCCGCCGGCCGCCGAGCGCACGGCCGTCGTGCAGCTCGGGAACGCCGTCTACCAGCGGGCACGGTGGTTCGTCGCGATGCCCGACATCGCGGGCCTCGACCCGGCGGCCCGCTACCTGGCGCTGCGTCGCCTGGCCGCCGCCCGTGGGCTGCCGCGCTTCGTCTACATCCGGTCGGAGCGCCGCCGCAAGCCCTATCTGCTGGACACCCGCTCACCGCTCGGCGCGGAGCTGCTCGCCCACGTCACCTCGGCGGGCGAACGGGTCCAGTTCGAGGAGATGTCCCCGGGGCCGGACGCGCTCTGGCTGCGGGACGAGCAGGGGCGCCGCTACACCTGTGAGCTGCGGATGCAGGCGACCCGCACGGATGCCACGACGAACGGGAGCGTGACCGCCGGATGAGCGAGCTGGAAGTCCTCCCCCTGTTCGTCCTGCGCGGTGCGGGGTTCCCCGCTGCCGAGGCGCTGCTCCCCGGCAGCGGCGGCACCCATGCCGACGTGGTGCTGCTGCGCGACCTCGAACGGCGGCTCGAACGGCTGGAGCGCGCGCTGCTGACGGTCCTGGCGAGCGAACCGGTCGAACGGCCCGAACGGCGACGCCTGCGGCGCCGGCTGCATTCGCGGGCACCCGTCGACGGACTCGGTCAGGTCGGCCCCGCGGCCGGTGCCCTGGTCACCCGCTGGAACGCGCTGGTCGCCGAACTGGCCGAACTGGGCGCGCGCGTCGGGCGGGCCGGCGAGGCCGAGCTCGCCGGCGCCGACCGGTACCTGCGGGAGCGGCACCGGGCCCCGGCGGTCGCCGAGGCGGTCTGGTTCTCCAGCCGTGGCGCCGCAGGCGCCCTGGCGGGGTACGCGCTGGGCCGGCCCGGCACCCCCGGCACCCGGCGGCTGGCCCTGCGCTACCTGCAACGGCTGGCCACCAAGAACGAGACCACCTCGTTCTTCGGCCCGTTCCAGTACGGCGCCGTGACCGAAGGGGACGGCACCGCCCTGGTCACCTTCGACCCCACCTCGCCCCGGCACGGCGAACGCGACACCTTCCTCGCCCGGCACGTCATCGACGAGCTCGCCCGCCGCATCGGCGCGGACCTGGCGGCGCAGCCGGGCGTCAGGCTGGAGCCGCACCCGCTGGTCCTGGTCCACAACGGCGGCCTGCGGGCGGCCGACCGGGAGATCGCGCTGCCCGGGCCGCTGACGGCTGCCCTGCGCTCCGGCGGTGTCGTCCCGGCGGAGCTGCCGGAGCGGCTGCGCGCGCCGGTGGCCGCACTGACCCGGGCCGGTCTGCTCTCCGTCCGGCTCGCCCCGCCCGCCACCTCACTCGACGAGCTGGCGGACCTGCGGGCCGCCGTCGCCGACACCGCCGCAGCCGCGCCCGAGACCGCACCCCGCTGGCTCGCCCGCCTCGACACGGTGGCCGCCGCCGTCGACCGGGTCCACCGGGCGCCCTGGCCCGCCCGCAAGGACGCCTGCGCGGGCGTCGATGCCGTGCTGGCCGACTACGGCATCACCTCCCGGCCCCGCGAGGAGGGCTCGCTCTACGCCGACCGTCACACGGTCCACGAGGAGTGCGAGGGCGGTCTGCGCGGACTGAGCCTCGACCGCCGGGCGCTGGCCCGATCGGCCGGGCCGCTGGAGACCGTCCTGCGCGTGCACGCCGCGTACGCCGATCAGGTGCGAGGCGACGCCCGGGAGTGGCTGCGCCGCCACTGGGAGGCTGCCGCGCTCCCCCCGAAGGCCCGGCTCTACGACCTCCTGGAGGCCCTGAGCCGGTACCCGCAGCCCGACTACCGGGACGGCAGCGCTGCTGCGGACGCCCTGTGGCAGCGGCTGGACGCGGTCGTGCCCGAGCAGCACAGCAGGGTGGACCTGGGTGCCGACCGGCTGGCCGGCCTGTTCGCCGACGTGCTGCCGGCCGAGCCGTTCGTCTGCTCGCCGGACCTGATGGTCCGCCGGACGGCCGACGGCACCGAGCGGATCGTGGTCGGCGAGATCCACCACGGCATCCAGCCCTGGTCGTGGCTCGCCCGTGCGCTGCCCGCCGGGCAGCGCACCGCACTGCGCGAGGTCATCGGCGGGTGGGCCCGCGAACTGGCCGGCACCGGCACCCCGATCACTCTCGTCGAACCCCGCCTCACCGGGAAGACGTACACCCTGGAGTACCCGGGGCTGGCGCTGGAGCGGATGGGCCGCTCCAGCCTGCCGCGCCACCAGGTCCTCGGCTTGCACGACGTGGTGGCCGACCGGGACGGCATGACCCTGCACGGCCCGGACGGCACCAGGCTCGTCCTGATGCCGACCGGCCCGGTCAGCCCGCCGGCCCGCGCTTTCGGCGGACTCGTCCTGTGGGGCCCGCGCGGTGCGGCACTGCGCCACCACCGCCCCCGGGTCAGCGTCGACGGGATGGTCTGGCTCCGGGAGGTTTGGCGGGTGGGGCCGGCGGAGCTGGCCACGCTCTCGACGGCCCGCACCCCGACCGCGGCCCTGATGGCGGCCCACCGGCTGCGGGAGCGGCTCGGACTGCCGAGGTTCGTCTACGTCAAGCCCGACGGCGAACCCAAGCCCGTCTTCGTCGACCTGGAATCCGTCGCCTACTGCGACATGCTGGGCCACCTGGTCGCCGGCCGCGCCGACGCGGTGGTCAGCGAGATGCTGCCCGACCCCGACGAACTCGCCCTGCACTGCGCGCAGGGCGCCTTCACCAGCGAGATCCGGATGGCGGTTCTGGTGCGGAGCCCGCGATGACCGTCGAACTGAGCCCGGTGGCGATCCTTCGCAGCGCCGGCGTCCCGGCCGCGATCGTCGACCGGCTGATCGACCCCGACCTGGTCGCGGGCCTGGACCGGGCCGACGGGGAGGAGGCCCTGCGCCTGGCGCAGGACGCGATCGACCTGGCCGACCGACGGCTCGCCGCTGTCTGCCACGACCCGGTGTTCCGTGACGCGGCCGCGGTCTCCAACCCCGACATCCACGCCAACGCCGTGGTGCCGCTCGCCGAGGGGGCCACGCGCCGCCGGCGCAAACGGGCTCGCAGCGTGGTCGCCCTGCTGCAACGGCTGGCCACCAAGAACGACACCGCCAACGGGTACGGCCCGATGGACCTAGTCCGCTTCGGCGGCCTGCTCGACCTGGGCCTGCCGCCTGCCCGCACCGGCGAGCCCGCCGAACGGGCCGGACTGGTGAGCTGGTGGGTGGTGGACCTGCTCACCACCGCGATCCGGCAGGACGCGGACCTCGCCCACCACCTGCCGTACCGGCTCAGCGACGCGGTCGGGCTGGACGGCGACCACCTGCTGATCGGTGACCGCCGGGTGCGGATCAGCCCGGCCGAGGCCGCCGAACTGGCTCTGCTGCCCGCGGCGGGCGGCGGCGCGGCGCTGCCCAGGCTGCGCCGGGCCCGGCTGGTCGTCCCCGCGCTGCCGGTGCCCGCCGCCGGCACCGATCCACTGGCTGCGCTGATCATCGTGCTGACGGACCTCGGTCCCCCCGGTGCCGACTGGGCGGCCCGGCTGACGGACCTGCACACGCTTGCCCGGCAGGTCGCCGAGGCGCCCGCCGAGGTGCGGCCGGTCCTGGCCGAGGAGGTACGCCGCCGGGCGGAAGCCCTGGTGGGCCCGCTGCCGGACCGGCCCCGCGGCGCGTTCTACAGCGACCGCGAGGTGCTCTACCAGGAGGCGCGCGGTGCCGCCGGGGAGTACACCGTCGGCGGCGGCCTGCTCGACCGGCTGCGGGCCGGACTCGACCCGGTCTGCCGACTCGCCGCGGTCTACGGCCATCAACGGTTCCTCGGGGCCTCGGCGGCACTGCGGGCCGGCGGAGAGGACGGCTCGGCCCGGCTGGTGGACGTGATGCGGCGGATCGGCAGCCTCGCCAACATCGGCGCCGAACCGGCCGGAGCCCGGCAGCTGCGCGACCAGCTGGCCGACCTCTGGCCGCACCAAGGCGGTGACCTCGACCCCGAGCGGCTGCTGGACGTCCTGCGGAAGTGGCCCGGTCCGGAGCTGTCACTGCTCTCGCCCGATCTGATGCTGGCCACCGGAGCCGACGGCACGACCCACGACGCCCGGCTGGTGCTGGGCGAACTGCACAGCAACCTCCAGACCTTCGGCCTGTTCGAGCACTTCTGGCCGGACAGCGGCATGCGCGAGTGGTTCACCGGGACGGGGGACCTGCCCCGGCGGCTCGTGCAGTTCGTCGCACCCCGCTCGCAGGGCAAGGCGTTCCTCGCCGAACTCCCCACCAGGTCGATCGAGGTCGGCGCGACCGCCGCACAGCCTGACCCGGTCGCCTTCGGCCGCGTCGGCGTCCGCTGGGAGGACGGCATCCCGTGGCTGGTCCTGCCGGACGGCGAGGCCCGCACCCTGGTGCCCGGTGACCCGTCCAACCCGCTGTACCTGGCGCTGTCCCCGCACACCGGGCTGATGCCGACGCTGCGTCCGGCGCCGTACACACCCGCCCTGTCGGTCGGCGGGGTCGTCGTGCAGCGCGAGCGGTGGCGGCTGGCGCGGCCCGCGTTCAGCCGGTCGCCGGCCACCCTGTTCGTCGAGGCGAGGCGCTGGCGGGCCGTCCACAGCCTGCCGGAGCGGGTGTTCGTCCGGGTCGCCGGCCAGCCGAAGCCGTTCTACGTCGACTTCCGCAATCCGCTGCTGGTGGACCTGCTGGCGCACTGGACCGCGCCGGGGGAGGACTTGCTGGTGAGCCCGATGGACCCGGGGCCCGACCGGCTCTGGCTGGAACGGGGACGGGACCGCTTCTGCGCGGAGCTGCGGATCTCCGCCGTCGTCAGGGGACAGGCATGAACGAAACCACCGCAGTCGAGGTCGGGGTGTGGGTCCCGGCCGGTCGGCTCACCGCCCGCCTGTACCGCGAGCTCCAGCTGCGCAGCAGTGGCTTCCCCGCCGCCCGCCTGCTGCCGGCACCCCCGCCCGGGGCGGCCGCCGGGGCGCGTGCCGCCGTCCGGGCCGAGCAACGGCTGGCAGCCTGCCGGGAGGAGTTCCGGACGGCGGTCTTCCCCGCCCTGAAGGACCGGTTCCCCGGGCTGGAGCGCGCCGACCGCAACCGGATCGTCCGGTCGTCCCGGCTGGTCGGCAGGGGCGAGGTGCTGCCCGAGCAGACCACCGCACTGCTCGATGTCCTGGGCCAGGGCGGCTGGGCGAAGGACTGGGCCACCGCCGTCGCCGGTGCGGATGCCGCCGAGCACGCCGCTCGGGAGGCCTACCTGGCCGCCGCCGACACGGTGTTCGGGCAGGTCAGGACCCGCCTGGGAGAGCCCCGGGTGCACCAGGCGATCAGCCAGTCCAGCGCCGGGTTCGCCGAGCGGCTGTTCCGGCCGGGCGGTGCGGTGCACGGCACCGGGCCGCAGTCGGCCAGAAGCCGCCACGACCTGCTGACTGCCCACCGCTACCTGCGCCGACTGGCCACCCGCTGCGAGACCGTCTCGTTCTTCGGGCCGTCCTGCTTCGCCCTGCTCACCCCGGACCTCGACGTCGCGTTGCGGCTCGACCCGCCGACCGCCGAGCGCACCGCCGTCGACGCCAGTGCGTGGCTGGTACGGGAGCTGGCGAAACACTGCGCCCCCCGGGGAGTGGACGTCCCGGTGGGCCGGGACCCGCTGTGGCGAGTGGCGGACGGCGCGCTGGTGCGCACCGCCGACGACCGGCGGATCCCACTCACCCCGCAGGCCGCCGCGCTCTGGACGGCCCTGGTCGGGTGGCGCCCGCTCCGGGAGTCGGCGCGGGCGGCCGCGCTGTCGGCCGAGGAGCTGCGCAGCGCGTTCGCAGTGATCAGGCCAGCCGTCCGCGGGGGCCCCCTGGTCGCCTCCACCGAGCGGCGGGCCCTGCACGCCCTGGTCGAGGCGCTGCCCGAGCCAGGCGTGGCCGGCACCCTGCTGGGACGCCTGGAGCGGGTGGCGGCGACCCCCTGGCCGGCCCGGGAGACCCTGCTCGCCGAGGCAGCCGGAGAACTGGAGGCGGCCGGGCTGGCGCACGCCCGCCGGGGCGGGGAGCACTACGCGGACCGGTCGTTCTGGCACGAGGAACGCTCCAGCCCGTACAGCGAGGGCGTCCGTCTCGGTACGCCCGTGCTTGCCGGGCTGGGCGCCGCCGTGGCCGCCGTGTTGGAGCCGCTCTACCTGGCGGCCCTGCTGGCGCGGATGGACGCCCGGGACACGGTGCGGGCCGCGTTCGGCGGCCGTCCGGTGCCGCTGGCCCGGGCCGCGACCACCGAGCTGTCCACCGCGAGCCCCCGCCGTGAGGAGCTGCGCCGGGCCTTGGTGGACCTGGTCGGCCGCACCCCGGCGGGCCCCGACGGCGCCGTCCGGTTGACCTCGGCCGCCGTGGCCGAAGCCTGTGCGCCGTTCTGGTCGCGGATCTCCACGGCGGACCTGGCGCCGTCGGCCGCCCTGCCCGGACTCGACCTGCTCGCCGTCGGGTCCACCCCGGCGACGGCGACCTGGGTGCTGGGCGAGGTGCACGACGACTCCAGCTCGGTGTTCGGCGGGTCGTCGGCCCGGGTGCACACCGACCCGGACCGGCTCCACCGGGACTTCTGCGGCGAAGTGGCACGCCTGCTCGACCCCGGCACGATGGCGGGCGTGGTCTCCCGGCGCCGCAGCATGCACATCACCCCCGAGCTCCCCGGCCTGGCCCTCGAACTCAGCGGGGTCTCGGGCCGCCCCGACGACCTGGTGGCGCCCGTGGCCGAGGCCACCGTGAGCGCGGACGGCACGGCCGTCGAGGTCGGCGGCACCCGCCGCCGGCTCTACCCGGGAGACCTGGCGAGCACCCTGCACCGCGCCCTGTCGCTGCCCTGCGTCGTCCCGGTCGATCTCGCCGGTCCGAACGGATCGCCCCGGGTGCTGATCGAGGAGGTGGTGGTGACGAGGGCGAGCTGGCAGCTGTCGTGCCCCGAGGGCGCCGTGCCCGGCTATCCGCACTGGAGCGGCTGGCAGCGAGCCCGCCACGCCCTCGGACTTCCCCGGCGGATCTTCGTGCGCCACCCCGCCGAGACCAAACCGGTCTTCGTGGACCTGGACGACCCGGTGGCCGTCGACGACCTGGCCCGGCTGGGGCCCGGCACCGTCCGGATCTCCGAGTGCCTGCCCGACCTGGACGCGCTGTGGTGGCGGCCCGACGGCGAGCCCCAGGTCGCCGAGCTGCGCATCGCCTGCCTGATCGACTTCGAGGGGCTGACGGCATGACCCGTTCCTGGGAGCTCCTGCCACTCGCCGTGGTGCGCCCCACCGGATTCCCCACCGAGCTGCTGGCGCCGCTGGCCGATCCGGCGCTGCTCGATCTCGCCGACGCGGGCCGGGCCGAGCGGTCCGCCCTGGACACCGTGGCCGCCGTCTTCGAGCGCGCCTCCCAGCAGGCTCCCCGGCTGGAGGACGCCGACCAGCTCCGGGCGGCCCGAGCCGCCAACCGGGCGGTCAAGCGGCGCCGGGCACCGGCCGAACCACCCGTGCTGCCCGAGGGAATGACCGGTTTCGACGGCCCTGAGGAGTTCGCCCTGTGGTGGTCGGCGACCTGCCTGGCCCGCGACACCCACCGGGCCGCCCTCGACGCGCGTTATCCGCAGACGCTCGACCAGGCCCGACGTCACCTCGACGCCACCCTCCGCACTCCCCGGGTCCGGGAGGCGCTGGTGCTGCTCACCCCCGAGATCCTCGGCACCACCGTCGCCACCCTGCTGAAACGGCCCCCGACCGGCCCCGCACCGAACCAGAACGAACGCAAGGCTGCCGCCTTCCTCCAGCGCCTGGCAGCAAAGTGCGAGACCAACGCCTTCGCCGGGCCGATCGCCCACGCGGAAGTCGGCCAGGCCGTCCCTTGGGCCGGCACCCCACCCGTCCGGCGCGGCCACCTCGCCTTCTGGGCTGTCCAGGCGCTCCTCGACCGTGCCCTGGACCGCCTCGCCCCGGACCGGCTCGGATGGCGCATCGGCCCGGCCGCCGGCCTGCTGCCCGAGGACTCTCCGGTGCGGCGGGCCGTCCTGGCGGCCGTCGGCCGGTCCGCCGAGATCGCCCCCGGCACCCTGCGGACCCTGCACCGCAGGAACCTGCTCTGGGCCGGTCGGCTGCTCGCCCCCACCTCCGAACCGGACGCGCTGCGCCTGCTCCGCACCGCTGCGACGGACCTCGGCGACCCCGAGCTCACCGCCCTGGCCGCGCTCCTCACGACCACGGCGGCCGAGTTCGCCGACGCCGACGCCGAGGGCAAGACCGCAGCCGTGGCCCGCACCGACGCCCTGCTGACCGAGCACGGCATCGACACGGAACGCCGCGGCAAGGGGCAGCTGTACGCGGACCGCGTCGTGCTGTACGAGGAGGACCACGACCCGGGCTTCCGGGTCCGCTTCACCGAGGCCGGTGCGGCCCGGCTGGCCGACCGGCTCGACCCGGTCCTGGAGCTCGCCGCCGCCGCCGGTGTCGAGGCATGGCAACTGGCCCGGGAACGGTTCGGCCACGCCTGGCAGCGGCAGTTCGGGCCGGCGGTGGGCGCCGTCCCGCTGCCCGAGGTCCTCCGGAGGATCCCGTTCAGCGAGCCCGTTCCACTGGCCCGGACCGGCGTCGGCCGGCGGTTCGAGGGCCTGGTCCTGGCCGCCTGGGACGGGGTGTCGACCGAGGTAGTGCTCGACCCCGCCGACGTACGCGGCATCCTGCCCGATCTGGACGAGGTCCGTGCCCCGCTGCTGATCGCACCCGACCTGCACTTCGACAGCGCCGACCGGGCCGAGGTGGAGAGCGGCCGGGCGCCCGTCGTCGTCGGTGAGTTCCACTGGGGTTTCCAGGGGCTGGGCAACCTGTGCTGTTTCATCGACGACCGCGGCGCGCTGGCCCGGGCCACCCGGCAGTGGCTCGGAGACGCCGGTCGGCCCGGGGAACTCGTCCACGTGGCGACCAGCGCCCGGTTCGGCAAGCTCTGCTACCTCGAACTCCTGCCCCGCACCCTGGAACTGAGTGGTCCGGCGGCGCCCGGTCAGGGCCGCCTGCAGCCCGAGGAGATCGACGTCCACCCGGACGGCGACCTGGTCCAGCGAGCCACCGGGCAACGCCTGATCCCGCTGCTCGGCGACGCCGAGGCGGCCACCCAGAGCCCCCTCGGCCCGCCCAGCTGCGCGTTGCCACGGGTCTCGCTCGGCGAGCTGACCCCGAGGATCACGATCGGCGACGTCGTCGTGCAGCGTGCGGCGTGGCAGCTGGAACCCGGCGTGATCTGCCCGGCCGACGGTGCCCGCCCGGCCGAGCGCTACCGCCAGACCGTGGACGCCCTGCGGGCCCTCGGCGTGCCACGGCGGCTGTTCGCCGCCGTGGTGGGCGAACGCAAACCCATCCACGTCGACCTGGCCAGCCCCCACCTGGTGGAACTCCTGCTGGCGGAGGCCAAGGACCGGCCGGTACGGGTCACCGAGATGCTGCCCACCCCCGAGGGCACCTGGCAGCGCAGTGAACACGGCCGGCACCTGTGCGAGATCCGATTCTCCGCACGCCGTCGGCGCCGCACCGAACAGACGACGGACCAGCCCGGAACGGTGGAACGATGACCCGACAGCTCACAGTGCTCGGCCTGGGCGGGAGCACCCGCAAGGGCTCCTGGGCCGAAGCTCTCCTGCGCAAGGCGTTGATCGAGGCCCGGAGCCTCGGCATGAGGCCGCAGCTGTACGCGCTCGCGGCCAAGGACCTCCCGCTCTTCCGGGAGTCGCTGCTCCTCGACCCACCGCCGGTGGTGGCGGAACTCCTCACCCGGGCCCGGCAGGCGGACCTGCTGATCCTCTCCTCCCCGGTCTACCACGGCACGATCTCCGGAGCCCTCAAGAACGCCGTCGATTACCTCCAGGCCCTGGGCGACGACGAGCACCCGTGGCTTACCGGGAGGGCGGCCGCGCTGATGGCCGTCGGCGGCACCCCGATCGGTGGCGCGCAGGCGATCGGCGCGATGGACCACTTCTGCCGCGCCCTGCGCGCCACCACGGTCCCGACCACCATCGTCACCGGCCCCGGCTTCCTGGGGGAGGACGGCACCTTCACCGACCCGCCCCTGGCCGAACGGCTGACCCGGATGGTCCGCGAACTGGCCGCCCACGCCCGGCTCGGCCTCGACGACCCGGACGTGCCGGCATGAGCACCTACTTCGCCGAGCGGCGCGAAACGCTCCATCTGCTGGACACCGGCGACCGCCGGGAACTCAACCGCGGGCGCTACCGGGGACTCGGCTTCACCGGTGCCGACGGCCCCACCCCGGGCCGCGAGGACTGGCAGTACCGG
Source organism: Kitasatospora sp. NEAU-69 (assembly GCF_057158765.1). Classification (NCBI taxonomy): domain Bacteria; kingdom Bacillati; phylum Actinomycetota; class Actinomycetes; order Kitasatosporales; family Streptomycetaceae; genus Kitasatospora; species Kitasatospora sp. NEAU-69. The sequence goes on from NZ_JBWXUE010000001.1 coordinate 230,142, forward strand.
GCACTGCCGGCCCCCACCGGAGCGGGCCCCGCCCTGCCCCGCGAGGTGGCCGCCGCCGTCCGGCCGCTGGCCGAGCCCTGGCCCGTCGCGTACCGCGCCGAACAGGACCTGCACGACCTGGCCGACAGACTGCGCACGGCCGCCACCCAGGCACGCTTCCCCCGATTGGTCGTCAGCCTGCGCGACCACGTCCAGCAGGTCGTCGCCGGACCGGACGGCGGTCTCACCACTGACCGGCGGGCCTTCCGCACCGTCAACCTCCAGGCCACCCACGACGGCCCGGACGGCCCGGTGACGGTGCGCCGCGACTCCGCCGTGGCCGCGCCGGACGGCCTCGACGACCTGGCCACCCGACTGCTGGAGGAACTGGACCGGGCCCTGGCCGAGGCCACCCGCCTGTCGACCGTGACCCTGGACCGCCGCAGGCGACCGGTCCTGCTTGCTCCCGGAGGCTGCGCGCTGTTCTTCCACGAGATCTGCGGCCACCCGCTGGAGGCCGACGTGGTCGAGAGCGGCACCTCCTATCTGGGACGCCTGCGCGGTAAGGCGGTCTGCCCGGAGTGGGTGACCGTGCTGGACGACCCAGGCGCCCCGAACGCCGTGTTCGGCTACCGCGTCGACGACGAGGGCAACCTGGCGGTCGCGGTACCCCTGCTCGACCGTGGCACCGTCGGTGGCACACCGCACAGCGCCGCCAGCGCGGCCCAGGCCGGCGAACGGCCGAACGGCCACGGACGCCGGATGTCCTACCTCTATCCCGCCGTCCCGCGGCAGGCGCACACCCGGGTCCTCGACGGCCCCTTCAGCGCCGACGAAGTGCTGCGCCTGCCGGGCGAGGCCGTGCACATCGAACGCATGCGGGTCCGGCACGTGCACCAGGGCACCGGCGCGTTCAGTTTCCTCGCGCTGGAGGGCCTGCTGCTGCGCGACGGCGAGGCCGTCGGGCGGCTGACCGACGTGGTCATCGACGGGGACGGGCTGTCCGCGCTGCGCGCCGTCACCGCGATCGGCTCCGACTCCCGGACCTTCGTCGGCGGTGGCGGCTGCGGAAAGCTCGACCAGGGGCCGCTCATCGTCGGTTTCGAACAACCCACCGTCCGGATCGACGGACTCGACACGCACAGCCTGTCCCGGTCCCGCCCGTCCCGGAGCACGAGGAGTTCAGGGTGACGACGACACCGACGCCGTACGACCGTTCCACGCCCTCTTACCCGCTCTCCTGGCAGGCCGTCGACGAGGCCTGCACCGTCGTGCACGACGTACCGCAGGCCGACGAGGTCGAGCTGTGGATCCACGACGCCCGCGAGGCCGTGGCCCAGCTGGTCCCGGCGACCAGGCGCGTCACCGCCGCCGCGGGCGGCGCGTTCGGCGCCGCATGCCGGCTCTGGCGCGGCGACAGCTTCGGTGCCGCCAGCCGCACGGTGTCCGGCACCGACGACGTCGGTCTGCTCCTCCGCGAGGCGGCGCACACGGCCGGCCCGCACCGGGCCGCCGTCCGGCCCGCCCCCGAGCGGACGCCCGGCCACGCTCCGCGCGGCCGGCCGCGTCCCCTGGACACCGCGGCCTCGGAGCGGCTCGTCCACGAGACGGCCGCGCGCCTGCGGTCGGCCGGCGCCGACGTCCAGGTGGTGCTGGCCCAGCAGTACCAGTGGATCACCGCCACCGCCACCCGCTCCGGGCTGCGGCGCTCGCACTACCACGAGCAGACCCGGGTGCTGGTGCGTTGCGAGACACCGCACGGGGCCGTGCTGGAGGCGGCTGAGGCCCAGCGGATCACGGCGGACCCCGGTGTCGATCCGCTGGTACGCCGGATCAGCACCGCGCTGCGGACCCTGGACGGTCCGGGTGGCCCGCCGCCGTCCGGGCTGCCCGTGGTGCTGCGGCCCCAGGTCGCCGCCCCCTTGGTGGCTGGTCTGAGCTGGCTGCTCTCCGGCAGCACGGCGTTGTCGACGCCGGGGCTGGAACGGGCGGTCGGGCGCCGGCTGTTCCCGTCCTGTCTGCACGTGGACGACGTCCCGGATGCTCACCCGGACGGCCCGCCGATGACCTTCGACGACGAGGGCCAGCCCGCCGGACCGGTGCAACTCGTCGATGAGGGAAGGCTGGTGGGGTTCCTGCACTCCTGGGACACGGCCCGCTGGCTGGGCCACGCACCCAACGGCCGGGGAATCCGGATGGGCGTCGAGGCCCAGCCGATGCCCCGGCCGATCGCGCTGAGGGTCGCCGCCGGCCGGGGTGCCATGCCCGAGGATCACATCGACCTCGACTGCCGACTGGAGAACCTCGTCACCATGCCGAGGGCCGGCCGGATCGAGATGATCGTGGCGGGCTGGACGGTCCGCGACGGTCGGCGGGTGCACCGGATCGCCCCGTTCGAGTTCCACTGCGACCTGCTCACGTATCTGCGCCTGCTGCGCGGGACCGGCACGGACGCCGAGATCCTGCCGCTCGCCGACGGAGCGTCCACGCCGAGCCTGCACTTCGAGGAACTGCCGTGACCGCCGCCTACGACGTCCTGGTCGTCGGTGCCGGTGTCGTGGGTCTGTCCACCGCCCTGGAGCTTGGCCTGCGCGGCGCTCGGGTCCACGTGGTGGACGCCCACCAGGAGGGCGGCGCCGGTTCCCGGGCGGCGGCGGGCGTGGCGATCCCCTCTCTGCGCTTGTTCGCGGACCCGGTCATGCACGACTTCGTCGCCGTCGCCCGGAAGGTCCTGGACGCGGACGTCGAGGCGTTCGCCCCGGACTCACCGGGCATCCGCCGGGGCCGAGGAGTCATCCGGCCGGTCCGCAGCGAGGCGGAGCGGGAGCAACTGCTGGTCACCACCAGGTCGGATCCGTCCGCCCTGGGGGAGTGGCTGGACCTGGACGGGCTCACCGCGCTGGAGCCGGTCTTCCGGCGGGGCCCCTTCGTCGGCGGCTTCCGCACCGAGGCCGGCTATGTGGTCGACACCGCGCGCTACCTCGGCGCCCTGGCCGACGCAGCCCGCCGGGCCGGGGCCACCCTCTCCTTCGGGGAGCAGGTCCTGGCGGTCCGGGAGGTCCCGGACGCCGTGCACGTGACCACCTCCCGTGGCAGCGCGGCGGCGGACCGGCTGGTGGTGGCGGCCGGTGCCTGGTCGGGCAGTCTGCCCGGCCTGCCGAGCCTGTCCGTCCATCCGCTGCGCGGTCAGATGATCGAGTTGCAGGACCCGGAGATCCGGATCGATCACGTCATCTCCGGGCGGACCTACCTGTGCCCGTGGCGGGCTGGGGCACTGTGCACGGGCGCCACGGAGGAGCAGGCCGGCTTCGCCGAGCACGTCACCACCGCCGGGGTCGCCTTCCTGCTGTCCCGGCTGGTGCGGGACTTCCCGTTGCTCGCCCGGGCCCGGCCGGTCCACTCCTGGGCGGGGCTGCGGTCGGCCACCCACGACGGTCGGCTCGTCCTCGGGGGGTACCCGTCGACCAGCCGCGTCCTGGTCGGTACCGCCCACGGCGGACAGGGCATCCTCACCGGTCACCACACCGGCCGGCTCCTGGCGGAGAGCCTGGCCGGTCACGCCGGCGCCGGGCCGGCCGAGTTCGCCCCCGACCGGGACCTGAGCCCGTCGGGGGCCACCGGGTAGCCGTGACTACCGCTCTCCGTTCCCCTCTCCGTTCCCGTGGTGGGTGTTCAGGCAGAGTGCCCAGACGTCGGTGTACGTGTTCGGGGAGGGCGAGCCGCCGGCGTGGACGGTGGCCGTCCAGGAGGCGGGTGCGGTGGTTCCGTCAGCTGCCGGGGTGCCGGCGGGGTTGCTGGGGTAGCTGCCGGTGAGGTGGGTTCCGCCGGAGCCGGCCCTGGTGAAGTCGGTCGTCGTCACGTTGCCGCCGCTGGCGGCGGCGCCCCCGCTGACCAGTTGCCACGCGTCGCGCCCGTTCCCGTGGCGGCGGTCCCCGGTGGGGGAGGCACAGGTGGCCGTGGCCGGCTGGAACGTGCCGGCCGTGGTGGGGCCGCTGACCTCGCTGAAACGGACCTGCGTGGTGAGGTCCTTGGTCTTGACGTGGTCTCCGGTGCAGATCGCGTAGGCGTAGGTGGTGTTGCCGCTGTCGCGTCCGCCGCCGATGCCCCCGACGGCGGTCCAGGAGTCGGGGTTGGTCTCGCCGTCGGCTGCCGCCTTCTGGCCGAAGTCGTGGGCGGCGTCGTCGAAGGTGGGGAAGCTGGCGACCGGCTTGAGGCTTCCGACGCTGGCGGGTGTGGTGCGGGCGCCGCCGCCGATCAGGACCGTGCCCTTGGGGCAGGTCGCCACGACGAGCTTCGCCGACAGCGAGGCGGAGGGGCCGGTGGCCTTGTTCATGACGACCTGGGTGTGCCTGATCCGGTGGCTGGCGAGGCATATGGCGTAGGGCGTGGTGGAGAAGGCCAGGCTGGAGTTGCTCCCGCTGCCGCCGAACGCGAGCCAGTGCGTGACGTCCTGTCCGACGACGCCGGGGGAGCCGGTGAACTCGGTGACACCGTCCGCACTGGGCGCGCTGCCCATCACGTGGTTGCCGTTACCCGACCGGTCATCGCCGGTGGTCTGGTCGACCCCGCCGCCGGAGACGAGACCGCGCTCGCAGTCCGCGTGGGACGAGACACCCGTGAAGGGGGTGGCGGGGCCCATGGTGGCTCCGGGGGAGCTGACGGTGACGGTCGCGGTGCCGGCGTAGGCGAGCGACGGCACCGCAAGGACGAGCAGGGCGCCCGGCACGAGCGCCCTGCCCAGGACGGCGGCCCGAAGGAACCTCTTCGTCAACGACTTCTGCCTTTCTGATGGATCGGTGGTGGTGGCGGTGGCGGTGGCGGTGGGGCGGCGATCGGGTGGCGGCCGCGGTGTCAGACGCCGTCGTTGGCGCAGAGCGCCCAGACGTCGGTGTGGGTGGTCGCCGACCCCGTTCCGCCGGTGTGCGCGAAGGCCGTCCAGGACGCCGCAGTGGTGCTGCCGTTGCCGACGGGATTGCCGCTGGAGTCGCTGGGGAAGCTCCCGTTGAGGTGGTCGCCGGCCGAGCCCGGTCCGGTGAAGTCGGTGGTGGTCACGCTGCCCCCGCTGACGGCGGCGCCCCCGCTGACCAGGTTCCCGTCCCCGCTGCCACAACTGACGGTGGTGTTCTGGCCGGTGCTCCCGGTGTTCGGGCCGCTCACCTCACCGAAGCGGACCTTCACGGTGACGCCGCTGACGTTGATGCCGTTGCCGCTGCAGATCGCGTAGGCATAGGTCTCGTTACTGCTGTTCGTGCTGTTGTCCCAGCCCACGGCGGTCCAGGAGTCGGGGTCGGTCTCGCCGTCGGCCGCGGCCTTCTGGCCGAAGTCGTGGGCGGCGTTGTCGAAGGTGGGGAAGCCGGCGATCGCCTTGAAGTTGCCGGTGTTGCCCGGCGTGACGAGGGCGCCGCCGCCGAGCAGGACGGTGTTGGCCGGGCAGGTCGCCGTCACGAGGCCCACCGTCGTCGCGGTGGTGGGCGCGTTGACCTTGTTCATGACGACCTGGGTGTGGTCGATGAGGTTGCTGGTCAGGCACATCGCGTAAGGCGTCGTGGAGAACGAGGAGTTGATCTGGCCTCCGCTGCCGCCCTTCGCGATCCAGTACGCCACGTCGGTGCCGACGACTCCGGTCGAGCCGGTGTACTCGGTGCTGCCGTTGGAACTGGGCTCGGTGCCCAGCACGTGGTTGCCGTTCACCCCCGTGCCCGTCCCGATGGCCTGGTCGATCCCGCCGCCGGAGACGAGGCCGCTGGTGCAGGCGGCGCTGGTCGAGACGGAGGAGTCGATGGCGGTGGGGCCGAGGGTGGCCCCGGGGGTCTCCACCGTGACGCTCACGGTGTTGGCGTACGCGGCGCCCGGCGCCGCCAGGACCAGGAGGGCGCCGATGAGCAGCACCTTCCCTGCGGCGGCAAGCCGGCGGGGCGGGGCGTCCGTTGCTTGCTTCGTCGCTGTGTGAAGATTCACGCCGCATCCTCCGTGTCGGGCCGATCGGGGTCGGACCCGATTGAAGTCCTGGCACGGGCGCGCGGACTACTGGCACCTGACATAGCGTGAAGTGTCGGTGACTGGGTGATCGAACAGTGGAGGGGGCCGGTCATGACCCCGCGCGGGACGGCTGCGCGGGTGGCACGGATGCCCGGCGGTGCTTGATGTTGACGGCCGAAGCCTTGGCCAGTGCCACGGGGTTCAGGAACCGCAGCGGGCCGATCAGGCGGGATGCGAAGAGATGCATGTGCCGCGCCATCGCCTCGTCGCGCGCCGCCGCCGAGAACATCAGCCGCTCCCCGGGGTTGAAGGGGCGGGACTTGGCGAAGTCGGCGGCCAGGTACTGGTGACCGCGCAGCCGGCGCTGGTGGTTGCGTGCGTACGCCGCGAGCGACCTGTCGAGGTCGCCCCGACCGGTTGCGGCCGGGGCGACCGCCGCCGTCAGCCATTGCGCGGACTGCAGCGCCCACCCGCACCCCACGCCCCACAGGGGGTCGCTGGTCAGGGCGGCGTCGCCGATCAGCGCGATGCCCGGTGCGGTCGGAGTGCGGCTGTGCAGCGGGTAGTTGACCGCGCCGATGATCTTCGTGATGCGCTCGGCGGAGTCGATGGGCGGTGCCTCGGGCAGGGCGCGGACGAACGCGGAGAAGCTGCCCTCCAGGTCGTCCCGGAAGGCCGGCAGCCGCTTCTTGTCCGGCAGCACCGCGATGACCGTCACCCCGTCGTCGTTGGGGAACGCGTACGCCATGTCGGGCTCCAGGAACCAGGTCTGGCCGATTCCGCCGTGCAGCGGAAGATCGCGGAAGTGCGCGAGATAGCCGAACCGCGCGTTCTCGTACACCCGGTCAGGCACGCCGGCGAACTTCGCCACGGCCGAGTCCTTGCCATCGGCGCCGACCACCAGGCGGGCCCGGATCACACGCTCGCCCTCAGGCGTCGACGCCTGCACCCCCACGGTTCGCCCGGCCTCCCGGACCAGCCCGGTCACCTGGTGGCCGAGGAGCAGCTCGACACCGGGCGTCTGCGCCGCGCGGGACCTGATCATCGGGTCGAGGACGCTGCGCCGGACGTTGTAGGCGTACGGCAGCGCGGGGCCCGCCGGCGCCGCCTTCGGCTCGATCCATCCCCAACGGGTGTACCAGCGGGCGTCGTTGCGGACGGCTCCCGCCTCCTCGAGAGCGGGTATCAGGCCGAGTTCGTCCAGCACGGGGTAGGCGTTGGCCGTGAGGGAGTGGGTGCAGAGCACCTTGTACGCATCCGGGTCCGAACGGCGTTCCAGCAGCGCGACGCGGACGCCGCGTCGGGCGAGCAGGATCGCTGCGGCGCTGCCGGCGAGGCTGGCTCCGCTGATGACGACGTCGTAGTCGTCTCCCGCGCTCTCAGGCTTGGTCATGCCGCTGATCGCCCCCTTCGGAATGTGGTGCCGTTCGTGGCAGTGGTGCGGTCTTGTGCCGCGCAGTTCACTGCAGTGTCAGTGCTGTCAGGAACATGAGCAGTTGTCAAGAGTCGGCCCCGATATGACGGGCCGACAGGTGGTGCTGCGAGAATCAGCGGGTGCGTGTCGGCCTGCTCGGACCCTTGGTGCTGGACGTTGGTGCGGGGCCGGTGGCGATCGGCGGCTCGCGGTTGCGGGCGCTGCTGGCGCGGCTGGTGGTGGACGGCGGGCGGGCCGTCCGGCCGGAGGTGCTGGGCGAGGCGCTGTGGGGGGAGTCGCCGCCGGCCGACCAGGCGAACGCGTTGCAGTCGCTGGTGTCCCGGTTGCGGGGTGTGCTGGGTGACCCCGGGCTGCTCACCCTCGGCCCGGCCGGGTACCGGCTGGCCGTCGAGGCGGGTGCGGTGGACGCCGTCCGGTTCGAGCAACTGGCCCGCTCGGGACGGCGGTTGCATGAGCAGGGTCGATCGGCCGAGGCCGGTGCTGTCTTGCGGGAGGCTCTGGGGCTGTGGCGCGGGCCCGCTCTGGCGGACGTGCGTGAGGCGGCGTTCGCCGGTGCCGAGGCAGAGCGGCTCGAACGGGCCCGGCTGGCCGCCCTGGGGGACCGGATCGAGGCCGACCTCGCGCTGGGAGCCGGCTCCGATCTCATCTCCGATCCCATCACCGATCTCATTGCCGAGCTCGAATCGCTGACGGCGGAGCACGCGCTGCACGAACGGCTGCATGCCCAGCTGGTCCGGGCGCTGGCCATCGGCGGCCGGGGCGCCGAGGCGTTGGCCACCTACCAGCGGATTCGCGACCGGCTGGCCGACACCTTCGGCAGCGACCCCGGGCCGCAACTGCAGGCGGCCCATCTGGCGGTGCTGCGTGGCGAGCTCCCGCCGCCCCGGCCCCAGGAGACCCAGCCGCCTCAGCAGCACCAGCCGACCCAGCCGCCCCAGGCGCTCCGCCGGTCCTGGCTGACCGGCAAGCTGGACGCGCCGCTGAACAGCTTCGTGGGCCGCGAGGACGACGTCCGCCGGGTGGTCGGGCTGCTCGGGCAGGCCCGGCTGGTCACCCTGGTCGGGCCCGGAGGCGTCGGCAAGACGCGGCTGGCCACCACCAGCGGCCGGCAGCTCGGCCCGTCCGGCGGGGTGTGGTTCGTCGCCCTGGCCCCGGTCGGCGCGGAGGACCTGCCCCGCGCGGTGCTAGGCGCCCTGCGGGAGCGCGAGGCCGGCGCGCCCAGGGGCGGCGGAACCGGCGGCGCCGATGAGCTTCTGGACCGGCTGGCCGAGGTGCTGGCGGACGACGACGTGGTGCTGGTGCTGGACAACTGCGAGCACCTCGTCGAGGCGGCCGCGGCCCTGGTCGAGACGCTGCTCGGTCGGTGCCCCCGGCTGCGGGTGCTGGCCACCAGCCGTGAGGCGCTGCGGATCGACGGCGAGACCCTGCACCCGGTGCTCCCGCTGGAACTGCCCGAACCGGGCTCGACGGTCGAGCAGGCCCGCGCCAGTGCGGCGATCCGGCTCTTCCACGACCGGGCCGCCGCGGTGTGTCCCGGCTTCGGCGCGGCGGGCGAGTCGCCGGCGGCGGCGATCGAGATCTGCCGCCGCCTGGACGGCCTGCCGCTGGCGATCGAACTGGCCGCGGCGCGGTTGCGCAGCCTGCCGGTCGAGGTGGTCGCGGCCCGGCTGGACGATCGGTTCCGGCTGCTCACCCGGGGGAGCCGCACCGCGCTGCCCCGGCACCAGACCCTGCGCGCCGCGGTGGCCTGGAGCTGGGACCTGCTGGACGCCGACGAGCGGGCGCTGCTGGAACGGCTGTCGGTGGTGCCCGGCAGCTTCACGGAGGACGCGGCGCGTGCGGTCGGCGGGTTCGACGTCCGGTGCGGCGGGGGCGACGGCGTCGGCGACGGCAGCGGCAGCGGTGTTGAGACCGCTGAGGTCGGCGAGCTGCTGGCGGCGCTGGTGGACAAGTCCTTGCTGCATCCGCTCGGGGGCGTCGAGCCGCGTGAGCCGCGCTACCGGATGCTGGAGACCATCCGGGAGTACGGCCTGGAGCAGCTCGCCGGGCGCGCAGAGGTCGGCGCGGCCCGCAAGCGGCATGGCGCGTTCTTCCTCGCACTGGCCGAGACCGCGGAGCCGCAGCTGCGCACCCGCGACCAACTGCGCTGGCTGGCCCGGTTGTCGGCCGAGCGGGACAACCTGCTGGCCGCGATCCGCTGGGCGATCGAGTCCGGGGACGCCGGGACGGCGGTGCGGTTCGGCGCCTCACTCTGCTGGTTCTGGTCCATGCGGGGCTACCCGCCGGAGTCGCTGGACCTGCTCGGCCGGGTGCTGGAGGTTCCCGGGCCGGTCGATCCGGTGGCCCGCGCGCTGGTGATCGCCACGCAGGCGGTCGGCGCGGAGTCCATCAGCCGGCCGGAGGACAGGACGGCCGCCTTCGACCGGATCGAAGAGGCGATGGCGGGCATCGATCCCGGCGTCCACCCGCTGCTGGAGCTGGCCCGACTGGCCGCCACGATCGCCGGACCGGAGTCGCGGGATCAGCACGTCGCGACAGACCCGACCCTGACCACGCCGGACAGCGGGCTGAGGGAGCCCTCGAGCCGCCCGTTCGGACTGCTGGTGCAGGGCCTGCTGACCCTGCACATCGGCGACGTCGCCGAGGCGACCGGCTTCCTCACCCGCGCGCTGGCCGGCTTCGAGGAGCTCGGCGAGCGGTGGGGCCTGGCGACCGCACTGAGCACCCTCGGGTCGATCCGGCAGCGGTCCGGCGAACTGGCCGACGCGCTGGCGATGAACGAGCGGGCCACCCGGTACTTCCAGGAGCTCGGCATGCAGGAGTACACGATCGAGAACGAGGTGCAGGCCGCCCTGATGCACGCTCACGCCGGGGACGTGGACGGCGCGCGGCGGCACCTGGTGGGCCTGCTCGACCAGGTGGCGCAGAGTGAGCAGAGCGGGGAGGACGGGCAGAGCGGGCAGAGCGGATCGGCCGAGCCGTGGGCTCTGGTGGGCCTGGGCCTGGCCCAGTTGGAGTGGCGGGCCGGACGGCTGGGCCCGGCCCGCGCCCACGCGCAGGTCGCGCTGACCGGGGCTCCCGGTGGCCGGCCGCTGCCGTCGCAGCTCACCGCTCTGCTGCTGGGGGTGCTCGCCCGGCTGGACGCAGCGGAGGGCCGCCCGGACGAAGCGGTGCGCCGGCTCGACCATCCGGCGGTGCACCTGGTGCTGACCTGGAACTCCGCGGTCACCGGCACGGTCGCGGTCGTGGTCGCCGGCATCGAGCTGTGCCGCGACCGGCCGGGGAAGGCCGCGCAGTTGCTCGGGGCCGCCGACGTGTTGCGGGGCTCGGACGACCTCGCCGACGCCGACGTTCGCCTGATCACCCAGCGGGCCACTGCCGCCCTGGGAGCCGCCGGGTTCGCGGCGGCGCGCGCCACCGGTGCGGCGATGTCGCGGACCGAGGCCACAGACCTGCTGTCCGCGATCATCACCGCACCCGGGGATCAGCCGGGCAGCTCCGATCAGCGGGCTTGAGCCCTGGCCGGAGCGGTCGGGGCGGGCGAGGCGGCCAGAGCGGCCGGGGTGGCCGGAACCGGTTTCCCGAACATGGCGCAGATGGTCGCGGTCTGAAGTGCCTGGTCCGCCGCGATGAGCTTCGGATCGGCTCCGAACTCGAACAGGAAATCCGTCGGGACGAGGACGGTCGCGGTGCGACTGCCGGCGCTGTCAGTGACGTTGACGCTGGAGTAGCCGGTGATCCCACCGTCGTGCGCCCAGATGGTGCCGCAGGGGGTGGTGCCCGTCTCGATGCCCAGGCCGGAACCGGGCCCGTTCACCGGATTGCTCGGGTCCATCGGGACGGTGCTGCGCAACTCTGCCAACTGCGCTGCGGGCAGCAGCTTGCCGGACATCAGCGCGGTGTAGAAGCGGGACCAGTCCCGCGCGGTGGACACCACGGCCCCGGCGGCCCCGCCCCAACTCGGGTCGTTGCCGGAGACGTTCACGTGGCCGTCGCGCTGCACACCGGCGACGTCCTGGAACGCGGTGGGCACCGCGGCCGGCATGTGGGCCGGATCCGGTTCGTAGCCGCGGGCGTACCGGCCGTGCCAACTGCCGTCCGTGGCGAGGTAGGTGTGCTTCAGGCCGAGCGGCCGGGCGATCCGGTCCCGGATCAGGTCGGCGAGGCTTGCCCCGGTGGCCTGCTCCAGCACGGCGCCGACCGCGGCGTAGTCGGTGTTGCTGTAGGAGAATTGGGCGCCCGGGGCGAACAGCGGCGGGTGCTCCACGCCCACGGCGAGCAGCTCGGCCGAGGTCCACCGGTGCGGGTCCTTGCCGAGGATCGACGGCACGAGGGCCGGGTCCTCGGTGTAGTCGAACAGCCCGCTGGTGTGGTTCAGCAGCATCCGCAGGGTGATCGCCTGGCCGTTCGGGACCTGGCCCGGCAGCCACTTCTCGACCGGGTCGGTCAGCGCGAGCCTGCCCTCGGCGACCAGTTGCAGGACGATCGTGGCCATCATGGTCTTGGTGTTGGAGCCCATCCGGAACTCGTCTCCCACCTTGAGCTGTTGGTCCTTCGCAGCCCAGGGAGCCTGTTCGGCGATCTCGACGGGCCGACCGTGGCCGTCGTCCACCCGCACGACCACCCCGGGCGCGCCGGCATCCACCACTTGCTGTGCCAATTGCCGCAGTTGAGCCAGTTGAGCCATCTGCGGATCGGCTCCACGCGGCGTCGAGGCAGCGGCCGGTCCCACGGCCAGCCCCACGGTCAGCGCCGATGCCGTCAGCACGGCCGGCGCCAGTCGCAGGCGACGCGACCACAGTGCGCGAGCCGACGAAGAGGTGTCTGAAGAAGTATCCGGTGACATGGACCCGTTCCTCCGGTTGCTGGGTGGCTGGACGGACCCAGCTTCCGGCCGGGCGCTGGCAGCGCGCGCACAGCGCGCTGGCAGGCCGCTGTGCGGGCGGGCGAACGGATCACTGTCACGCATCTGGTGTTCTGACGGCACGTGATTAACATGAGGATCACTCATCTTCATCGAGGGGGCCGGACAATGCTGGACCGATGGCACCGCTCTGCCACCGAACCGATCACCCGCCGGCGTGAGAGACGTGAGAGATGAGTGCCGCCGCTGCGCTGTCCGAACCGCAGGCTCGCGTCCCGTGGCGCTGGACGGCCTCGCTCGGTGCGGCGAACCTCGGGGTCTTTCTCGGCTTCTTCACGCCGATCCAGATCCTGCTGCCGATGCAGCTGGAGCAGCTCGATGCCGCCCACAAGGCCGCGCTGCTCTCCTGGGTGACGGGCACGGGGGCGCTGGTCGCCATGCTCGTCAATCCGCTGGCCGGTGCGATCTCGGACCGCACGACGTCCCGGTTCGGGCGCCGTCGTCCGTGGATCCTGGCCGGGGCACTGCTCGGCGCCGGTGGGCTCGTGCTGACGGCCGATCAGCACGGACTCCCGGGCATCATCGCCGGATGGGCGGTCGCACAGGCGGGGCTGAACGTCATGCTGGCCGGCGTCACCGCCCCGGTCGCCGACCAAGTCCCTCTGAGTCAGCGGGCGTTGGTATCCGGGTGGACCGGGATCAGTCAGTCGCTCGGACTGCTGGTCGGGGCGGTGCTGGTGACCGCGCTCGCCGACAGCGTGGTCGCGGGCTACGCGCTGACCGCCGTCGTCACCGTCGCCCTCGCGCTGCCGTTCGTGCTGAGCTCGCCCGACCCGGTGCTGGCGCCCGAGGCACGCGCCCCGTTCGAGCTCCAGGCGCTGCTGGCCGGCTACTGGGTGAGCCCGCGGCGGTACCCCGACTTCGGCTGGGCTTGGCTCACCCGGTTCCTGATCAATCTCGGCAACGCGATCGGCACGCTGTACCTGCTCTACTACCTCACCGACGCCGTGCACTACCCGTCGCCCGACAGCGGCGTGCTGATCCTCACCGCCGTCTACACGCTCGCCGCGCTGCTCACCGCGATCCCGTCGGGGATGATCTCCGACCGTACGGGCCGCAGGCGGGCGCTGGTCGTGGTCTCCTGCGCCGTGATGGCGGCGGCCGCGCTGCTGCTGGCCCTGGTGCACAGCTGGCCCGCCACCGTCCTCGCGGCGGCGGTGCTGGGTGCCGGGTACGGGATCTACCTCGCCGTCGACCAGGCGCTGGTCACCCAGGTGCTGCCGGCCGCCGCCGACCGGGCCAAGGACCTCGGCGTGATCAACATCGCCAACTCCGGCCCCCAGGTGCTGGCTCCGGCCCTCGCCGCCCCGGTGGTGGCCCACCTCGGCGGGTACGGCGGCCTCTACACCGTCACCGCCGTCGTCACCCTGCTCGCCGGTGTGCTGGTGCACCGCATCCGCGGCGTGGCCTGAGCCGCCAAGGCCCAGGGACCCGGACGGTCAGTCCAGCCGGCCGTCCGCGGCCGGCCCGGTCAGCAGCAGGCGGACCTCGTCGGCCTCCGGCACGCCCAGCGAAAGGAAGATACGGTGCGCCTGCGCCCAGTGCTCCTGGGCCAGGTCCGCCCGGCCCAGGGCCTGATAGACCTCGCCGATGCCCCGGTGGGCGAGCGCCTCGTTGTCCGGGTCGTCGTCGGGGGCGAAGCCGAGCGACCGCTGGTAGTACGTCAGCGCCTCGTCGGGCCGTCCGGTCGCCAGGGCGGTGCGCCCGAGGCCGATCAGGCTGCCGGATTCGCAGAGCCGGTCGCCGATCTCCGCGCCGATCTGCTGCGCCCGCCGGAAGTGCTGCCGGGCGAGCTCGTGGCGACCCCAGTGTCCGTAGAGGGTCCCCAGCTGGCGCAGCGTCGCCCCCTCGCCGCTGCGGTGGCCGCTCTCCTGGAAGAACGCGAGGGCTTCGGCGAGCTGTTCACGCGCGTCGTCGAAGCGGGCCGTGGCCGTCTGCACGACGGCCAGCTCGGCCCGGTTGTGGCTCTCCCCGGCCCGGTCGCCGATGTCGAGGTGGGTGGCCAGCGCCTCGTGGAGGTGGGTGAGGGCCAACTCGTAGCGATGGGTGCGCGAGTAGAGCTGCCCGAGGTTGCCCAGGGTGCGCCCGACGCCGCTCAGGTCGCCGACCTCGCGGAACAGCGCGAGGGCCTGGCCGTGGTGCGCGATGGCCTCCTCCAGGCGGCCGTTGCGGCCGTGGATGACGGCGATGTTGCCGAGGACGAGGGCCTGTCCGGCGCGGTCCTCGCAGGCCTCGAACAGCGGCATGGCCTCCCGGTAGCGCGCCAGCGCCTGTTCCTTGCCCGTCGTGGCCAGCTCGACGACGCCCAGATTGCCCAGCACACCGGCCTGACCCGACAGGTTCCCCAGGTCACGGTGCAGTGTGAGCGCCCGCCCGTAGAAGGACCGCGCCTGCGGGTACTGGGCCCGCCGGGTGGACACCCGGCCGAGGAGGGTCAGCGCCGAGGCCTGGCCGGCAAGCTCCCCGGCGGCCGTGGCGGCGTCGAGCGCGAGGGTGTGCAGGGTGACTCCGTCGTCGTAACGGCCCTGGCCGTCGAGGTAGCGCCCGAGCAGCGCGGAGAGGTCGCAGACGTCCCGGTGCCGGTCCTCGGCGGCCGCGGTCCGGGCGACGGCCAGCAGGTTGGCGAGTTCGGCCCGGATCCACTCCGCGGCCTGCGCCGCGGTGCCGAAGTCGATCCGGGTGCCGACGCCCGCCGTGTCGATGGCGGGCCGGTGGTGCTTCTCGTGCGGCAGCAGCAGGTCCAGCGCGCCGGCGGCCGTCGCCTTGTAGTGCACCAGCAGCCGGGCCAGCGCGGCATCGCGGCCGGCGGGATCCTCGGCGGCGTCCAGCGCGGCGTCCTCGGCGCTGTCCTGCGACAGCTGGTGGGCGTACGCGCGCACCAGGTCGTGCAATGCGTACCGCCCGGCGGCCCCCTCCAGCAGCAGGTGGTGGTCGTACAGCTCGTCGAGGAGCCGGTCGGCGGTGGCGACGGGGACCCCTGCCATGGCGGCTGCGGCGTCCGCGGTGAAGTCGTCGCCGGGGTGCCGGGCGACCAGGCGGAGCAGGCGCTGCTGGTCGGGCGCGAGCGTGTCGTACGAGACCGAGAAGGCCGCCGCGACGCCGGGGTCCTGTCCGGGCGGCTCGGTCAGCAGCGCGGTCCGGTCGCGCAGCCGGGCGAGCAGGTGCTCGGGCGTCCAGGAGCGCCGGTGCGCCATCCGGGCGGCGGCGATCCGGATGGCCAGCGGAAGCCGTCCGCAGGCGGCGACGATGGCCTCGAGCGCCTCCCGGTGGCCGGACACCCGGTCGTGGCCGACGATCTCGCTGAACAGCCGGACGGCCTCCGCCGGCTCCAGCAGGTCCAGCGAGAGCGCGGCGGCCCCCGCCAGCGCGGGCAGCCGGCGGCGCGAGGTGACCAGCACCAGGCAGTCCGGACTCGACGGGATCAGCGGGCGCACCTGCGCGGCGTCCGCGGCGTTGTCCAGCACCACCAGCAGCCGGCGCTCGGCCGCGACGGTGCGCCAGAGCTGGGCGCGCTCGTCGAGCGGGTCCGGCAGGCTGTCGTCGGCGATGCCGACGGCCCGCAGCAGGCTCCCGAGCGCGACCGTCGCGGACACCGGACGGCGCCCGGGCGTGAAACCGTGCAGATCGACGAAGAGCTGTCCGTCGGGGAAGTGCTCCGCCATGGCGTGTCCGGCATGGACGGCCAGCGTGGTCTTGCCGATGCCGGCCATGCCGTCGATGGCGGAGATGACCACGGCCCCGCCGGGCAGCCGCCCGCGCAGCTCGACCAGCGCGCGCAGCTGGGCCAACTCGCGGTCACGGCCGGTGAAGTCGGCCACCGAGTACGGCAGCAGCCTCGGGACGGCCGGTCCGGTCGGGCCCGCCGCGCGGCCTGCGGGTCGGCCCGCGGGTGGGACGGCGGCCGGCGCACCGGCGGTCTCCTGCGCGGCCTGCCCAGCCTCCTGTCCCGCCGCCCGGGCGGCCGCGAGCAGTCGCTCCCGGGCCCCGGGATCGAGGCCGAGTGCCTGCGCCAGCCGGGACACGGACGAGAGCCGTGGCCGCCGGCCGTCGCCCTCCAGCACACTGATCGAGCGCGCCGACACTCCGGACCGCTCCGCCAGCTCCTCCTGGGTCCAGCCGACCTGGAGCCGGTGTTCGCGCAAGGTCCTGCCGAATCCGGTCATCTGTTCCCTCCAGTCCCACCCGTTACGCCGTACCACGGGGTGCCGCGCAGCGCCGCGCGGTGCCGCGCTGGACTGTACCGGAGCGCCGGCGGCGGGTGATCGTCAGGGAAGTGCCAGGCTTACGTCCGGTCAGCGTCATGGAGTCGTCCGGGTGGCGGGGCCCAGGATGATGCTCCGGGCAGCACGCGCTGCCCGTCGGTGGGGCAGCGCGGCGCCGGGGAACGCGCTGCCCCACCTGCCAAGCTTCGGGAGCCGAGCGGGCCCGCGGGCCTCAGACGGCCCCCGGCCTTCAGACCGTCCCGGGGCCGGGCTCGGGTGCCGGTGCGAAGAACGCGGTGATCGGGCCGCCCGGATGCGAGCGCTGGAACCAGATCACCCGGCGCGCACCGCCGATGTACGCCGGCGCGCTCACCCAGAGGTCCCGCCGGGGCGCGCCTTCGTTGCCGGGCGCCAGTGCCGCGTCGGTGGCCTCGGCGGCGATGCCGCGCAGCAGCGCCAGCGCGGTCGCGTCCGCCGCCGTGGGGGCGATGGCCAGGGCGGTGAGCGCGTGCCACAGGTCGGCCGCGATGTACGAGATCGGCAGCCCGTCGAGCGCGGCGTGCGGCCGGACGTCCTGACAGGTGTAGACCGCTCCCGCCGCGGCGACGGACTGGAGGCCGGGTGACCCGGCCGGCGGACGGGCGCCCGCCGGTGGTTCGTGGTGCATGACGGGCACGCTAGCGCGGTTTCCGCGCCGCTGCCGCGCCCCGGAGCGACATGGCAGGGGCAGCGGTATCGGCATCGTCAGCGCAGGCCCTGGCCCCAAGCCCGTGCTAGCGTCCCGACTGGCCGCGCGCCCGCGGGTGACCGGCCCTCGGGCCCGTCCGGCCGATCGTGCCGGGCGGCCCGGAACCGACGGCCCGAAGGAGCGTGAACTTCGATGGCGGACGACCCGACGCTGCGCGGCGCCCTGGTGGTGCTGCGCCCCGCCACCACCGAGGACATCCCGGCACTCGCCGCGATCCGGGCCACACCCGAGGTGCTGGCCCGCTGGCGCGGCGGCCCCGACCTGGCGGAATCCGTCGCCGAGGATCTCGCCGAGCCCGACTCGCGCTCGCTGGCGATCCTCTACGACGGCCGGGTGGCCGGCGCGATCCAGTGGACCGAGCAGAACGAGCCGGACTACCGGCACGCGGGCATCGACATCTACCTCGACCCCGCCCTGCACGGCCGTGGGCTGGGCAGTGACGCGGTGCGCACGCTGGCGCGGTACCTGATCACCGTGCGCGGCCACCACCGGCTGGTGATCGACCCGGCCGCCGACAACGCCGCCGCGATCCGCTGCTACCGGAAGGTCGGATTCCGGCCGGTCGGCGTGCTGCGCCGCTATGAGCGCGGTCCGGACGGCGAGTGGCACGACGGGCTGCTGCTGGACCTGCTGGCTGAGGAACTGGTCTGAGGACGGCGCGAAGCTCTGCGAGGCCCTGCGATCCGCTGCGATCCCCTGCACGGCTGGGCGCCACCCCGGCGCGGCCGGTGCACCGGACGGGTCTAGTCTGCCTTGCACGGACGGGAGTTCTGACTACGGGGGTGGCTGTTGAGCCGTATGGATACGGGCATCGAGTCGATGCCGGGAGACGGGTCCACCTATCAGGCCCCCGCGGCCTGCCCGCTCTGTGCGGGGTCGCTGTGCGAGGTGCAGGTGTCCGGCCGGGGGGACGGTTACGGCCTGCTGGTCAAGGCGTTCGTGCCGCGCAGGCTCTTCGCTCGCCGCACCGAGGTGGAGGGACTGGCCTGCCGGGACTGCGGCCACCTGCTGCTCTTCCTCGCCGAGCCGGAGATCCTGGACGCGCCGCCGCCGCGCGGTCGCCGCAAGCGCGACGACTGACGTACGGACGACTGACGTATGACGGAGCGGCCACCTGGCTTTCGAGTCTCCCGTCCGGATCAGCCGGTGAAGCCGACGTGGACGTGGTCGTGGTGCGTGTCGTCCGTGAAGAACTGGTTCGGCGTCAGGCCGCCGGACAGCTGGCGCGGGCCGCCGACGTTGTACGACCCGGCGGCTGCGGCGGCGCGCATGAAGCCGTCCACCAGGGAGTGCGACGTCGCCGGGTCCACCACGGCGAAGCCGTTGATCTGCCAGACGTCGAAGGCGCGCCCGAGCGGGTGGTCGCTCGGGCGGGTGGTGCCGAAGACGTCCAGCGGATGGCCGGAGCGGATCACGCTCACCGTGATCGTGTACGTCTGCGCGAGCGTCAGCATCGCGTGCAGCACGCTGTCGTGCACCAGCCCGCTGCGGACGTCGGCCGCCGCCGCCGGGGGCAGCGTGATCCGCTGCTCGCCGAGCACCTGGTCGGCGGCGGCGGAGAGGCCGGTGGCGGCGGGGCCGGGCGCGGCGGGGTGCAGAGCGGTGACGGTCCAGCGCGGTGTGGCGGCGCTGAGCCGGACGTCCACGGTGGTGCCGCCGGCGGCCGGCGGCGCTGTCCCGCTGCGGGTCCACTGGTCGCAGACCACCAGGACGCTGGCCGAGTCGGCGAGGATGCCGCCGTACTGGGCGTAGATCACCTGCAGCGCCGCCTCGTCGGCGCCGCTCAGCAGCGGCCCGGCCTGGCCGACGAGCGCCGGGTCCACGCCGCCGAGCGTGGCGACCCGGCCCTGCGCGGCGGCGCTGCCCGCACCGCCGGTCGGCCAGGCGCCGATCGCCTCGATCAGCTGGGCGGCGCGGAGTTTGACGTCCGGCTGGATCTCGCCCGGACCGGGGAGCCACGGCGTGGTGGCCGGCAGGCCGGCGCCGGGGGAGAGGGACGAGCCGGTGGCCGCGGAAGCCGGGACGGATGCGGACGCGGACGCGGATGCGGGGAGGGACGGGGAGGTCGGCGTCGGCGTCGGCGCGCCGGCGGTCGGTGCGCCGCTCGGCGGAGCGCTGCTCCCGTTCGCGGCCGGATGCCCGCTGCTGCACGCGGTCAGGCAGGCCGCGCCGACGGCTGCCGCCAGCACGGCCCGCCGGCTGACGGCCTCGGCGGTCTCGGCGGGCTCCGCACGGTCTGCGTGGTCGGTGCCGGTGACCTGCTCGGCGTGGTCCATGGCCCCCACTATGAGCGGCGCCGGGCCCGGCCCGCGAGCGTTGCCGCCGCGCCGGCCGGGCCCTGACACCGGATCAGCCCATCGACCCCCCTAGGGCCTGTCCGGCGCTGCCTCAGTCCACTGCCGTGAAGATCAGCGAGACGTTGTGCCCGCCGAACCCGAAGGCGTTCGTCAGCGCCGCCCGGTACGCGCCGCGGCGCGGTGCACCGGCGACCACGTCGAGCTTGACCCGCGGGTCGAGCTCGCTCAGGTTCGCGGTGGCCGGCACGATGCCGTCCCGCAGCGCCAGCACGCTGACGATCGCGCCGACCGCCCCGGCCGCGCCGAACAGGTGGCCGGTCATCGACTTCGTCGCGGTCACCGCCGGGTGGGTGCCGATCGCCTCGCCGACCGACTCCGCCTCGACCAGGTCGCCGACCGGCGTCGAGGTCGCGTGCGCGTGCACCAGGTCGATGTCCTGCGGGGCCAGTCCGGCCGACTCCAGTGCCAGCCGCATCGCCCGCACCTGCCCCTCCGGGCTGCCGGCGGTGATGTGGTGCGCGTCCGAGCTGAGGCCGGTCCCGGCCAGCGCCGCGTGCACCCGCGCGCCGCGCGCCGCAGCGAACTCGGCGCGCTCCAGCACCACCAGCGCCGCGCCCTCGCCGAAGACGAAGCCGTCCCGCGCGGTGTCGAACGGACGGGAGGCCGCCTGCGGTGCGTCGTTGCGGGTCGAGTGCGCCTTGGCCTGGGCGAAACCGGCGATGGTGATCGGGTGGATGCAGGCCTCGGTGCCACCGGCGATCACCACGTCGGCCCGGCCGAGCCGGATCAGGTCGAGGCCGAGCGCGATCGCCTCCGCGCCCGACGCGCAGGCGCTGACCGGCGTGTGTGCGCCGGCCCGGGCGTTGAACTCGATGCTGACGCAGGCCGCAGGCCCGTTCGGCATCAGCATCGGCACGGTGTGCGGCGAGACCTTGCGGACCCCGGAGGTCTCCAGCACATCGTCCTGGGCCAGCGTGGTCAGCACCCCGCCGGTCCCGGTGCCGATCACCACGGCGAGCCGCTCGGGGGCCACCTCCGGGCTGCCCGCATCCGCCCAGGCCTCGCGCGCGGCGATCAGCGCGAGCTGCTCGCAGCGGTCGAGCTTGCGGGCCTGCACCCGGTCGAGCACCGTCGCCGGCTCGACCTTGAGCCGGGCGGCGATCCGCACCGGCAGCTGCGCCGCCCACTCCTCGTGCAACGCGCTGATGCCCGACTCCCCGGCCAGCATCGCGGCCCAGGTGGTGGCGACGTCGCCGCCGAGCGGCGTGCTGGCACCGAGGCCGGTGACGGCGGCGCCGGGCGCCGGATCGGTCTGACGCATGGTCATCAGTGAAACCCCCTTGTGCTGGACATCCAGTGGACGCCGGACCGGTGAGCGGTCCAGGTCGTCCCTGCACACCACTGTGGCAACGGGATTGGGCTGAAGCTGATGCCTGGCGGCGCAGACTTTACCGACGAAAGTCTGTTGGATCTCCACAAGGCGTTTCGCCAGGCGGTTAGGGTGACGCGAGACGGCCACCGGGTCGTGAAGGGCGGCGGGAGTGGTTCGGATGGCAGCGGTGACCGGCGAAGCGGGACGCGAGGCGGACGCGATCACGGCGTTCTGGCAGCGCCTCGGGCTGCCCGGGCTGATCGACGTGCACACCCACTTCATGCCGGAGAACGTGCTCGCCAAGGTCTGGGCGTACTTCGACGCGGTCGGCCCGGAGCTCGGCCAGGCCTGGACCATCGCCTACCGCGAGGACGAGGAGCGGCGGCTGGCGGTGCTGCGCGGCTTCGGCGTCCGGGCGTTCACCAGCATGCTCTACCCGCACAAGCCTGGGATGGCCGAGTGGCTGAACGGCTGGGCCGCCGGCTTCGCCGCCCGCACGCCGGACTGCCTGCACACCGCGACGTTCTACCCCGAGCCCGGCGCGGACCGGTACGTCGCCGAGGCGATCGCGGCCGGTGCCCGGGTCTTCAAGGCACACCTGCAGGTCGGCGGCTACGACCCGCGCGACCCGCTGCTGGACGGCGTCTGGGCACTGCTCGCCGAACGCGGCGTCCCGGTCGTCACACACTGCGGCTCCGGCCCGGCACCCGGCAAGTTCACCGGACCGGGCCCGATCGGCGAGGTGCTGGCCCGGCACCCGGACCTGCCGCTGATCGTCGCGCACCTCGGCCTGCCCGAGTACGCGGAGTTCCTCGACCTGGCGGACCGCCACCCGGCCGTGCACCTGGACACCACGATGGCGTTCACCGACTTCACCGAGCGGCTCGCCCCGTTCCCGCGCGACCTGCTGCCCCGGCTCGGCGACCTGCGCGAGCGGATCCTGCTCGGCACCGACTACCCCAACATCCCGTACGGCTACGCCCACGCGCTGGACTCGCTGGCCCGCCTCGACCTCGGCGACAACTGGCTGCGCGCGGTCTGCCACGACAACGCGGCGCGCCTCTTCGGTCTCCGCTAGGGCCCTCCGGCAGGGCCTGTTGGGCTCGTCCGGCGGCGCTTCACTCGGCCAGGTGGCGCTCCAGGGAGGCCATCTTGCGGGTCAGGCCGTCGGTGACGCCGGCGCGGTCGTCGATCTTGATGACGGTGCTGACCCGGTTGGCGAACGGCTTGACGGCATCGATGGCCGCCTTGATCACTGGCATCACCTCGTCCCACTCACCCTCGATCGAGGTGAACATCGCATCGGTCCGGTTGGGCAGCCCGCTGGCCCGGACCACCCGGACGGCGGCGGCGACGGCCTCGGCGACGTCCTCACCGATGCCGAGCGGGGTGACGCTGAACGCGGCGATCATCTGGTCCTCCGGTGTGGTGGGTGTGGCGTTGCGTGGTGCGCTTCCGGCGATCATCCGCATGCTGCCACATCCGATCCTGATCGTCGCCCGGGTCCTCCAAGGGCGTTGTCGGTACGGCGCGTTAGCGTGACAGGCCACAGGGCTGTCGAGCGCAGCGACGATCACGAAAGGGCCGGTCCATGAAGCTTCTTCTCACCTCGGCAGGCATCGAGAACGCGAGCATCCACAGCGCGCTGGTCGAGCTCCTCGGCAAGCCGGTCTCCGAGGCGAACGCGCTCGTCATCCCCACCGCGGTGTATCCGATGAGCGGTCCGGCCGCGGCGTGGCGGGTGATCTCCGGGCAGGCCAGGACGCGCCTGGCGGAGGTGGGCTGGAAGTCCCTGGGCGTGCTGGAGCTCACGGCGCTGCCCAGTGTCGGGCGGGAGCGCTGGCTCCCCTGGGTGGAGGAGGCCGACGCCCTGCTGCTGTCCGGCGGCGACTCGCTGTACCTCAACCACTGGATGCGCGAGTCCGGGCTGGCCGAGCTGCTGCCCTCGCTGGACGTGGTCTGCGTGGGCGTCAGTGCTGGGAGCATGGTGATGGCTCCCCACGTGGGCGAGGAGTTCGTCGAGTGGCGGCCGCCGACGGGCGGCGACGAGGGCCTGGGAATGGTCGATTTCGCGGTGTTCCCACACCTGGACCATCCCCTCTGCCCGGAGAACTCGACGGCCCACGCGGTCGACTGGGCCACCAAGCTGCCCTGCCCGGGGTACGCGATCGACGATGAGACGGCCATCAAGGTCGTCGACGGAGCCGTCGAGGTCGTCTCCGAGGGGCACTGGAAGCTGCTCACTGCCTAGGGCCTGTCCGGGCGATCTTGCCGGGCGCGCGACGCCGGGCATCCCTCCCCCAGCCTTCGGCCGGGAGGTGCCCCCACGACGCACGCCCGAATCATCCAAGTACGGCCCAGTACGAGGACGATCCGGGCGCACGCCCAGCCGGGCGCCCAACGCCGCGCGCTGATCCGACAAGATCGCCCGGACAGGCCCTAGCCGCCGTAGACGCTGCGGCAGATCCGGTCCTGTTCGGAGCCCGCCGGCCACTGGCCGTACGCCTCGGCGGCTGCGCAGACGCCCATGGTGCCGGTGGTGCCGGTCGGCGCCGAGGCCGGGTCGGGCGTCCCGGGCCCCGGCTTGGGGCCGGAGCCCGGCCCGGGCGGCCTGGGGGAGGCCTCGGGGGCGGGGGCCGGGGCTCGTGGCGGCACCGGCCGGGGTGGCCGTGAGCGGGTCGGGCTCGGTGAGCGTGGTGGTGGGGCCGGTGCTTCGGCGCTGCTACTGCCGCTGCCGCTGCTGCCGTTGGCGTCGGTGGGCGGCGGGCCGGTCATGGAGGCCGCCGGTTGCGGGCCGGGGGTGTCCGGGGACGGCGTCGCCGGTGCGGAGCCGGATGCGGTGTCCGTCGGTGCCGGGCTCAGCTCGCCGAGTTGGCGGTGCAGGCCCTGGAGGCCACCGTCGCCCGGCCGGGCCTGGGTCGCGCCGGGTGAGGCCGAGGCGCTCGGGGAGGCGGGTGCCGCGGCGGGGGGCTCACTCAACCGGGCCGGCAGCGGCTGGTTGGAGCAGGCCGCCAGCGGCAGTGCGAGCAGTGCGAGCAGCGCCGGCAACGCGGGCCGGGCCGGCCGCGGCGACCGCCTGCCGGATGGTCGGGGTACGGCCGGGCCGGGCAACCGGCGGGAGTCATCGTCCACGCACGGCTCAACGAGCCAGCCCGCCGAAGGGCGCGCACCAGCGGAAAGGCGGCGGCAGGGGTGGCCGTTATCCAGGTGCCCGCATGATCACGCGTCCGCCACAATGCGTCGATGGAGACGACTGGGATGACAGAGACGGCGCAGGCAGCTGAAGCAGCAGAGGCCAGCGCCACCCCGCAGCAGCGGGCGATCGGCCACATCACCGCGCGATCCACCGGCGCGCCGCTCGCCGCGGACCTGCGGGTGACGCTCAACTTCCACCCGGACCGCGGCAGCGGCGGCCGTGCGATCCTCGCGGCGCTCGCCCAGGACGGTGTCTACCGCTCGCAGTTCGAGACCGGGACGAGCAACGGCGGCCTGACCGCGCACCCGGGCGGCGACCGCTGGCGCTGGGAGAGCCGGCTGTTCGGCGGCGCCTACGACCACGAGCCGGCGCACGAACGCCCGGTCTACGGTGCGCTGAACTTCCGCCGCAAGCCGGTCGGCGCCGCGCCGCGGTTCGGATCCGCGCACTTCCGGCTCCGGGCCGAGGCGCTCGCCCGGTCCACCTTCTGCTACCCGGACAGCTTCACCGAACCCGAGGACTTCGGCGTGGCGACCGCGATGCCGCTGATCGAACTGGCCGCCGCCGACGACCGGGACGCGCTGGACGACTACGTCGAGGCGCAGGTGCACGGCCCGGTGCTGCTGGCCGAGCACGTCGAGGCGCTGGTGCTCGATCCGGCCTACCGGGGCACGGCCGTCGAGGAGGCGGCTCGCGCGCTGCCCTGCCCGCTGGAGTGGCACGGCGGATTCCGGCTGACCGTGGCCGAACTCCGGCGGCATCCGCAGTACCGGGGGCAGGAGTTCGTCGAGCTCGGCGCCCTGATCGCCGAGGACGGCCAGCTCGACCCGCTGATCATCGGCGCGGCGGCCCGCAGCGGGCGGTACGACGAGCAGTCACTCAAGCGGGTCTGGCACTACCTGGCCCGGTTCGGCGGAACCGTTCAGTGACGTGATTCGGACGAGGCTGACGGTCACGCCGAATCGACAGCGCCCCGGCACGCGGGAGAGCCTGGAGAGACCACACCCCGAACCCACACCCCGTACCCCCGCCCCCGCACCCCGCCCCCACACCCCCCGGCGGAGCATCGATGACCACGATCGACAGCGCAGCCACCCGCAACCGTCGGGCCCGCAGCCGCCCCGGCGCCGCGACCGCCGTCGTCGCCGCCGCATTCTGGGCGACCATGGTCGGCACCACGATCCCCACCCCGCTCTACCCACGCTACGAGAAGGCCTTCGGCTTCTCGTCGCTGATGGTCACGGTCGCCTTCGCCGTGTACGCGCTGGGCGTGGTCGCCGGGCTGCTCTGCTTCGGCTCGCTCTCCGACCGGGTGGGCCGCCGACCGGTGATCGCCGCCGCCCTGCTGCTGGCCGGTGCCGCCGCCGGCGTCTTCCTGGCCGCGGACGGCCTCGGGGTGCTGCTCTTCGGCCGGGTGCTCTCCGGCCTCTCCGCCGCGCTGGTCACCGGTGCGGCCACCGCGCACCTCACCGAGCTCGCGCCACCCGGCCGGCAGGTCGCGGCCGGCCGGATCGCGCTCGCCGCGAACATGGGCGGGCTGGCCGGCGGCCCGCTGCTCGCCGGGGCACTGGCGCAGTGGGCGCCCGATCCGCTCCGGTTGGTCTGGATCGTGGACGCGGTGCTCGTCCTGGTCGTGCTGCTGCTCCTGGCCGGCGTGCCG
The DNA here is from genome assembly GCF_057158765.1 of Kitasatospora sp. NEAU-69. Taxonomy (NCBI): domain Bacteria; kingdom Bacillati; phylum Actinomycetota; class Actinomycetes; order Kitasatosporales; family Streptomycetaceae; genus Kitasatospora; species Kitasatospora sp. NEAU-69. The sequence goes on from NZ_JBWXUE010000001.1 coordinate 255,934, forward strand.
GAGACCGTCGCCCGCCGCGCCGGCGGCCGGCTGCTCGTGCTCTCGCTGCCGCGGGTCCCGCCCGGCATCCGCGCGGGTTTCGTGCGCTGCGCGCTGGCGGCCGGGTCCGGCTTCGCGGTGCTCGGCGTGCTGACCGCGACCACCGGCCTGTTCTTCGGCGAGGTGCTGAAGCTGAACACCCCGGCGCTCTCCGGAGCGACCGTCGCGATCGCCTTCCTGTGCACGGGCGCCGGGCAGCTGCTGGCCAAGGCGCTGACGCCGCGGCCGGTGCTGCCGGTCGCCTGCCTGGGCCTGCTGGTGGCCGCCGCGCTGATCGCGACCGCGATGCTGACCGCCTCGCTCGCACCGCTGCTCCTCGCCGCGGTGACCGTCGGGCTCGCGACCGGTCTGGCGCTCGGCGACGGCATCGCGCTGATCACCGGGCAGGTCGCGGCGGCGGTCCGGGGGCAGGCGTTCTCGGCGCTGTTCGCGGTGCTCTACGCGATGCTGGCGCTCCCCGCGATCGGCGTGGGCGTGCTGATCACGGTCACCGGGCTGCGCACGGCCGGCGTGGTCTTCGCGGCGGTGGTGGCGGCGCTGGTGCTGAGCGTGCTGGCCAGCCTGCCGCGCACCCGGACCTGATTGCCTGAACGTGCGCAGGCACCCGCGACGGCGGGTCTACGACCAGCGGTGTTCGGTGACCCCGCCGCCGCGGACGGTCACCGAAGCCTCCGGGGTGTCCGCCGTGCGCCACAGCGTGTAGTCACCCTCGGGCAGCGGGGAGATCACCGCGCAGTAGACGGTGCGCGCGGCCAGATGGCGGGGGCGGACGGCCGCGTGCGTGCGGGTGCCGTCGCCGTCGGTCAGGCTGACCTCGATCTCCAGGCCGTCCTCGGCCGGGCCGGTGTGGATGATCAGCGCGCCGAGCGTGCCGCCGATCTCCAGCACGACGCTGCCCTCCCGGGACGGGGCGGGCAGCGGCGCGTGAGCGTGAGCGTGGGCGTGCGGGTGGGGATGCGGGTGGGTGTGCTGGTCGGTCATGGGTCCGGTTTCGGTCGCGGGTCGGCAGGTCGGCAGGTCGGCAGGTCAGCAGGTCAGCAGGTCAGCGAGTCAGGCGGCTGACGTGTCGCCGGTGCGGTGCGGGCACCCTGGTGCCCCCCCCCCCCCAGACCCTGGATGGCGGGTAGTTGGGCGGGTTGTCGTAGCCGTCGTACGGGACGCCGAGATACGGGAAGCTGGTGAGGTACGGGTTCTTGACGTCGGCGGGGGTGAGCCCGTCGGTGATCACGCTGGTCGCGGCGTCCGGCGTGAAGCTCGGGTCGACCAGCGGCAGCGTGAGGCCCGCGATCGCCCGCAGTTCGATCGTCACGACGTCGTCGAAGACGCGGCGGCCGTTCGGGAACCCGGCCGCGTCGCCGCCGACCAGACCGAGGATGTTCGGGTTGGCGCTCGGCGGGACGGCCACGTTCAGGCGCAGCATGTCGGCCTGGGTGCTGCCGGTGTAGTTCTGGAAGCCGGGAACGACACCGGTCGGGATGCCGGTGAGCAGGATCGCGAGCAGGTCCGCGCGGTCCTTCGTGTAGGCGGCCAGGTTCGGGAAGACTCCCGGGTAGAGGGCCGGGAGGAGCCTGGCCAGCTCGGGCTGGGCGACGTACTGGGCGAAGTTCTTGTCATCGGACGGCGGCAGCGAGTTCCACTGGTCCTTCTTCCCCATCGGGATGATGACCTCGTTGACGAGCGGGTTGCCGAGCCGGGAGACCTGGACGAACGGGCCGGACTTGGTGTCGCGCTCGCCGGGGTTGACGATCCGGGCCCGGTGGCGCGAGGCGGTGGTCCACACGCCGATGGTGGCGAACGGGTCCGTCACGTCGGTGGGCTTGTGGCCGCGCCTGGTCAGATCGGTGATCGGCACCTGGAGCGCGATGCTGTGGACGTTCAGCGCCTTGGTCGTGTTGACGCCGGGTGCCGGGTGCGTGAAGGCGGGCATGACGTGCAGCTGCTGGAACGGGCGCAGCGTGCCGAGGTCGAAGATCGAGCCGAGGTCCACGTAGAAGCCCTCGGCCCGCTGCCCGGCGAAGACCTGGCGGCCGCCGGCCAGCTGGTGCACGGCCATGTTCGCCAGCGAGGTGTAGTTCGGCGTCGAGATCGGGCCGATGTTGCACGGCGGGCAGAGCAGGTCCTCGGCGAGGACGTGGCGGCGGTCGTCGGCCTCGACCCGGGTGATGCTGTACGTCTGGACCCGGTTCCAGGTGGTGTCGGTCAGCGAGTTGATCGCCCCGGTGTTGTACAGGAACGAGTCGGGATTGCGGACCGTGACCTTGAACCGGAACTCGTAGCTGACGTCCGCGCGGCCGTCGTTGTCGTTGTCGATGTGGATCGCGTAGAGGACGTCCTCGCCGAACTCGTAGAAGTTCGGGCCGCCGGCCGGGCCCTGCAGCGGGATGTAGTTGGCGATCAGCGTGACGGTGTCGCACGCGTCGGGGCTGACGAAGGCGTAGACGTCGGTGCTGTCGGCGACCGGGTCCTTGGAGATCTCGGGGGCTTCGCGGTGGGACGACACGGGAACCTCGCAGGGGAGTTGGTGGTGAGGGGCGGGCAGGAGGAGGTCGGACGGCCGGCCCGGGCGGTGCTGCCACCGGGGCCGGCCGGTGCTGAGCACGGTGCAGGTTCGGCCCGGCTCGGGTTCAGCCCAGCTCAGCTTCAGCCCAGCGCACGGACCAGCGCGGCGGCCAGCTTCGGGTCCTGGACGCGCTGGTGGCGCTCGCCGCTGAACAGGTCCAGCGCGCCGGTGCGGGCGTCGCGGAGGTGCACGATCATCGGCTCGCTGTGCTGGGTGTCCGGTGCGGGTGCGGTGTCGTCCGCGCCGGCGTCCGCACCGGGCTCGTCGCGGGGGGCGGTGCGGGTGGCGGCGTCGGCGGGGCCGGCGAGCGCACCGGAGGCCAGGGTCACGGCGAGCCCGGCGGCGCCGACGGCGGCCGCCTGGCGCATCAGGCCACGACGGGAGAGGCCGTCGGACGGTGTGTCAGCCGCGGGAGTGTCCAGGGACATAAAAGTTCCTCCGAAGATGGAATGGACGGCGCGCCGCCCGCTCAGCCTGACCTGCCGCAGATGAAAAGTGGCCGACCCCGATCCGGACGGCATCCACATCGACTTCGTGCCAGGCGGGAGGTGTGGTGAAAAGTGACGGCCGTTGCCGCAGGAACTGGTGGGCGGTCACCGGAAGTGAAATGGCGGCGGAATGTCGAGTCAAGGCGACACGCATCCGGCTGCCGCCGGCTGCCGCTCGGTCGGCTCAACTGCGTTGCAGGTCAGCGGCGCTGTACTCGCCCGTCCGAGCGAACCTGCACCTTGGCCGGTCGGTGGACCCATCCGGTAGGCGGCGGGCGACGAATCAGCAGCAGCCGGGATGTCGGCCGTCACCCCGGCTCTTTCGGCGTGCCTGGAAATCGGGGTGTTTTTTGGAATGTGCCAGTGGAGCACGGACATGGAGGTGCGTACCCGGGCGCGGGGGGAGTCGACATTTCGCGCCCGGGTACGCACCGGCTCGGGGCGGCCGGTCGGACCGCGTTCAGACGTTCAGACGTTCAGACCTGCAGACGGTCGGATGTTTCGGACGGTCAGACGTTCAGACCGTCAACAGGGCCGGGCTCGCGGCCTTGTCCGTCGGCAGGAAGTCGTCCGGCACGGGGTACTGGCCGAGTGCGTAGTTGAGGATCGCGGCGTGCATCGCCTCGACCGGCGCGATGCTCGCGGCGGTCGCGATCCCGGCCGGGCTGGTCACGTTGTAGGTCGCGAACAGGTAGGTCTGCGCGGCCTGCTCCTCCAGCGTCAGCGCCAGCTTGGCGACGTCGGCGACACTGGCGGCCTTGCCCAGCGCGGCCAGGGTGGCGGGCTGGTTGGACAGCGGCACGTCGGTGATGGCCGGCTTGCCCGCACTGGTGAGGACCGCGTTCCACGCCTTCGCGTGGTCGGCGTGCTGGGCCATCGCGGTGGTCACGAAGGTGGCCACGGCCGGCGGCACCGCGCCGAGCTTGCCGCCCTTGGCCGCGTCGAGCGCCGCCTGGTAGGCGCCGACGGCCTGGTTCTCCAGCGCGGTGGCCAGCGCGACGACCTTCAGGTCGCCGGTGTACTGACTGCTCGCCCCGGCGGACGCGCTAGCGCCGCCGGCCGCGACCGGCGAGCCGGCAGCGCCGGACGAGGAGGAGGTGTTGCTGCTCGACTTGCTGCTGCTGGAACACGCCGCCAGCGTCAGCGCGACCGCGGCGCCGCCCGCGCCGAGCAGGAAGCCGCGCCGCCCGCGGTCGCGCGGCGCACCGGCCCGGCGGGCGCGGATCTCCTCGGTGAGGTCCAGCGCGTTCGCCCGCATCGCGGGCAGCGTGTCCTCGTGGGCCTCCCGCAGGTCCCGGGTGAGACGGGTGAGTTGAGCCTCGCTGATGGGAAGTTCCCAGTCGCCCTTGGAGGTTGTCACTTCACGGCCCCTTCGGTGATCGGCGAAGCGCTGTCGGTCCGGTAGAAGGAGTCGGGGAACCCGACGCTGCCGGCCGCCGCGGGCAGCTTCGCCGGGTCCACCGGGATCGTGATCAGGCCGGCCGCGTTGCCCGCGAGCAGCGCCTGCACCGCGAGCAGCGTCGCCCGGTGCTGTGCCTCCACCGGCGCCACGGAGGCGAAGAGCTTGCGCAGGTCGGCATTGGAGACCTGGGTGACGTTCCTGATGTACGTCTGCGCGGCGACGTCCTCCAGCGTGATGGCCAGCTTGACCACGTCCGCCGGGCCCTGGATGGTCGGCAGCGCCTGATCGACGACCGCCTTGTACTTCGGGTCCGGTCCGGTCTGCGCCTGGCCGCCGGCCTGGGTGGCGGCGGCGTTGAACGCCTGCGCGTGCGCCTGGTGTTGCGTGGTGGTCTTCGCGATGAACGCCGCCACCGTCGCGTTGCCGTTCTTGATGAACGGCAGCCCGGCGGCGGTCTGGTAGACGCTCACCGCCAGGTTCTCGATCGACGCGGCGGTCTGCAGCGCCATGATGTCGTCCGCCATCGAGCCGGTTCCGGCTGCGGACGCCGACGGCGAGGCCGAGTCGGCGAACGCGCGGGCGCCGCCGAGCAGCGCGGCCATCCCGGCGGCGCCCGCCAGCAGGCCGCCGCGCTGCCACCAGCGGCGCCGGCCCGGCTCGTTCGCCTGTCCGAAGTCGATCAGCGCGCGGTGCGTGATGCGCAGCGCATCGCTGTTCAAGTCCTCTGACTGCTCGGTGAGTTCTTCGAGCAGCCGGGTGTCGATGTGCTCTGTGGCCATCATGTCCCGTCTCGGGTCGGGAGCCCGCCGTTGCCGCGAGCCCGTACGCGGTGCATTCGGTGTGGCGGGTGGGGCGGATTGGCCGATCGGCCGGGCAATTCCGTTGTTCACCCGGGAGAGTGACGGACGGTCAGGATCGGGATCGGGATCCGGGTCATCGGCTCGGCTCCGGGCGGGTGAGGAGGATCTGCTGGACGTCGAGGTAGCCGGTGCGGAAACCCGCCTCGGAGTAGGCGAGATAGAGCTCCCACATCCGCCGGAAGACCTGGTCGAAGCCGAGTTCGGCGACCGCCGCGTGCTGTCCGGTGAACCGCTCGCGCCACAGTCGCAGCGTCTCGGCGTAGTGCGGGCCGTAGCCGTGGCAGGCCGCGACGCGCAGGCCGGTGTGCCGGGCGGCGGTCTCCCGGACGGCCCGGACGGACGGGATCTGACCGCCGGGGAAGATGTACTTGAGGATCCAGGTGTAGGTCGCGCTGCTCGCGAGCATCCGCTCGTGCGGCATGGTGATCGCCTGCACCGCGACCCGCCCGCCGGGGGCGAGCACCCGGTCGATGGTCCGGAAGTAGGCCGGCCAGAACGGGCGGCCGACCGCCTCGATCATCTCCACGCTGACCACCGCGTCGTACTCGCCCTCGGCCGCGCGGTAGTCGCACAGCCGGACCTCGGCGCGGTCCGCGTGGCCGGCCTCGTGGATCCGGCGGCGGGCCAGCGCCAGTTGCTCCTCGGAGAGCGTGAGGCTGACCACCCGGGCGCCGCGCGCGGCGGCCCGCAACGCGAGTTCGCCCCAGCCGGTGCCGATCTCCAGCACCCGGCTGCCCGGCCCGACATGGGCCAGGTCGAGCAGCCGGTCGATCTTGCGGTGCTGGGCGTCGGCCAGGTTCTCCCAGCTGCCGACGGGCCGGTGCTCGCCGTCGGTCGGGAAGACGGCTGCGGAGTACGTCATGGTGGCGTCGAGGAAGAGCGCGAACAGCTCGTTGGACAGGTCGTAGTGGCGGCGGATGTTGGTCCGCGCGTTGTCGGTGGTGCTCAACTCCGCGGCAGGCGGCCGCCGGACGTACAGCCGGCGCAGCCACTGCGCGCCGGTCGGCACCAGGGTCTCGGGCGCGGTGGCCAGTTCGGTGAGCAGCGCGACCAGGTCGGGGGAGTCCCAGTCGCCGGCCTGGTAGGACTCGCCGAAGCCGATCAGCCCGCTCTCGCCGATCCGGTGGAAGAACGCGTCGGGTCGGTGCAGGCGCAGCACCGGGACGCCGTCCGGGCCGGGCACTAGGGCCTGTCCGGACGATCTTGCCGGGCGCGCGACGCCGGGCATCCCGCCTGGACGCACCGGCGAATCATCCAAGTACGGCCCAGTACGAGGACGATCCGCCGGCACGCCCAGCCGGGCGCCCAACGCCGCGCGCTGATCCGACAAGATCGTCCGGACAGGCCCTAGCCGCCGCCCGTCCGGCAGTTCGATCCGTAGCCCGCGACGGCGGGCGATCCGGCGCAGCAGCCGGGCCGCCACGCCCGCGCGCAGTGGGACGCAGGGCACCCGGGCGACGTCGGGCCAGTGCATCGGGTCCACCGCCTGGTCCGGCACTGCCGTGGCCGCCGGGGCGGTCACGGCGCGACCGTCCCGAGCCCGAGCCCGAGCCCGAGCAGCGCGTGCGCGGCCTGGAGGCCGGACCGGCAGCCGTCCTCGTGGAACCCCCAGCCGTGGTAGGCGCCCGCGAACGCCGTTCGGGCGGTGGCGAGTTCGGGAAGCCTGGCCTGGGCGGCGACGCTCTCGCGGGTGTAGACCGGGTGTTCGTAGACCGTGCGGGAGACCACGTGTTCGGCCGCGATCGGCCGGGCCGGGTCCTCGCCCAGCGTCACCAGGTACTGCTCGGCGGTGTCCAGGCCGAGCAGCCGGTTCAGGTGGTAACTGACCTGCACGCTCTCGGCCGTGTCGGCGCAACTGGCCATCCGGTAGTTCCACGAGGCGCGGGCCCGGGGTGCGCGCGGCAGCCGGGAGGCGTCGCGGTGCAGCACGGTCGGGTTGCGCGAGTAGCGGAACGCGCCGAGCACCTCGCGCTCGGCGCGGGTCGGGTCGGCGAGCAGCCGCAGCGCCTGGTCGGCGTGGGTGGCGATCACCACGCCGTCGGCCTCGGTGTGTCGGCCGTCCGTGGTGACCACCGACACGCCGTCGGTGTGCCGCCGCACGGCCCGCACCGGCGCGGCGCGGTGGACGGCGGTCAGCCGCTCGGCGATCCGCTCCACGTACGTCCGCGAGCCGCCCACCACCGTCCGCCAGGCCGGCGAGCCGGTGACGCCGAGCATGCCGTGGTTGGCGAGGAACGCGAACAGGTAGCGGGCCGGGTAGTCGCCGGCGAGATCCGGTGCGCAGGACCAGACCGCGGAGACCACCGGGGTCATGAAGTGGGCGACGAAGTACCGGGAGAAGCCGCCGGCCGTCAGGAACGCCCGCAGAGTGGGATCGCCGGCCGCCGGATCGGCCAGCAGCCGGCGCGCCGACCGGTGGAAGCGCGGCACCTCCGCGAGCAGCCGCAGGTAGCGTCCGCGCAGCACCGCGCCCGGCTGGGCGAGCAGTCCGGCCGGGCCGCGGGCACCCGCGTACTCCAGGCCGCAGCCCTCGCACCGGACCGACATGCTCATCTCGCTCGCCCGGGTCTCGACGCCGAGCTCCCGGAACAGCTCGATCAGCCGCGGGTAGGTGCGTTCGTTGTGTACCAGGAATCCGGTGTCCAGCGCCACCGCGCGGCCGTCCGCGCCGACGACCTGCTGCGTGTGCGCGTGCCCGCCGAGTCGGCCGTCCGCCTCGAACAGCTCCACCGCGACTCCCGATCGCTGGAGCTGGAACGCGGCGGTCAGGCCTGCCACCCCGGCGCCGATCACGGCCACTCTGCGATGAGCTCCGGCCGACCGGCGAGCAGGGCCCGCCGGGGTGTGCCAGGCGGTTCCAGACATGGACACGAGTGCGCTCCTCTGATCCGTCACGATCCGTCACGCCTGGCCGGCCTGCGGTTCGGGCCGTGCCTCTCGGCGTTCACTGGCGGTTCGGAGCGCGGCGCCGGGCGGATTGCTTCGAACGGGGAACGGGCACGGGGCATGCGCTCGGGGAATGGGCGCTGTCCGGATCCGGGGCGACCCGGCGTCAGCTGAACGGCACCAGCATCAGCGGCTGCCCACTCGGGTGTTGCGAGCCGCCGGCCGGTTCGACCGTCACGCCGACGCCCGCCGCGTGCCGGATCCGCCCGTCCAGCAGCAGCGCCCCGGACGAGGCGGGCAGCAGACCGGCCGGACGCATCGTGCCGGCGTCGTCGAACCACAACTCGTAGGTGGTGCCCGGGGAGAGCTTCGGCAGCCCGGTGGCCAGGAAGCCCGCCTCGCCCCGATCCTGCGACCAGACGACCGTGCCGGTGCTCGTACCGTTGCCCGAGCCGAGGTGCGCCGTCGCGGTCCGGGCGTCGGGCGCCGCGAGCAGCTCGGCCAGTCGGGCTTGCTGCTGCTGCAACTGCTCGGCCCGTACGGTCGCGTGGTGCGCGTCCTGCTGCTGCTGGATCGCGAGGCCGCCCAGCCCCGCCGCCGCGGCGACCGAGGCCGCGAGCGCGAACCTCGCCCAGCGCCGGGCCAGTCGGCCGCGCCGGACGCGCCGGCCGGTCGCCGGGTCGACGGTCGTGGTCAGCGGTGCCAGTTGGCGCACGGTGGACGTCGCCGCCAGCACCCGCGCCTTCAGCCCCGGGGGCGGTGACACGGCCTCCCCCGCGCCGAACCGCGCCAGCGTCGCCTCGAACCCCCGGACCTCCAGCGCGCAGGACTCGCACTGTCGCAGATGCCGCTCGAACGCCGCGCACTCCGCCTCGTCGAGGGCGTGCGCCGCGTAGGCACCGGTCAGCGTGTGCAGATCGGCCGTGACCGTCATGGCGTCACCCGGTCCACCGCGCGCCGGTGCGCCATGGTCAGCACCCACGGCATCACCTCGCCGCGCTCCGGCTGGTAGCGGGCGGCGGTGCGCCAGAGCTCCAGCATCACCTCCTGCGTCACCTCGTCCGACTGCGCCGGGTCCCGCAGCACCCGCCGGACCAGCCGGACCAGCCCGAACACCGGCCCGGCCACCGCCTCGTACAGGTGACCGAAGGCGTCTTGGTCCCCGAAGGCCACCTTGGTGATCAGCTCCCGCAGATCCGGCCCCCGCCGTTGCGGGGCCGCCAGGTGCACCACGGCGTTCACCGGCCCGCCCTCCCAAGGCCCGGACGGCAGGTACGCATGGAGACCTCCTGGAGGAACGCGGGCGGGAACGCGCGGTGAAGCGCGCGGACGACCTCCATTCGGAGCGCCGGGTACCGCGGATTGGCCGGAAGATCGCGAAGCTGCGGCCCGGCCCGGCCCGGCCCGGCCCGGCCCGGCCCGGCCCGGCCCGGCCCGGGTGGCCGGCCGATCGCCGTCGAGGACACCTGCTCGCGGTGAGGCCGCTGAGCAGCGTCGTAGCCTTGACGGTAGGACTGAGCGTCTGCCCGCACGGTGCCCCGGCTCCCGGCTGGGGGCCCAGTGCGGTGCCTGGTACGCCAGGGCGCTGCGCTCCCGTCCCGGCCCGGCAGAGCAGGCGCGTGCGCCCGAGGCGAGCATCGGAACGCGTCCGGCCGCGCGCGGGCGGGTCACCCCGTGCGGGTGAGGGTCCGGCCTGTTCCGGTCGCCGGAACGGGTCCGGTGGCGCCCGCCACGGGCGCCGGGCGAGGGCCGAGGCCGAGGCCGAAGGAGCGCGGTGATGACGGAGTACGACACCGAGAAGCCGCAGGGCAGCGGGAAGCCACCTGGCAGCAAGGAGCAGCAGTGGTGGCGCGGCCGCCGGTTCGTGACGCTGGTGCTGGTGGCCGTCGCGGTCGTCCTCATCGCGGAGAACACGGCGAGCGTGCGGATCCGGCTGATCATCCCGGTGGTCACGATGCCGCTCTGGGCGGCCCTGCTGATCGCCTGGGCGATCGGCGCGGCCACCGGCTGGTTCGTCGCGCGGCGCCGCGGTTGAACCGCGCTGCGATTCGTAGCTCCGCCCGCCCGCCGCAGCCTGGTTGACTGACGGGATGGCGGATGACGAGAGCGAGCCGGACCCGCGCTTCACGCTCGCCAACGAACGTACGTTCCTGGCCTGGAGCCGTACCGCGCTGGCCCTGGTGGCGGCCGGGCTGGCGATCAGTCAGCTGCTGCCGCCGTTCCCGGGTATCGACTGGGGGCGCCGGGCGCTGGGCGTGCCGCTGATCGTGCTCGGCGCGGTCGTCGCGGTGGTCGGCTACCTCGACTGGACGTGCGCGCAGCGTGCGCTGCGGCGCGGCAGGCCGCTGCCGCGCACCCGGCTGCCGCAGCTGCTGACCGTGGTGGTGGCGGCCGAATGCCTGCTCGCCGCCGCGCTGGTGGTCGTCGCCCCGGGCGACCGGGGATGACCGGCCCGCCGGGGGAGCCGATGTCGGGGGAGCCGACGCCGGGGGAGCCGTCCGCGCGGATTCCGGAGGAGCTGGAGGACCTCGATCCGGGCCTCGCCGCCGAGCGCACCCGGCTGGCCTGGCTGCGCACCACCGTGTCCTTCGCCGCCGTGAGCGTCGGGGTGCTGAAGCTCGATCCGATCGCCGGCATTCCGCTGGTCGTCATGGCGTTCGGCGTCCTGGCCGTGCAGCCGGGGAGCCGGGCGGACGGGCCGCCGCTCCGCAGCGCACGCGCACGCCCTCACGCACGCCCTCGTGCGCTGGGCTTCATCGCCCTGACGATCGTCGCGACGGCCCTGGTCGCGCTCGGCGTCTGCCTCACGGCCGACGGCCACGGCCACGGGCTCACCCGGCACGAGGACGGCTCCGCAGCGCGCTCCCCGGCGCTCGTCCCGCCTGCCTGATCGCCCCGCCCGACCGGCTTGCCGCCGCCCGGGTGGCGCGCGAAGCTCGAAGGGCAACGCCCGACGCGCGCACCAGTGCACCCCGGGCCTCCTACCCCTGAGCAGGCACGATGGCCCACAGCTCGGCCGACCTGCCGCCGACCGCCGCAGCCGGTGGCGCGGCGACGGACGCGCCACCCCCGCCGCGCGTGCTGATCCCGAACGGTGACCCGGTGCTCGCCGCCCGTTTCACCGTGCCGACGCTCCCGGACACCTTCGTGCACCGGCCCCGCCTCACCGAGCGCCTGTCGGCCGGCCTGGGCAGCCCGCTGCTGCTCGTCAACGGCGCGGCGGGCGCCGGAAAGACGCTGCTCGTGGCGGACTGGCTCCGGGCGACCGGGGCGACCGGGGCGACCGGGGCGACGGGGGCGGCCGGTCGCGGCCCGGTGGCCTGGCTGACCGTCGAGCGCGAGGACAACGCGCCGGGCGTCTTCTGGGCCTACGTGCTGGAGGCGCTGCGCCACCACGGCATCGAGCTGCCCGCCGACATCGGCCGTCCGGTCCGCGCCGACCAGGTGGACCCCTCGCTGCTGGCCCGCCTCGCGGCGCACCTGGCCCGGCGGCCCGAGCCGGTCCTGCTGGTGCTCGACGAGTTCGAGCGGGTCGGCGCCGCCGAGGTGGCCGCCGGGCTGCACGGCCTGCTGCGGCACGCCGGTCCGGGCCTGCGGCTGCTCGTCATCAGCCGAACGGAGCCGCTGCTCCCGCTGCACCGCTATCGCGCCGCCGGCCGGATCACCGAGATCCGTGGCGCCGAGCTCGCCTTCACCACCGAGGAGGCCGCGGTGCTGCTGGGCCGGCACCGGCTCTCGCTGGCGGCCGACAGCGTCCGGGCGCTGACCGAGCACGCCGAGGGCTGGGCCGCCGGGCTGCGGCTGAGCGCGCTCGCGATCCAGCAGGCGGCCGACCCGGAGCTGTTCCTCAAGGAGTTCGAGGCGGGCCGCAGCACGATCGCCGACTACCTGCTCGCGGAGGTGCTCGACACGCAGTCCGTCGAGACACAGGACCTGCTGCTCCGGACCAGCATCCTGCAGCGGACCCACCCCGAGCTGGCGAACGCGCTCACCGGGCGGCGCGACGCCGAGCGGATCCTGGACGAGTTACAGCACGCGAACGCGTTCATCGAGCCGATCGGGCACTCCTGGTACCGGCACCACGCGCTGTTCGCCGAGATCCTCCAAGTCCACCTGCACGCCCGGCACCCGGGGCTGGACGTCGAGCTGCACCGCCGCGCGGCCCGGTGGCTGAGCGAGGCCGGCCGGCTCGCCGAGGCGCTGCCGCACGCCGCCGCGGCCGGCGACTGGGAGTACGCGGCGGAGCGGTTCGTCGATGATCTGGCCATCGGACAGCTCTTCACCGGCCTCGGCTCCGCACGGCTGGACCGGTTCTTCGCGGGCATGGCCGCCGAGGCCGCCGGTCCGGCCCCGGAGCTGGTCCGCGCCGCGCGCTCGCTGGCCCGGTGCGACGTCCGCAGGGGGCTGGCGCAGCTGCGCCACGCCGACGAGTGGCTCGCCCGAGACGGCCCCGGCGGTGCGTCGGCCGATGCGCGCGCCGATGCGCCGGGCGATGCACCTGCCGATGCCCTGGAGGATGCCCCGGACGACGCCTCAGCCGATGCGCCTGGCGATGCGCCTGCCGCCCGGCTGAGCGCGGCGTTCCTGCACGTGGTCGCGGCCCGGTTGCTCGGGCGGGCCGAGCAGGCCGAGGCCGCCGCCGCGACCGCCGAGCGGCTGCGCGCGTCGATCCCGCCCGAGTGGTTCGCGGCGCACCCGGAGCTGCCCGCGCTGCTGCACGGCAACCTCGGCTCCGCGCTGCTCCGGGCAGGCCGGTTCGCTGCCGCCCGAACCGCGCTGACCCTGGCCCTGCAGGTCGGCGAAGGCCCCGCGAGCGCCATGCCGAGGCATGAATCGCTCAGCGAGCTCGCGTTGATCGACTACCTGTCCGGCTGGCCGGGCCGGGCGGCCGAACGCGCTCGGCAGGCGCTCACCGAGGCCGAGCGGTGCGGCCTGGCGCCGTCCTCGCACACCGGGATCGGACAGCTCGTGCTGGCCGCCGTCGCGATCGATCGCGACGACCTGCCGAGCGCACGGACGGCCCTCGGCCGGGCGGTTGCGTCCGCTGCGTCCGCTGCGTCCGCCGCCTCCGCCGCGTCCGCGTCCGCTGCCGCACGGCACGACCCGATCCTGATCGCCGGTCTCGCCATCCTCAGCTCCCGCCTGCTGCTCGCCGAGGGGAACCCGGGCGCGGCGCTCGACGTGCTCGATGCACTCGGCGGGGCCTACACGGCCGATGGCGCCTGCGCACCATGGGCAGCCGAGCGGATCGCGCTGGCCCGCTCCGCCGCGCACCTGGCGGCCGGCGACCCCCGGCGCGCCGCGCGGGACCTGGAGCGGCTGCGCGGCACCGGCCCCGAGAGCGCCGTCGCCTCGGCGCGGGCCGAGCTGGCCGCCGGGTATGGCCGGGCGGCGCTGCGGATCCTGGACGCGCTCCCGCCGGACACCGGTGCCGGCCCTGCGGTGGCCGTCCCGGCGCTGCTGGCCAGAGCGCAGCTCGCCGACGTGCTGGGCGACGAGCCCGCAGCGAGCCGACTGCTCGCCCGAGCCCTCGCCGCCGCCCGCCCCGAGCACCTGCGCCGTCCCTTCCGGGAGGCCGGCCCGTGGCTGCGCCGGCTGTTGCGCGACCGCCCGGCGCTCGCGCGTGGCCACGGCTGGCTGCCGCTCGAACTGGTGGCCGCACCGCCAAGGCGGGCAGCAGCTACGGCAGCGGGGACGCCGTCCGGGGCGCCGTCGGGGGCAAGCCTCGAAGCCCGGCCCACCGGTGGGCCGACCGGACCGCCCGTCGCGCCCGTCGCGCCCGTCGCGCCCGTCGAGCCGCTCAGCGATCGCGAGCGCCAAGTGCTGGAGCGGGTGGCCCAGCTGATGTCCACCGGAGAGATCGCGGCCGACCTGTGCCTGTCCGTCAACACGGTCAAGACCCACCTGAAGAGCATCAACCGCAAGCTCTCCGCCAGCCGCCGCGGCGAAGCCGTGCGCCGCGCCCGGCAGCTGAAGCTGCTCTGAGCCGGACAGGCCGGGTCCCGTCACCTCCTTCTGCTCGGCCACGCACGCCATGCACGCACTCTCGCCGCACCTGGCGCTGCCGAGCCGCTCTGTGGGCGAACGAAGGAGGCATGACGGCTGGCCCCGGGCAACGTCACCTCGGCCGGGTGATGGCATCCGGCGCGCAACCGAGCAGCATGGGCAGCAGGGCCTGTCCGGTCGGGCGGCCGCCCTGGCTACGCTGTCCGGGCTCCGTCGGGGCACCCGGCCGAAGGCGGGGGAGCCGCGCGCTGATCCGGCAGGATCGCCCGGACACGGCCCCAGGTAGCGAGAGAAGCCTGCTCATGCGGTACGAGATCCGGGTCGCCGGGGTCATGTCGGAGATGACGCTTCGCGAGGCGTTCCCCGGGCTGGAGAGCTTCGTGCTGTCGAACCAGACGGTGCTCTTCGGCCCGGTCACCGACGACGCCCAGCTGTACGGCCTGCTCGCCCGCTTCCAGTCCCTCGGGCTGCGGGTCGTCGAGATGCGCCAGCTGCCCGACGACGACCGCTGACCGCCCGCGCCGGTTTCACCCGCCGGGGGTGGCCGCCGAGACGACCGGAATCTGACCTTCAGCTCAGCTCAGCCTGCCGCGCTCTCCTGCGCGATCATCGCGATCAGCCCGGACCGGCCGTCCTCTGTCAGTCGCCGCCGCTGGCGCTCGGCTCCGTTGCCCTCCCGGAGCAGGCGGTGGACCAGTGGAACCACGGCCCGGGTGTCGCCGAGTTCGTCCAGCACCGGCGCGAGGTAGGCCAGCATGTCGCCGACCAGATCGCCGGCCGGGCGGGACAGTCCGCTGCGGGGTTCGTGCAGGGTGCCGGACAGCCCGTACCGGGCCGCGTGCCAGCCGGCCCCTTCCAGGCTTTCCGGTGCCCGGTCGGGCAGCGGGTGTCCGCCGTCGTGCTCTCGCAGCATGGTGACCACCAGCGCGCGGACCAGTCCGGCCAGCATCACCGCTTCGTCCGCCCGCAGCTGGACGTCCATCGCGCGCAGCTCGATGGTCGGGAAGCGCGCCGACAGGCGGGCCTGCCAGTACAGTTGCCCGCGGTCGCGGATCAGCTTGGCATCGAGCAGGTGGACGATCCGGCGCTCGTAGTCCTCGGCGTCCGCGAAATGCGGCGGAATGCCGCTGATCGGCCAGCGGCCGAAGACCACGGTGCGCCAGCTCGCGTAGCCGGTGTCGGAGCCGTACCAGAGTGGGGAGTTGGCGGACAGCGCGGTCAGGACCGGCAGCCAGCCGCGCAGCCGGTTGAGCACCGCGATGCCGGCCTGCGGATCCGGGATGGCCACGTGCACGTGCATGCCGTTGATCAGAGCTTCGTCCGCCAGCCGCGAGACGGCCCGGCTGATCGAGTGGTAGCGCGGTGCGTCGGTGATCGCCGGCGGAGTGGCCCGCGCGTAGGGCGCGGTGCCACAGGCGGCCAGCCGGCAGCCGGCCCCCTCTGCGGCGGCGGCCAGCGCGTGGCGCAGGCGCAGCAGGTGGCCACCGACCTCGGCCAGCTCACGACAGACCGGGGTGGCGATCTCCACCTGTGCCTGGAGCAGCTCGTTCTGCAACTCGGCGTGGTCGACCGCGGGGTGCAGCCCGGCCGCCTTGCGCACCGGCTCGACCAGGGGCAGCGGAAGACCGCTCTCGGGGTCGAGCAGCAGGTACTCCTCCTCGACTCCGACGGTCGGGGGTTCCGCGGCTCTCGACGGCACGTGCGTCAGTCCTTCACGACCTGGTAGATGCCGTAGATCACTCCCGGTACGTGGCCCAGCAACTGGAGCAGGAACGCCCAGAGCACCTTGATGCTCGGGCCGTCCTTGATCAGTACCGCGAGCCACGGCAGGATGAAGCAGAGCAGGACGAGAAGGACCTTGACCATGGCCGTGCCCACTTTCTCGTGTTCCGGCGCTTTGATTCCAGGACGTTCCTTCATCCTCCCACTGCGGACCGCCGCCGAGCACCCCCGCGGTGCGCACTGTCCGCACTGGTGCCGTCCCGATCGCGCCGGGCGCCGCTCAGCCCGCGGTGGGAGCGCCGGCCACGCGGCGCTCGCCGCCGTTGCGTTCCTGCCAGAACCGGTACACCTCGACCGCGGCGTCACGGGCCTCGTGGCGCATGGGCAGTCGCCGCTCGGGGCGGGCGGTCAGGATCGACCTGCGACCCGAGCGGCGCGGCCGGTCACAGGTGTGGGATGACGGCGGAGCCGTAGGCGTCGATGGTCGCCTCGATCGCGTCGTGCATCGCGTAGACCGCGAACTGGTCAACCCCCAGCTCGCGCAGCTTTTCGAGCTTCGCGAGCTGCGCCGCGGGCGGGCCGATCAGGCAGAAGCGGTCGACGATCTCGTCCGGCACGAAGGCCGTGTCCGGGTTGCCGGCCCGGCCGTGGTGGGAGTAGTCGTAGCCCTCGCGGCCCTTGATGTAGTCGGTCAGCGCCTCCGGGACCAGGTCCGAGTGCTCGCCGTAGTGCGTCACCAGGTCGGCCACGTGGTTGCCCACCATGCCGCCGAACCAGCGGCACTGCTCGCGCGCGTGCGCGAGTGCCTCCGGGGAGTCGTCCGCCGTGACGTACGCGGGCGCGGCCACGCAGATGGTGACCGAGGCCGGGTCGCGTCCGGCCTCGGCGGCCGCCTTCCGGACCGCCCTGATCATGAACTCGGTCAGGTAGGGATCGGCCAACTGCAGGATGAAGCCGTCGGCCTGACGGCCAGTCAGCGCGAGCGCCTTCGGGCCGTACGCGCCCATCCAGATCGGCAGCCGGCTCTCCCGCACCCAGGGCAGCTGCACCTCGGTGCCGTCCAGCTCGGCGGTGCGGCCCTCGGCGAGCTCCTTGATCACGTGCATCGCCTCGCTGAGCCGGGCCAGCGTGGCCGGGTGGCGGCCGGCCACCCGCATCGCGGAGTCGCCGCGCCCGATGCCGCAGACGGTCCGGTTGCCGAACATCTCGTTGAGCGTGGCGAAGAGCGAGGCGGTCACCTCCCAGGTCCGGGTGGACGGGTTGGTGACCATCGGGCCGACCGTCAACCTCTCGGTCTGGGAGAGGATCTGACTGTAGATCACGAACGGTTCCTGCCAGAGCACGCAGGAGTCGAAGGTCCAGCCGTGGCTGAATCCGGCCGACTCGGCGCGGCGCATCCGCTCGACCAGGAGCCGGCCGGGCGGATCGGTCTGCAGGACGAGTCCGATGTCCATGAGTAACCACCGTTTCGCTATGCGGTCAGAGGTGCTGTTCAGAGGTACTGGCAGGTGTCCCGCTTCAGGAACTGCCCGTGCCCCGCCCGGCCCACCCAGCGTCCCTCGTCCAGCACCACCGTGCCGCGCGAGAGGACCGTGCGGACCTGGCCGGTCACCTGCCGGCCTTCGTAGGCCGAGTAGTCGACGTTCATGTGGTGGGTGGCCGCCGAGATCGTCTGGACGGCGGCCGGGTCGTAGATCACCACGTCGGCGTCGGCGCCCGGCGCGATGGTGCCCTTGCGCGGGTAGAGGCCGAACATCCGGGCCGGGGTGGCGCAGGCGATCTCGATCCAGCGGCGCAGCGAGATCCTGCCCTCGACCACCGCCTGGTGCAGCAGGTCCATCCGGTTCTCCACGCCCGGCAGGCCGTTCGGGATCTTCGAGAAGTCGCCGCGGCCCAGCTCCTTCTGGCCGACGAAGCAGAACGGGCAGTGGTCGGTGGAGACCACCTGGAGGTCGTTGGTGCGCAGGCCGCGCCAGAGCACGTCCTGGTGCTCGCGCGGGCGCAGCGGCGTGGAGCAGACGTACTTGGCGCCCTCGAAGCCCGGCTCGGCCAGGTTGTCGGTGGAGAGGAAGAGGTACTGCGGACAGGTCTCGCCGAAGACCGGCAGGCCCTGGTCCCGGGCGGTGGTGAGCTCGGCCAGCGCGGCGGCCGCCGAGACGTGCACGACGTACAGCGGTGCGCCGGCCACCTGGGCCAGCTTGATCGCCCGGTGTGTCGCCTCGGCCTCCAGCAACTCCCGCCGCACTTCGCCGTGGTAGCGCGGATCGGTGTGCCCGGCCGCCAGTGCCTGCTCGACCAGCACGTCGATCGCCAATCCGTTCTCGGCGTGCATCATGATCAGCCCGCCGCTCGCCGCGCCGCGCTGCATCGCGCGCAGGATGCGGCCGTCGTCGCTGTAGAAGACGCCGGGGTAGGCCATGAAGAGCTTGAACGAGGTGGACTCGCCGGACTCGGTGAGCAGTTCCAGCTCCTTCAGCACCGGCTCGGTGACGTCCGAGACGATGGTGTGGAAGCCGTAGTCGATCGCGCAGTTGCCCTCGGCCTTGGCGTGCCAGGCGTCCAGACCCTCGCGCAGCGCACCGCCGACCGGCTGCACCGCGAAGTCCACGATCGTCGTGGTGCCGCCCCAGGCGGCGGCCCGGGTGCCGGTCTCGAAGGTGTCCGAGGCGCTGGTGCCGCCGAACGGCAGCTCCATGTGCGTGTGCGCGTCGACGCCGCCCGGCAGCACGTACCGGCCGGTCGCGTCGAGCACCGTCTCGGCCTGCCAACTCGCGGCCGTGGCACTGCCGGTGGCGGCGAGTGCGACGATCTGCTGATCCTCGATCAGCACGTCGGCGAGCATCTCCTCGGCGGCGGTGATCACCAGGCCGCCGCGGATCAGGATCCGGCTCATGCGCTCGCTCCCTGCTCGTCTGCGTCCGTGCCCTGCTGGTCTGCGTCCGCTCCCTGCTCGGCTGCTTCCGCTGCCCGCTCGTCACCGGCCCGGCGCAGCGCCTGGATCAGCAGGTCGGCGCCCTCGTGCGCCTCCGCCTCGGTGAGCGAGAGCGGCGGCGCGATCCGCAGCGCGTCCCCGTTCCGGCCGCCCTTGCCGATCAACAGGCCGAGCTCACGGGCGTGTTCGAGGGTCGCCGTGGCAGCGGCGGCGTCGGTCAGCGCGAGACCGATCATCAGGCCGCGGCCGCGCAGCTCGCGCACGACGGGCAGCTCCGGCGAGGCGTCGGCGAGCCGGTCGTGCAGCACCGCGCCGATCCGTCGGGCGTTGCCCTGGAGGTCGTGGTCCAGCAGGTGGCGCAGGTTGGCGAGCGCGGCCGCGGTGGTGACCGGGCTGCCGCCGAAGGTGGAGATCGAGTTGGCGCCCAGGCAGTCCATCACCTCGGCGCGGGCCACCACCCCGCCCATCGACATGCCGTTGGCGATCCCCTTGGCGAAGGTCAGGATGTCCGGCGGCCCGGCCTGGCCGTGCGCCTGCCAGCCCCAGAAGTGGTCGCCGGTGCGCCCCCAGCCGGTCTGCACCTCGTCGCTGATCCACAGGATGCCGTGCCGGTCGAGCACCCGCTTGAAGGCGGCGAGCAGCCCGTCCGGTCCGTGGGTGAAGCCGCCGACGCCCTGGATCGGTTCGGCGATCAGCGCGGCGACCGTGCCCTGGGCCTGGCCCAGCATGTCCTCCAGGTCGGCGGTGCAGGCGTCGATGAACTGATCGTCCGTCAGATGCGCGTAGTGGCCGGTGTCACGGACTCCGCCGTGCACGTACAGCGTCTGCAGGGGCGAGAGACTGGTCGGCGACCAGGCGGAGTTGCCGGTGATCCCGACGGTGGAGAACGAGCGGCCGTGGTAGCTGTTGCGCAGCGCGAGCACCTGGTTGGAGCGGCGGTAGGTGGTGGCGAGCAGCAGCGCGGTGTCGTTCGCCTCGGTGCCGGAGGTCGCGAAGAACACCTTGGCGTCCGGGATCCCCGACAATTCGGCGATCTGCTCGGCGAGTTCGACCATGGCGCTGGAGAGGTAGAGGGTCGAGCTGTGCAGGATCCGGCCGGCCTGCCCGGCCACCGCCTCGGCCACCTCGGGCAGCGCGTGCGCGGTCATGGTGGTCAGGATGCCGCCGAAGAAGTCGAGATAGCGCTTCCCGGCGGAGTCCCAGACGTACCGGCCCTCGCCGTGGGTGAGCTCGATCGGCTCGTTGTAGTAGACGGCGAGCCAGCCGGGCAGCACCGCCCGGTGACGCTCGCGCAGCTTGGCGGGATCGATCAGGCTCTTCTGAGTACTCGTCATATCGCCCTCTCTCAGGCCTCGGTCAGCGGACCGTACGCCTCCGGGCGCCGGTCGCGGTAGAACGCCCACTGCTGGCGGACCTCTTCGATCAGCCCGAGGTCGAGGTCGCGGACCACCAGCTCCTCCTCCTTGTCGGAGGCCGGCTCGCCGACGAACTGCCCGCGCGGGTCGACGAAGTAGGACGTCCCGTAGAAGTCGTTGTCGCCGTACTCCTCGGTGCCGACCCGGTTGATCGCCGCCACGAAGTACTCGTTCGCGACCGCCGCGGCCGGCTGCTCCAGCTGCCACAGGTACGCCGACAGGCCCCGGCTGGTCGCGGAGGGGTTGTAGACGATCTGCGCGCCGGCCAGACCGAGCGCCCGCCAGCCCTCGGGGAAGTGCCGGTCGTAGCAGATGTAGACGCCGACCTTGCCGACCGCGGTGTCGAAGACCGGCCAGCCCAGGTTGCCGGGCTTGAAGTAGTACTTCTCCCAGAAGCCCTTGACCTGCGGGATGTGGTGCTTGCGGTACTTGCCCAGGTAGCTGCCGTCGGCATCGATCACGGCCGCGGTGTTGTAGTACACGCCGGGCTGCTCCTCCTCGTACACCGGCACCACGATCACCAGGCCCAGTTCGGCGGCGAGCGCGCGCATCCGGCTGACGGTCGGGCCGTCCGGGACCGGTTCGGCCCAGCGGTAGTGCTCGGGCTCCTGCACCTGGCAGAAGTACGGCGCGTTGAAGACCTCCTGGAACCCGATGATCCGGGCCCCCTGCGCGGCGGCCTCACGGGCGTACCGCTCGTGCAGCGCGATCATCGACTCCTGGTCGCCGGTCCACCGGGTCTGCACCAGCGCGGCGCGGACGATCCGGGACGGCGACGGCTCCGGCTGGGCCGGCGACTGCTGCGGCTGGGCCGGCGGCGTGGGCTGGGCTTGGCTCGTGCGCTGGGCTTGGGTCATGAGACCGCTCCTGGATCAGTGAGGGCTGACAAGGCCAACGACCGGTGCGGCCGCGCGTCACTGCGGCGACCGGGTGAGGGTGACGGCGCGACGGGCGGACGGGGGAGGCGCGTGATGTCCTTGAGACTCCCCAGCCCGGGGGCGGTCGAATCCGACACTCTGTCATCCGTCATCGTTTTCCCCTGACAGCGGGACAGTTCCGTCCGACCCGTCCGACTTCGACCCGTCCGACTTCGAGGTGCCCGGCATCGCCGG
This sequence comes from Kitasatospora sp. NEAU-69, assembly GCF_057158765.1. Taxonomy (NCBI): domain Bacteria; kingdom Bacillati; phylum Actinomycetota; class Actinomycetes; order Kitasatosporales; family Streptomycetaceae; genus Kitasatospora; species Kitasatospora sp. NEAU-69. The sequence continues at coordinate 277,356 of NZ_JBWXUE010000001.1, forward strand.
ATGCCGGCCGAGCACGATCACCCCGACCACCATCGCGAGCAGCCCGATCACCTCCCAGGCCAGCGCGGCCGGCGTGACCCGGAGCCGGTCGCCGAGGAACCCGACCGCGCAGACGATCCCGGCCAGCGGCTGCGCCGCGGTGAGCGCGGGCAGCGACATCCGCAGCGGCGCCAGCTCGAACGCGCTCTGCACCAGCAGCAGTCCGAACGCGCCCAGCCCGACGACGGCGTACGGCTCCCAGTGGTGCAGCGCCAGCGTGACCCCGCCCTGATCGATCCGGCTCGCCGTCTCCCGGGTCAGCGCGTCCTGCAGCCCGTAGAGCAGGCCGGCCGCGAGCGCGAGCAGCGTCGCCTCCTCGAAGATCGGCAGCCGGCGGGCCAGCGAGACCAGCAGCAGCGCCAGCCCGGCCACCACGCCGAAGACCAGCCAGTGCCGCAGCTCGCCCGGCGGTGCGCCACCGCTCTGCGGACTGCCCGCCACGATGAACACGGTCACGCCGAACCCGATCAGCAGCACCCCGCCCCAACCGCGCCGGCCGAGCCGCTGCTTGGTCAGCACACTGGCCAGGGCCATCGCGAAGACCAGGTTCGTGGTCAGCAGCGGCTCCACCGCCGAGACCGATCCCTTGCTGAGCGCGGCCGCGCTGAGCACCAGACCGGTCACCATCGCGACCAGGCCGGCCAGCCACTCCCGCATCTTGAGCAGATCGAGCAGCAGCCGCCAGCGCAGCAGGTCGGCACGCGGCGCACGCTGGGCCGCGTGCTGCTGGAGCACGAAGCCGAGGCCCAGGCAGCAGGCCGCGCTGATCGCCAGCAGGAAGACCGCCAAGCAGGATCACCAGCCGTCGTGTGGTCATCCGCGCTGCCACCCCGCCGGGGTGAGGCACGGGCTCGGCACGGAACCGGGCTGCCAGCCTAACCCCGCCCGCCCACCCTGCCACCGGGCCTGCAACCCCGCGTGTCGGCCACCAGCCGAGCACCCGCACGGCCCGCCGGCAGCCTGCTCGTGGCCGCTGCGCTTGGCCACCACGCGCTGCCGTGCCGCTGCCGCTGCCGCTCTCCCCATCGCAGCCGCAGCGCCCGGCCGCCCGGCCAACGCTGGCGCCCGGCCGCCCGCCCGCGATACCTGGCACGTTGCCGCCGCCGCACCGCCGCACCGCCGCACCGCCGCCGACCGCCGCACCGCCGCCGACCGCCGCTCCTTTGCGGTCGCGCCCGGCTGCGGCGGTGGCGCCGGGCGGGCCGGAGCGGGCTCGGTGATCGGATAATGGAGGGGGCAGAAGGAGGCAGCCATGATCGTCCGGATCTGGGAGGCGCGGGTCGCGCCGAAGATGGCCGCCGAGTTCTGCGCGTTGCTGAGGTCCGAGGTACTGCCGAAGCTGGACGGCTTGGACGGCTACCTCGGCGGTGAGCTGCTGCGCTCGCTGCCGGACAACACCCATCGGGTCCTCATGGTCACCCGCTGGCGCGACGAGGAGTCGCTGCGCGGGTATGCCGGACCGCTGTGGGCGATCCGCCCGGTCTGGTCGGAGCAGGAGCTCAGCTACCTGGACCACCCGCCGCAGGTCGCGCACTTCACGGTCCTCAGCACCGACTGAGCCACCACCCCCGCCACCCGGCCGCCGCTCGATCCGTTCCCGCCTGCCGCCTGCCGCCTGCCGCCTGCCGCCTGCCGCCTGCCGCCTGCCGCCTGCCGCCTGCCGTCCGGTGGTCCGCCGTCCGGTGCCTGGTCGCCTGCCGCCGTCCGCCCGGCCCTTCTCCCTCCCGCCGTCCCGTCGTCTCGCCGCCCGCCTTCCGCCCCACCCCCGGAAATCCGTGGCGCCCCCGACCGGCCCCCGTTACGGTCAATGCCGTCCGCATCCGGCCAGCGCGTGAGGTGCCCTGCATGACCGACGTCCGATCAGCTCCGCCCACCCTGCTCCGTCGCCTCACCCCGGCCGACCTGGACGCTTGCCTGACCCTCTCGGTGGACCGCGGCTGGCCGCTGGATCCGGCGAAGTGGGGCCTGCTCTTCGAGGTCGGCGAGGTGTACGGCCTGGACGCGCCCGACGGCGACGGGCTGGCCGGCTGCGTGGTGGCCACCCGGTACGGGACGCGGATCACCGCGATCGGCATGATGCTGGTCGCCGCGCGTTACGAGCGCCAGGGCCTCGGCCGGCGCCTGATGACGCACGCGATGACCCACTCGCCGGGCGAGACGGTCGCGCTCACCGCCACCGCGGCCGGCCGGCCGCTGTACGAGGCGCTCGGTTTCCGCGCGCTCGGCGGCTGCCACCGGTACGTCAGCACCGGCTGGTCCGGCGCCGCGCCGGCCGCCGCGGGCCGACCCGGCGCGCCCCGCCTGGCCCGGGCCGAGGACCTGCCCGCGCTGCTCGCACTGGACGCCGACGTCTTCGGCGCCCCGCGCCCGGAGCTGCTGACCCACCTGCAGACATTCGCCTCGCGCTTCGCGGTCATCGACGGCCCGTCGGACTCCGACGGCCTGGCGGGCTCGCCGGTCGCCTTCGGCGGCGTCTGGCGCAACGCGGAGGACAGCATCATCGGCCCGGTCGTCGCGCCGGACACCGCGACGGCGCTCGCGCTGATCGCCGACCTGGCGGCGGCCACCGACGGTCCGCTCCGGCTGGACCTGGAGGACCGCCACCCCGCGCTGATCGACTGGGCCGAGCACCACGGCTTCGCGTTCGGCGGCACCATGACCCTGATGATCCACGGCGCCGACCTGCCGGGGGACCGCGCGCGCCTGTTCAACCAGGTGATGGTGGCCCTGGGCTGACCGGGGCGCCGGCGCCTGTCGTCCGACCCCAGGCCGGCCGTAGACCGCAAAGACCGCAAAGGTTTCTTCGCAAAGAGTCTTTTGCAAAGAACCCTTTGCGGTCTACGCTCCTGCCATGTCCGAAACCGATCCCCGGCCAGTGCCGGACCCCTCCCGCATCGCGCTGGACGCCAAGGGCCTGCGCGCGCTTGCCCACCCCGTCCGGGTCCGCCTGCTCGGCCTGCTGCGTCAGCACGGCCCGTCCACCGCCACCCGGCTCGCCGAGCGGATGGCGCTGACCTCCGGCGCGACCAGTTACCACCTGCGCCAGCTCGCGGCCGCCGGTTTCGTCGCGGAGGACACCGAGCGCGGCAACGCGCGTGAGCGGTGGTGGCAGGCGCTGCACGAGACGACCACGTTCGGCGACAGCAGCCTGATGGAGACCGAGCCCGAAGCCGCGATGGCCTACGTCCAGTCGGTCGCCGCCACGTACGCGCTGCGCACCCAGCGGGCGATCAACGAGCTCCCGACCATGCCGCAGCAGTGGCGAGAGGTCGCGGACATGAGCGACTGGGCGCTGCGGCTCACCCCAGAGCAGACGCGGCAGCTGGACGAGGAACTGATCGCCGTCATCGAGCGATTCCGTGCCGTCGAGAGCACGGACCCGAGGGCAGAGCGGGTCGGCCTGATCCTGCAGCTGCTGCCCGAGCTCGGGGACGACGCATGACGGCCGTACTATCCCCACCGTCCCCACCGTCCCCACCGTCCCCACCGTCCCCGCCCGCCGCACCGGCGCCGACTCGTCGAATACGCCCGTTCGCCACCCTCCTGACCGCACTCGGCGTCTCACTCACCGGCACCCGGGTCTCCGCGATCGCGCTTCCCTGGTTCGTACTGGCAACCACCGGCAGCGCGACCCGGACGGGCCTGGTCACCTGCTGCGAGCTGGCGCCGTACGTCCTCGTCAAGGCGCTCACCGGACCACTGATCGACCGGCTCGGGCCGCGCCGGATCTCCTGGACCACCGATCTCGCCAGCACGGCGGTGGCCGGACTGCTCCCGCTGCTGCACGCCTGCCACCTGCTCACCTTCAGCCGGCTGCTGGTCATCGTCGCCGTGCTCGGCGCGGTGCGCGGGCCGGGGGACTCGGCCAAGCACGTGATGGTCCCGGCGGCGGCCGAGCACAGTGGCCTGCCGCTGGAGCGGGCCACCGGGCTGGCCGGGGTGACCGAGCGGCTCGCCTCCACGGCAGGCCCGATGGCGGGCGGCGCGCTGGTGGCGCTCTGCGGGCCGATGGCGGGGCTGGCGGTCAACGCCGGCGCGTTCGCGCTGGGCGCCGTGCTGGTCGGCCTCGGCCTGCCGCGCGCGATCGGGCACCTGGCCGACACCCGGGCGCCGGCCGTCGCCCGCCAGCCCTCGGTCGGCTACTGGCGAAGCTTCGGCGAGGCCCTGGCCTTCGTACGCGGCGAGCCGCTACTGCTCGCGATCACCGTCATGGTGGCCGTGACCAACCTGCTGGACGCGGCCTTCGGCTCGGTGCTGCTGCCGGTCTGGGCCCGGACGTCCGGCGGCGGCCCGGCCGTGCTCGGGCTGGTCGGCGCGGTCGGCGGGATCGCCGGCGTCGTCGGCAGCCTGATCGCGGCTGCGGTGGCGCACCGGCTGCGCCGACGGCCGGTCTTCTTCCTCGGATTCCTGCTGGCCGGCGCACCGCGGTTCCTGGTGCTCGCCGCGCATGCGCCGCTCTGGCTGGTGGTCGCGGTCTTCGCGACGGGCGGTCTCGGCGGCGGGTTCCTCAATCCGATCATCGGTGCGATCGCGTTCGAGCGGGTGCCGCGCGAGTTGCTCGGGCGGGTCGGTGCCCTGGGCGACGCGCTGGTCTGGGCCGGGATACCGCTCGGCGGGCTGCTCGCCGGCCTTGCGGTGGGCGCGGTCGGCCTGGTGCCGGCCCTGCTGGCGGCGGGCGCGGCGTACTTCGTCACCACCAACCTGGCCGGGCTGCGGCCGGAGTGGCGCGAGATGGACCGGCTGCGCGGACGTGGGGCGGCGCCCGCCGCCACCCCACACGCCGCCGAAGCGTCGCCGAGCGCGTAGCGCTCGTACAGGACTGCCGCGCCGGTCCGTCCCGTCAGCCGCCGAAGTTCAGCGCGTAGAGCGCGGCCGGTGAAGTGCTCGTGACGTAGTCCATCGGGACCGTCCCGAGCACCGGGCGGGTCGAGTGGTCCAGCGCCGACAGGTAGCCGGAGAGCCGCGGTGCCATCGCCTCCGCCGCCTGCGGCGGCCACAGGCCCCAGCCGGAGGAGGAGGTGAAGGTGATGAAGAGCCGCTGCGGGTCGGTGCTCGCCCGGGCCGCGTCCAGGTGGGCCGAGACCTCCGGCCACTTGCGCGAGGCGATGTCGAAGATGGTGTCGATCTGGTAGTCGTCCTCCAGGTCCATCAGCGGCCCGGCCCAGCCGATGCCCGGCAGCCCCGAGCTGTCCGCGAGCAGCACCACCCGGCCGCGCACCTCGCCGAGTTGCGGCACCCGGTCGTCCGACCAGAAGAGGCCGGGCCAGCGGGACTGGTAGGTCGCGAAGAGCGCGGCGAAGTCGGCGTCGGAGACCGTCGAGTACTCCTGCTTGACCCGCATCAGCACCGTCTCGCCGGGGTGCTGGGCGAGGAAGGCCTGGCACTCGTTGAGCACGTCACCGAAGAAGATGTTCTGGAAGACCGGGCCGTGGTGGATCGCGAAGACGCCGTTGATCGCGCGGCAGCGGATGTCCAGGAACCGGATGCCGGCGGCCAGTTGGTCGGTGACCGAGAGCGTCTGGCACTGCGTGAGCGGACCGCCGTAGAGCGAGCAGGTGTCATGCGTGCCGGGCAGCGTGAGGCGGGCGAGCTGTGCGCTGTCGGGGAGCGCGGCGAGCCAGTCGGAGCCGGCCGGGACGTCGGCTCCGGTCGCCGCTCTGGTGGCGGCCCAGCCCTGCTGTCCGCCCAGGCCGACGACGGCGGTGGTCACACCCAGGGCGAGGGCGGTACGGGCGAAGGCCCGTCGGCTTATCCGATGATTCGTCAGTTCCACGGTGAACTCCCCTTGTTGGCCGGGCCGGTTGGCATGGCCATTATTGGGGCGTGGGCGCCGTCGGGGTAGGCCGCGGGAGGATCGTAGGCTGGTCCGATGACCACCACCCCGCAGGGCCCCGCCGGCGTTCCCGTGCTGAGCGAAGCCTTCCTCGCCTTCTGGGCCGAACGCCACATCTGCACCCTGACCACCCAGCGGCCGGACGGCACCCCGCACGTGGTCCCGGTCGGGGCGACCTACGACCCCGAGACCGGGATCGCCCGGGTGATCACCAGCGGTGGCAGCCGCAAGGCCCGCAACGTCGCGGCGGCGGGGGAGGCCGGCGCCCGGGTGGCGCTCTGCCAGGTGGACGGCGGGCGCTGGGCCACCCTGGAGGGCGTGGCCGTGCTGCGCACCGACCCGGCCTCGGTGGCCGACGCCGAGCAGCGGTACACACGGCGGTACCGCGCGCCGCGGCCCAACCCGGAGCGGGTGGTCATCGAGATCACCGTCACCCGCACACTCGGGCGCGGCACCTCACCCGCCGCCCCGGCTGCTCCCACTACCCCTGCGTGAAGGCGGCCGCCGCCGTCCGCACCGCGCCGAGCACGGACGCCTCGGCGCCCAGTACCCGCGCCCGGACCAGCACCGGGTGCGACCGCACCGCCGCGCCCGCCCGGACGTACGCCGCCCAGCGCCGGTCGAACTCCGCCTGCTCCCCGGCCTCCCAGGTGCAGCGCTGCACGGCCTGCCCGGGCTCGGGAAAGGCAGCCTGCCGCCGGTCCCGGACGGCCAGCGCGTAGTCGCCGACCGCGCGGTCGGCGGCGAGCACCGCCCGCTGCAGCGCGATCAGATCGGCGGGGACGGCGAGCGCGGAAGCCGCGGCACGGGCGCGGGCGGGAACGGGGACAGGAGCGGTAGCGGTGAACACATTGGTCACCCTAGGCCGCCGCACTGACAATCCCTGAACCTTCGCTCAAGCCCTGCTGGACCGCAGGTTTGACCGGCCGTCAAGACGCGTCTCGTCACCGTGCGGCGGTCAGAGCCCGGCCGGCCAGTTGTACGAGCTCGCGACGCTGACCTGTGCGTTCTCGCTCGCCGTGCCGTAGACCAGGGCGATCTCGTCGTGCGCGCCCAGCACGATCGCGGCCGGGTCGCCGGTGACCGGCTTGCCGTTCACGTACGCGGTCAGTGTGTGGGTGGCGTCGGTGTGCAGGCCGCCGAGGTGGTCGGCGCCGACCGAGACCTGCCACTCGGTCAAGAACTGGCCGAGCGTGAAGTCGGCCTTGACCGGTGACTCGATGTGGATGATCCCCGAGGTGTCGTGGGTGTGCAGCGGGCTGATCTGCTGCGCGCTCTCGTCGATGCCGATCAGGGCGGGGACGGTGACCGGCTTGCCGTCGGCGTAGACGTCCAGGTGGGCGTGGATGTGCTCGACCGTGCCCTCAGCCGAGAGCATCGGCAGCCCGGCGGCGGCGACGGCGGCCGCAGGGTCGGCCGGGGTGTCCCATGGCGGGGTGCCGGTGCGGCCGTCGGCCGTGGTGCGCGGCTGGGCGGGGATCGACGCGCTCGCCGAAGCCGAGGTGGTGGTGCTGCCGGCCTTCGAGCCGCTGCCGCCGCCCGTGGTGGCCACGGCGGCCACCACGCCGCCGACCAGGATCAGGCCCGTGAGGCCGATCGCCGAGCGGATCAGCAGCCGCTGCCGGCGCTCGTCGCGCAGCTGTGCCTGCCGGGCGGCGGCCGCCTTGGCGCGTCGGTCGGCGGGGTTCTGCGGCTGCTTGCCGTTGCTCTGCCTGGCCATCTGGGGATCTCCTGCTCGACGGTTGCGGTGTGCGGTGCGGTTGCTTCGAATTCGAACCTCCCCATTCGACGGTACATGATTGAACGATAAACAAATGATGAAGACAGGTCGCTCGCGCGAGGATGATCAGATGAATCCCGTGATCACTCGACCCGCGCTCGCGGACGCACCCGCGCTGAGCGCCCTGCTGCTGGCCTGCTGGCTGGAGACGTACCCGAACGCCGAGGCGGGGATCACCGAGCAGTGGATCATCGAGCAGCGTGCCGAGCTCGGCACGCCCGCAGGTGTCGCCGGCCATCGTGATGCGGTGGAGCAGGCGCTGAGCCGGCCCGAGCAGGCGTTCTGCCGGGTGGTCCGGGCGGGCGGCGACGGCGCCGGGATGCTCGGTCTCGTCCACGGGCGGCGCGTCGAGGACGGCAGCTGCACGCTCGGCCCGATGTACCTGCTCGCGGCCGCCCAGGGGCACGGCCTCGGCCGCCGTCTGATGAGCGAGTTCCTCGACTGGGCGGGCGACAGCGTGGTCCGCCTCTGGGTGACGGAGTACAACGGGCGCGCCGTCCGGTTCTACGCGGACCACGGCTTCCGGCCCACCGGGGAACGGCTGCTCTGGCGCGATCGGCTGCCCAATATCCGGATGGAGCGCGCCGCCGCAGCGTCATGTCCGAAATCCGCCGGATCCACTGCGCGCGAGGCGGCAGGGTAGACACACGGCACAGTAGTAGGGGTGCCCCGCAACACGAGCAAAGCAGTACGAGCAGAGCAGTATGAGAGAAGAGGTCCCGGCGATGACCAGCACCGTGCACACCACGATCGACAGCCCGCTCGGCGAGCTGCTGCTGGTCGGCGAGCCGTCCGCGACGGCGCCCGGCGGGCTCGCGCTCTGTTCGCTGTCGATGACCGGGCAGAAGGGCGCCGCCGTCGCCCCGGAGCAGCCGGCCGAGCCGGCCGCCTTCGCCGCGATCACCGAGCAGCTGCGCGCTTACTTCGCCGGGGACCTGAAGGACTTCGACGTCGAATTCCGCACCCACGGCACCGAGTTCCAGGAGCGGGTCTGGCACGCGATCGACACCGTCCCGTACGGCAGCACGACCAGCTACGGCAAGCTCGCCGAGCAGATCGGCGCGCCGCGCGCGGCGGTGCGTGCGGTCGGCACCGCGATCGGGGCGAACCCGCTGCTGATCCTGCGCCCCTGCCACCGGGTGATCGGCGCGAACGGTTCGCTCACCGGGTACGCGGGCGGGCTGGAGCGCAAGGAGTACCTGCTGGCCCACGAGGGCGCCCGCCCGGCGACGCTGGCCTAGCGACGCACCGGCCCCCGGGACGCACTGAGGGCCCGGTTCACGCACCGCAACGTGAACCGGGCCCTTCGGTGGTGCTCGTCGGGCGACCCGTCAGCTGTCGGACAAGCAGCTGACAAGCCTCGACGATCAGGCGATTGATCTGGCGATCGAGTGATCAGCGGATCGGTTGATCAGCTGATCGGCTCGAAGTAGCCCGATCAGTACGCCTGGTGCGCCTGCCAGAAGACCCACGCGGCGTTCGGGCTGCCGTAGGTGGTGTTCATGTAGTCCAGCGCCCACTTGATCTGGGTGGCCGGGTTGGTCTGCCAGTCGGAACCGGCCGAGGCCATCTTGTTGCCGGGCAGGGCCTGGGGCAGGCCGTAGGCGCCGGAGCTCGGGTTGGTGGCGGTGACGTTCCAGCCGCTCTCGTGGGTGATGATCTGGTCGAACGAGGCCAGCTGGTCGGCCGGGACGATCGAGGCGGCGAGCGCCTGCAGGCCGGCCGGGGTGTTCGCGACCGGGGCGGCGAGCGCGGTCGTGGTGACCGGGGTGCTCGCGGCGGCGGGAGCGGCCGGGGCGGCCGGAGCCGGCGCGGCGGGAGCCTGCTGGGCCGGGGCCTGGGCGGCGTGGGCCGCGCCACCGAGGGTCAGCTGCTGGCCCGGGAAGATCGAGTCGGGGCCCTTGGTGAGCACGGACTTGTTGATGCTGTAGAGCTTCTGCCAGCCGCCCTGCACGTTGTGCGTGTCGGCGATCTTGGACAGGGTGTCACCGCTGACCACGGTGTAGCCGGCCGGGGCGGCCGGAGCCTGCGGGGCGGCGGCCTGCGGCGCGGCGGCGGCCGGGGCGGCAGCGGGAGCCGCGACCGGGGCGGTGTGGCTCGCGGCGTGGTGCGCCGGGTAGGAGTGGTGGAGCGGCGCGGCGGAGGCGCCGGTCGCGGCGATCACCGGAAGGCCGGCACCGACACCGGCGACCACGGAGGCCGCGATGATGCGCTTGATGGTGCTGCGAGTGGGCAGGCTGATGCGACCGTTGACGGACAGCATGAAGTGCTTTTCCTCTCCCACGCCTGCGAGGTGAGCTGTCGGATTCGGGCTGGAGTTGCCCGGCCGCGCAAAAGAGCGCGGCTTCACCCCAAGCCCCGCCCGGACAGGTCCGGGTAGGGCGACTTACCTGTGGTTCCCCCGCCCCTGCCGTGGTGCTGATGGGTGCACGTGCCCACTCGTTCCGGCGGCAGGACTCGGCGTTCCGGAGAGTGGGGTCCGTCTCGTGTGGAGACGAACGAGTAGGACCGTAAGCGGGACGAAGGTCCTAGCACAAGTCGGTGTGAGCTGTCTCATGTCGGGGCCGTAATGTCCGAAAGATCCACAACAGTGATCCATAACGATTGCGTCCGCATGATCGGACCGGCCGCACCCGCGTGATCGGTGGGCCCGCGCCCGCGTGATCGGCTCACCCGCACCCGCGTGATCGGTGGGCCCGCCCGTCGCCGGGCGGGCCGCCCGATCGATCGTCAGCCCGCGTGCCAGCCCGTCGGATCGACGCCACCGGGCACGTCCGCGGTGGGGTCGTACGGAGTGCGGGTCAGCACGAAGCTGCCGAGGTCCAGGTGGCTGACCGTGCCGTCGGCGCGGCGCACCACGCGCAGCGTCTCGCCCGCGTAGTAGCCGTCCAGTCCGGTCCAGGTGCCGTCCGGCTCGGGCACGAACCGCGAGGTGCGGGCCGGGCCGCCGAGCGCGGTGAGCTCCAGCGCGCGGCCGGCCCGCAGGTGCAGCCCGAGCGCGGAGGGGCCCCAGTACCAGGGACCGGTCAGCGCGAGCAGCTCCGGATCGGCGTCGGTGAACGGGCGCCAGGGCGCGGGGAGCGCGGGCTCGTACTCGGCGGTGATCGCGACCAGGTCCTTGGCGACCGCGCCGATGCCCCGGCCGGCGGTGGTGTTGGCGAGGGTGATGGCGGCCACATCGTCCTGCTCGCTGAACCAGAGCCCGGCGAGGAAGCCGGGCATCGAGCCGCCGTGGCCGACCAGCAGCCGGCCGCCGTCGCGGATCAGCTGCACGCCGAGGCCGTACGAGGAGCCCAGGTCGGCGTCCTCCGGCGCGGCGACGGGCCGGCGCATCTCGGCGAGCGTCTCGGCGGCCAGCACCTTCTCGCCGGAGCCGCCGTCACCACCGGTCGCGTCGGCACTGCCGGCCAGGAAGGCGGCCCAGCGGCAGAGGTCGGCGGCGGTCGACCAGAGCTGACCGGCCGGCGCCATCGCGCCGGTGTCGGTGAGCGGCTCGGGCAGCATCACGTCGGCCCAGGGGTGCACCGCGAAGCCGTCCACGTGCGGGGCCTGCGGCAGCGGCGTGGTGCGGGTCATGCCGAGCGGCTCCAGCACCTCGCGCCGCAGCACCTCGGTCCAGGGCTCGCCGCGCAGCCGCTCGACCAGCGCGCCGAGCAGCGCGTAGCCGGGGTTGGAGTAGTGGAAGCGCTCGCCGGCCGGGTGCCGGAACGGCTGCTCCTCCAGCAGGTCGGAGAGCTCGGGGCGCAGCGTGCCGGCGGTCCGCTCCCACCAGGGGCCCGGGGTCTCGGCTGCCAGTCCGGCGCTGTGGCTGAGCAGTTCGCGGATGCTCGCCCGGCCGGCGGCGGTGCCGGGCAGGTGCTGCTCCAGCGGGTCGGAGAGGTCCAGCAGGCCCTCGTCGCGCAGTTGCAGGACCAGCACGGCGACGAAGGTCTTGGAGATCGAGCCGATGCGGTACTGGACGTCGGCGGTGGGCTCGTGCCCGACGATCATGCTGCGGGCGCCGGTCCACACCGGATGACCGCCGCGGACCACCGCCCCCACCATGGACGGCGCGCGCCCCTCCGACTGGCCGACGGCCAGCCGGTGCAGCAGGGCGCGGCGGGTGGCGGGCAGCAACTCCGGGGGCAGGTGGGGCATCTGATCTCGCAATCGAGACGGGCCGCACGGCGGGAATGCGGCCGGACTGCTTGACTTTACCCGGGGGCACCCGCCGGAGCTCGCCATTAAAGGACGCCAACGCCCGAGCCCCGGTTGCCGTTCGGCCGGGCTGCCCGCGGTTCGCTCGGCCGGGCTGTGCGCTGTCCGTCCAGTGGCGCTGCCCGCTGTTCGTCCGGCCCGGATACCCGCTGGTCAAGTGGAACGATTCGTCCCGCTATGCTGCCCGGGGCCGCCGAGTCGTCGGCCGAGGAGCGAGGGGGAGACGGTGCAGCAGCCCGAGAGCGCACGTGACATGACGGCCCTTCAGGCGGACCGGCCGCATCCCGCCCGGATCTATGACTACTGGCTCGGTGGCAAGGACAACTTCGGCCCCGACCGGGTCGCCGCCGAGAGCGCGATCAGTGCCTCCGCCGACATCCCGCAGGCGGCGCGGGAGAACCGGGCCTTCCTGCAGCGCGCGGTGCGGCTCGCCGCGCAGGCCGGGGTTCGCCAGTTCGTCGACATCGGTGCGGGCCTGCCCTCGCCGGGCAACGTGCACGAGGTGGCGCACTCGGTCGCACCGGACGCCCGGGTGGTCTACGTCGACAACGATCCGATCGTGCTCACGCACGGCCGCGCGCTGCTGGCCGACAACCACGCCACCACGGTGCTCACCGGTGACGTCCGTGAGTTGGAGGAGCTCTTCCAGCGCCCGGAGCTGCTCGACCTGATCGACTTCTCGCAGCCGGTCGCCGTGCTGCTGGTCGCGGTGCTGCACTTCACCACGGACGAGCAGGCGCACCGGGCAGTGCGCCAGGTCCTGGAGCGCGTCGTGCCGGGCAGTTACCTGCTGCTCTCGCACAGCACCCACGAGGGGAACCCGGAGCGAGCGGCGGCGGTCGCCGCGACCTGGGACAAGACCGACACCGGCATCCGGCTGCGCACCCGCGAGCAGGTCGCCGAGCTGATGGCGGGCTGGGAGCTGCTGGAGCCCGGGGTGGAGTTCGTGCCGCTCTGGCGCCCGGACGGGCCGACCGAGGGCACCACGCGCTGGATGTACGCCGGGGTGGGCCGCAAGGTCTGAGCCTCCGTTCGCCGAGTACGGTGTGGGCCCCGGGGCGCCGGGGATTTTGCCTTTGGGGAAAGGGAACGCTGGTTTCGGGGTTCTTCCCGTGGGTTCTTGTCTTCCCCCCCACTCGTATTCTCTCCCCCCCCCCCCCCGGGGCCCTGCGCGTTCAGGGTCCTGTTCGTTCAGCGCCCGTCCGGCCGCGCGACCTGCGCCGGAGGGCGTCGAAGGTCTCGCTTCCGTCTCTTTTCGGCGATCTTTGTGGCAGCTGTTGACATATTTCAACAGAACCAAATACTTCTCAACATACGGCTGGTGAGCCGCCCCCAATCACCCGTTCGCCCCGGTCTCCGGCCGGGATTCTGCGCGTACGGTGACGGGCTGCCAGCCGCTCCCTCACAGAAGGTGTTTGGAATGGTTGATTCCTGGTTGGTTTCGCCGCGCGCAGCCGAGCTGCGTGCGACGGTGCGGCGTCCCGCGCTGCGGCGCTTCGGCGCGCTCGCGCTCTCCTCGGCCGTGCTGTCGGCCATGGTCCTGACAGGCGCTCAGCAGGGCGTCGCGGCCACCACCGCGACCACCCCGCCGCTGAACAACGGCCTCGCGCTGACCCCGCCGATGGGCTGGAACTCCTGGAACTCCCTCGGCACGGGCGTGACCGAGCAGCAGATGATCGACACCATCAACTACATGTCGTCCAACGGCCTGGTCGCGGCCGGCTACAACACCGTCACCATCGACGACGGCTGGTCGGTCCCGTACCGCAGCGGCCAGACGAGCAACTTCGCGAAGACCGCCTACGGCTCGATGCAGCTGTACGACAACAACGGCAACCCGGTCAGCGGCACCGACGGCACCGGCAACGACCCGACCACCGGTCACCTGGTCCCCGACCCGAACCACTTCCCGTCGCAGACCGTCAACGGCCAGACGATGAACGGGATCCAGTACCTCGCGTGGTACGCGCACGGCAAGGGCATGAAGTTCGGTCTCTACAGCACCGACACGTACACGACCTGCCAGGGCCACCCCGGCAGCCTGGGCCACGAGAGCACCGACGCGAGCGACTTCGTCTCCTGGGGCGTCGACTACGTGAAGTACGACGACTGCCCGTACGGCCCGGCGATCACCGGCTCGGACGGCCACAACTACGGCACCCAGGGTGAGGGCAAGGAGCTCACCCAGTCGATGTACGCCCGGGTGCAGACCTTCCAGAAGGCGCTGGACGCCGCCTCCGCCGCGCAGGGCCGGCCGAAGGTCGCGCTGAGCGTCTCGGCGCAGCCCGTGCACACCGGCGTCCCGTACCTGCTGAACGCGAACGACCCGGCCCGCACCGACTCGGTGATCGCCGCGGCCGGCACCCCGCAGTACGACGCGCCGGGCTACGCGCCCACCGGCGTCTGGTGCGGCCAGGTCGCGAACCTCTGCCGGATCGGCGGGGACCGCAACAGCGACCTGAACGGCGTGCTCTACGGCGGCGTGCTGCAGACCGCGCTGCAGTACCCCGGCAACGTCCGGCCGGGCAGCTGGAACGACATGGACATGATGTTCGCCGGCTGGAACGACGTCTACGGCGACTACGGCGTCACCGACACCTGCTCCTGCCACAAGCCGTTCACCGACACCGAGTCGCAGACCGAGATGTCGATCCTGTCGATGATGGCCTCGCCGCTCATCTCCGGCGCCGACTTCCGCACCGCCGCCGAGTCGCAGCAGACGTACAACGGCGCCACCTGGTCCACCGGCCTGAGCGCGAACTCGCTGGCCATCTACAAGAACAGCGACGTCATCGCGGTCGACCAGGACACGCTCGCCAAGCCCGCCACGCTCGTCGGCAGCGCCCCGAACTCGCAGACCGCCCCGTTCGTGCTGCGCCGTCAGCTCGCCAACGGCGACACCGTGGTGCTGCTGGTCAACCAGGACCCGAACAACACCCAGACGGTCGGCACCAGCCTGAGCGCGCTGGGCCTGAGCGGCAGCAGCTACCAGGCCGAGGACCTCTGGAGCAAGGGCACCAGCACGCTCAGCGGCTCGTTCAGCGCGAGCGTCGCGCCGCACGGCGTCGTGATGTACCGGATCGCCTCCGGCGCGACGACCACGCCGGCCGTGATCGGTGACGGCAAGTTCCACGGCCTCTCCAACGGCGGCGCGAGCGGCTACGGGCTGGAGGTGCAGGGCCACTGCACCGCCGCGATCAACGGCCCGGCCGACATCAACGCCTTCGACCCGACCCACACCTCCGAGCAGTGGCAGTTCGCCGCCAACGGCGACGGCACGGTCCGGATCTTCGACAACTGCAACACCGCGACCCAGGTGAACAGCGTGCTCACCGGCGGCGGTGGCGCGGGCTCGCCGGTCACCCTCGCCGCGAGCTTCGACCCGAACAACTCGGCGGAGAAGTGGCGGGTCGGCCAGAACGCGGCCGGCGCGCTGGTGATCACGAACGTGGCGACCGGTGCCGTCCTCGACTCCGCCGGCAGCGCGCTCGGCTCGGCCGTCGTGCAGAACCCGGCGAACGGCGCGAGCACCACGCAGAGCTGGACGCTGCTGAACTGACCCACCCCGGCGGCCTCGGCCGCCTCCGAAGTCGGCCTCCGCTGCGCCCGGAGACCGCCTCCCCTGAACCCCGGTGCCCCGCAGCTCGCCCCCAGGAGCTGCGGGGCACCGGCCATTGCCGAACTAGGATGGCGCGGATGAGACGCCGCCCGAAGCCTGTCGCCGCGCCCCTGCCCCAGCGGCACGGGGTCGACCCGGTGCGGCTGCGGCTGCCCGCCGAGGACACCTGGCCGACGGTGGCCGCCTACCTCGCGCACCGGCTGCCTGACGGGGTCGCGGACCGGTTGGACGAGATGCTGCGCGGTGGCGAGATCATCGGACCGGACGGCCCGGTCGGCACCGGCACGCCGTATCGCGCCGGCACCAGCGTCTGGTTCCACCGCGACCTGCCGGCCGAGGTGCCGGTTCCGTTCCCGATCGAGCTGGTCCACCGGGACGAGCACCTGGTGGTCGTCGACAAGCCGCACTTCCTGGCCACCACGCCGCGCGGCAGCCATGTCGTGCAGACCGCGCTCTCCCGGCTGCGGCACGACCTGGCGCTGCCCGAGCTCAGCCCGGCGCACCGGCTGGACCGGCTCACCG
Source organism: Kitasatospora sp. NEAU-69 (assembly GCF_057158765.1). NCBI lineage: Bacteria > Bacillati > Actinomycetota > Actinomycetes > Kitasatosporales > Streptomycetaceae > Kitasatospora > Kitasatospora sp. NEAU-69. Next base: position 293,346 of record NZ_JBWXUE010000001.1, read on the forward strand.
CCGGGCTGGTGATGTTCGTGGCCCGCCCGGCCGACCGCGGCGCGTACCAGACGCTCTTCCGCGACCGCGGCATACGCAAGGAGTACGAGGCGATCTCCCGGCACGACCCGGCGCTGGCGCTGCCGCGCACGGTGAGCAGCCGGATCGTCAAGGAGCGCGGGGTGATCGCGGCCCGCGAGGAGGACGGTCCGCCGAACGCGCAGAGCCGGATCGAGCTGCTGGAGCAGCGCGCCGGACTGGGCCGCTACCGGCTGACCCCGCACACCGGGCGCACCCATCAGCTGCGGCTGCACATGAGCGGCCTCGGGCTGCCGATCCTGGGCGACCCGGTCTACCCCGAGGTGCTGCCGGAGCCGGCGCCGGACGACTTCCGCGACCCGCTCCAGCTGCTGGCGGCGGGTCTGGCGTTCACCGACCCGGTCACGGGGGAGGAGCGCCGCTTCCGCTCCCGTCGCACGCTGGCGGCCTGGCAGGCCTAACCCTCGCTGCTCGGCGGTGCCCGGCGGCATGGGAGGGTGTCCGCATGACCGCCTCCGACGACGCCCAGCGGCACCTGGCCGAGCTGCGCGAGCTGCTGATCTCCCGCCCGCCGATGGCGCGTCCGCTGCCGCCGTTCGACGTCGCCGACGCCCCCGAGCGGCCCGGCGAGCTCTTCGTGACGTGGCTGCTGGCGGCCCTGCGCGCGGACGTCCCGGACGCGCAGGTGGTCACGCTCGGCACCATCGACGCCGACGGGCACCCCGACGCCCGGATCGTGGTGCTGCGCGACGTGGACCCGGCGGCCGATGCGTGGTGGTTCGCCGGTGACCTGGACAGCCCCAAGGGCCGCCAGCTCGCCGCGGTGCCGTGGGCCTCGCTCACCTTCTACTGGCCCGCGCTCGGCCGCCAGGTCCGGGTGCGCGGTCGGGTCGCCACGGGCGTGGCGGACCGGGCCGCCGCCGTCTTCCGGCTGCTCAGCCCGGCTTCGCGGACCGCCGCACTGGTCGGGCGGCAGAGCGAGCCGCTGACCGGGTCGGCGCAGTTCCAGGCTGCCTGGCAGACGGCGGCGGGCGAGCTGGCGGCGGATCCGGCACTGGTCCCGGACGGGTACACGCACTGGGTGGTGCGGGCCGAGCAGGTCGAGTTCTGGCAGGGGGACGCCGGCCGCGAGCACGTCCGGCTGGCGTACCGGCGCAGCACGGACGCCGGCGGCGACGGGGGCAGCGACGGGGACAGCGACGGCGACGGGGGCCCGGGCCGCTGGGAGCGCGGACTGCTCTGGCCCTGACACCTGGCCCTGACACCTGGCCGCGACGTGTGGCCGCGGCCACTGGCGCCCTGAAAACTGACGTTCCGGGCGCGGCTGCTCACCCTCCGTCGATGATTTCAGCGTCGGTTCCGGTGGCGTGCACCACATCGAACCCCAGGCGAGGCGGCCCCACTGGCTGGTTTTCGGTGGTTTTGTCCGGTTCTATCCCACTTGTTCCCGCAGGTAACAGCCCCTGACCTGGGTCGATTCAAGAATCATTGATATCCGCTCGGTGGTTGCCTAACTTCGTTCTCAGTGCAGCGAGCACAACCCGGGTTCACCCCCAGCGCACCGCACCGGTGCCCACCGCGTGACCGACTCGAACAGGTCGCCGGGGGAGTGGGAGTGGCCAGGAGCAGTCAGTGGCGCGTCGGATGCGCGCCCGGCCGTCCGCAGGACGCGGCAATTCGGATCTCCGACCCCTCCGGGGGTGTGGTTCCGTGCGCCCGCCCGGGGTTCGTCGAAGGGATTCACATTGACTTTCCGTAACGAGAACACCGCCACCACTGCTACCGCCCCCAAGAAGCGCAACCGCGTTCGGATGGCGGTCATGGGTGGCGTCATCGCCGCCCTGCCGGTGGCGGGCCTCGTCGCGGCCACCACGGCCTCTGCCGCGCCGGCGTCCACCTGGGACGCGGTCGCGCAGTGCGAGGCCACCGGTAACTGGGCCATCAACTCCGGCAACGGCTTCTCCGGCGGCCTGCAGTTCACGCCCTCCACCTGGGCCGCCTTCGGTGGCACCTCGTACGCCCCGCAGGCCTGGCAGGCCACCAAGGACCAGCAGATCGCGATCGGCGAGAAGGTGCTGGCCGAGCAGGGCCCGGGTGCCTGGCCGATCTGCTCCGTCAAGGCCGGCCTGACCAAGTAGTCCTGGCCGCCGATCAAGGCCGGCGCCCACCGCCATGGGCCGCCATGAAGCCGCATGCCGTGCTCCCCTTCTGACAGGGGGGAGCACGGCATGCGGCTTTTCTGGCGGCCTATGGCCGACCGGCGCTGCTCAGGCGCCGCCGTCCGCGTCGCCGCGCAGGCCCGGCCAGTCGAGGACGAGCTGTTGCCGGCGCGGCAGCCGCGAGACGATCAGGTCGTAGGAGTCCTCGATCAGCTCGCGGACCAGGCCGTCCGGCAGCGAGCCGTCCAGCACGACCGTGTTCCAGTGGCGCTTGTTCATGTGCCAGCCGGGGATGATCGCCGGGTGCTCCTCACGCAGCCGCACCGCGAGGTCGGGGTCGCACTTCAGGTTGACCCGCAACGGCCGCCCGTCCAGCGAACTCAGCGCGAACACCTTCCCGCCCACCTTGAAGACCGAGGTCTCGGGACCGAACGGGAACGTCTCCTCGGCGCCGTTCAGGTCGAGACAGGCGGCCTTGAGCTCATCGGGTGTCATCGTCATGCGGACAGTCTGCCGGTCGCCACTGACCGCCGCCGCTATCGACCACCGCCCGGGCGGCTCTGCACCGACACGTACCGCACCCGCATCGGATGCCCGGGTTCGGTGCCCGGACCGGCCGTGCCGCCGAAGGCCGCGGGCAGCCCGCCGCCGACCGCGACGTCCAGCACCAGGAACTGGCCGTGGTGGACGGCGCGGTCCCAGGTCGCCGGGTCCATCTGAGCCGCCGTCACCCGGTGGTACTCGGTGCCGTCCAGGTACCAGCGGACCTCTTCGGGCGAGGTCGAGTAGTCCACCTCGACGGCGTACGTGTGGAAGCCGGACCGGCAGCCCGCGCAAGGGTGTTCACCCGAGCCGAGGCCCTGCGGCTCCTGGCACGGACCGCCCTGCGCGGTACCGCAGTGCATGGTGCCGAAGACCGCGTCGCGGCCGTTGACGTTCTCCATCACGTCCAGCTCGCCGACGCCGGGCCAGCCGGTGAAGCCGTCGCGCAGGCCCGCGCCGAGCGTCCAGAACGCCGGCCAGTAGCCGGCTGCGGCCGGGCCGGTGACGTCGGGGAGTGCGATCGACGCCTCGATCCGCAGCACGCCGCCGGGCGGTGGCGCGAAGTCCGAGCGCTTGGACTCCAGGCGGCCCGAACTCCATTGGCCGTCCCGGACGGTCGGCGTGATGTCCAGTGCGCCGTGGCCGTCCAGCTGGACGTTCGCGGTCGAGTCGGTCATCGTCTCGACCTCACCGGTGCCCCACTGGGCGGCCGGGCAGCCCGGGTAGCAGGTGCCGGTGTCGTACTGCCAGAGCGCGCCGGACGGCCGGGTGCCGGCCGGGCCGTCGAAGTCGTCGCGCAGCAGCTGGGTCCAGCCCGCGCCGGTCGTGCCAGTGCCGGCGCCGGCGCCACTGCCTGCGTTGTTGCTGCCGCTGCCGCTGCCGCTGCCGCTGCTTCCGCTGGCGCCCGTCGCCGCCCGCGCGGGGATCAACCCGGCATCCAGCAGCAGCCGTTCGATGCGTGGGGTGAGGACCACGACGGCGGTGTTGGTCAGGTGCGCGTCGTCGCGGTAGAGCAGGATCCGTTGCAGCACCGCAGGGCAGTCCCGCCCGGAGCCAGGGCAGAGCACTGAGTTGACCTCGACCGACTGCACGCCCGAGCCGTGTCCCGCCGCACTGTGACCTGCCGAGATCTGGTCGGCCAGCGGATCCGGCCACTGTGCGGCGGCGCGGGCGAAGTCGCAGGCAGCCGGGTCGCCGGTGTGGCCGGAGACGCAGGCGGGGACGTCCTGGCCGGGGACCGGGGTGTCCTTCAGATAGACGATCGGCACGCCGAGCGCGCGCAGCGGGGCGAGGGTCTGATCCCAGGCCCGGGTGAGCAGTTGGGTGTCGGCGGTGTAGCGGTTGAGCGAGCCGATCACGATCAGGCGCGGTTTGGGCTCGTGTTGCAGCCGGGCCAGACTGTCCGCCCGCCAGCTGTCGCACTCGCGATACTCGCGGCCCAACTGCGGATTGGTCACCGTCAGTTGCGGCAGCGGGCAGCCCTGCTTGACCAACTCCTCCAGCGCCCAGTGCCGTTCGGCCGCGATCGCGAGCATCGCGGAGAACCACTGACCGGCGTGCGAGTCGCCGAGCAGCACGATCCGGTCCGGGCCGGCGGTGTCGCCGAAGAGGCACGGCGGGCTGCTGACGGCGGTCGGCGGCACCTCGCAGGCGCCGTCCGGCGGGAAGTCCTTTCGGGCCTGCGCGGCGGTCGGCACCACCACTCCGGTGGCTGCGGCGGCAGTTCCGTTCGCGGTGGGCATCAGCAGCGAGTTGCCGGTCGGCGCGCCCGGCGGCAGGCCGGCCAGGTCCACCGGCGTGCCGGTGCCGAGCAGCCGCAGCGTGCCGGTGCCCACCACGAGCGCCAGCACGACCGGGACGATCACCATGCCGATCCCCAACGAGAGCCCCCGCCTGGGCAGTTCGGTGACCACCGGGTTGCGGCGCAACGGCCGCTCGACCCAGCGCAGGCTACCGGCGGCGGGGAGCGCGGCGGCCGCGGTCAGCGCGAGCTTGGCCGGCCAGCCGAGCGTGCCCAGCCGCGCCTCGGCCAGCACCAGCACCGGCCAGTGCCACAGGTAGAGGTTGTAGGAGAGCCTGCCGATCGCGCGCGGCACCCGGGTGGCCAGCAACCGGCCCGGACCGTAGTCCGGCTTGTCATCCGCCGCCGGGTGGCCGTCCGGGCGGCTCGGGATACCGGCCAGGATCACGGCTGCCGCCCCGAACGTGGGCAGCAGCGCCGCGTAGCCGGGGTAGCGGGTGCTCGCGTCGAAGTCGAGCACCGACCAGGCGATCGCCGCCGCTCCGGACCAGCCCAGCAGCGCCCGCAGCGGGCGCGGACCGGACAGCCGGTGCCAGGGCAGCATCGCGAGCAGCGCACCGACGCCGAACTGCCAGACCCGGGACGGCGTGCCGAGATAGGCGAGCGAGACCGAACCGTGCGTCCAGCGCAGCGCGAGCGCGAAGGAGGCCACCGTGACGGCGCCGGTGACGGCCATGGCGAGCACCCGCACCGAGGGGCCACGCCGCAGCCGGTTGTCCGCCGCCGAGTGCCCGGTGTGCGGGTGCCCGGCCTGCGCGCGCTTCGCCAGCAGCCGGCCGGTCAGCCAGGTCAGCAGGGCCAGCGCCGGTGCCCAGAGCAGGTAGAACTGCTCCTCTACCGCGAGCGACCAGAAGTGCAGCAGCGGGCTGGGGTCACGGCCCGCCGCCAGGTAGTCGGTCTGCTCGGCGATGAAGCGCCAGTTCGCGGCGGAGAGCGCCGCCGCGAGGACGTCGTGCTCCAGGTCGGCCCGGCGCAGCGGCGCCGTGAACCAGACACCGGCGATCGACACCACCGCCAGCACCAGCGCGGCCGAGGGCAGCAGCCGCCGGGCCCGCCGGGAGTAGAACTCGGCCAGCCGGATCCGGCCGGTGCGGACCGCCTCGCGCAGCAGCTGACCGGTGATCAGGTAGCCCGAGATCACGAAGAAGACGTCCACGCCGACGAAACCGCCGGCCAGGTGTGGCACACCCGCGTGGAAACCGAGCACCGCGAGCAGCGCGACCGCGCGCAGCCCCTCGATGTCGGGCCGGAAGCCGGCGGCGCGGGCGGGCGCGCTCGGGCGCGCAGGGGGAGGGCCGGGTATGACCACCGGCTGGGCGGGCAGTTCCGCAGTAGTACTCAGGGGCATCGCAGTCGCGGCCTTTCAGCGCAGCCAGGGCAGCATCGGGCTGACCCAGCCGGTGGCGAGCAGGGCGGTCAGGGCGAGGGCGGCCGTCACGGCCAGCGCCTCCGGCCAGCGCCGGGGCAGCACTCCCGCACCGGCGACAGCGGTACCCCCCACCGCTGCACCCCCCGTCGCTACACCCGCCGTCGCTGCACCCCCCGTCGCTGCACCCTTTGGCAGCGCGGCGGTGCGCCGCCGGGGCTGCGGACGCAGCTGTGCGATCAGGTCCCGGATCAGCGGCAGCCCGAGCTGGCACTGCACCAGCAGGTAGAGCCCGAGTCCCCAGTTCGGCGCCCAGCCGTGCCCGGCGACGTCCAGCGCGAGTCCGCCGGCCGCCGCCGCGATCGAGCCCGTGGTCCACATCAGCGCGACCAGCACCACCCGGCGGGCCAGCCCGCCCGGCTTGGCCCGTCCGGCGCCGGTCGGCACCCAGGCCGCGCTGCGACCGCGCACGGTGTCGAGGAAGGCCGCGGCTGCCGCGATGCTGATCAGCACGTTCGCCCGGACCACTTCGCTGCGCCAGCGGGTGCGGCTGACCCGTGGCAGCAGCACGTGCCAGAGCCAGAGCGGGGCGAGCAGCGGGAGCACGTGCCAGGGCCGGATCTGGCCGGGGTAGCAGTACATCATCACCAGCGGCGGCAGCGGCGCGGCGAAGACGTTCACGGCCATCGTCAGGTAGCCGACGATGCCTTCGTAGAAGCAGAGCCGCATCCGCCAGGGCGCCCGCATCCGCTTGAGGTCGCGGCCGCCGAGCAGGTGCAGGTTGCCCATCGCCCAGCGGTACTGCTGGTTGACGAAGGAGGCCAGGCTGTCCGGCGAGGTGCCCTTGGCGACCAGCACCGGGACGTACAGCGTGCGGAACCCCCGCTCGTAGAGGGCGAGTCCGGTGTACATGTCCTCGCTGTGGTCGAGCCGGGCGAAGCCGCCGGCCGCGTCGATCGCGCTGCGCCGGTAGACGGCGTTGCTGCCGCAGCAGATGGCCGCGTCACTGGCGTCCCGGGAGGGCTGGATCCAGCGGAAGAACCACTCCTGCGCGGAGCCGGCCGCGCGCTCGATCCAGTTCATCGAGCCGTCGGTGTCGAAGCACTGCGGGCTCTGCACGATCCCGACCTCGGGGTCGGCGAAGTACGGCAGCAGGTGCTGCAGGAAGTCCGCGCGCGGCGCGAAGTCGGCGTCCAGGATGCCGATGTACTCGCCGCTGCTCAGGGTCAGCGCGTGGTTGAGGTTGCCGGCCTTCTTCAGCTTTCCGCGATCCGGCCTGACCGTGTAGCGATAGCCGAACTCGGCTGCAAGGTCGGCGACTTCGCTGCGATCGGCATCATCGAGCACCCAGATCGTGAGCTCTCCGGGCCAGTTGACGGCGGCCACCGCGCGGTAGGCGTTGGCGAGGACGTCGAGCGGCTCGCCGCAGGTCGGCAGGTAGAGGTCGACGCTCGGCACCTGGGTCGGCTGCCAGGCCCGGATCAGCACCTCGTGCGAGCGCCGGGTGAGCCGGCGCTGGCGCAGGCTGTTGACCGAGGAGAGCGCGAGTGCGAGCAGGTTGAGCGCCAGGACCGCGAGGAACGCCCAGAGGGCGGGTGTGCGCAGCGCGAAGGTGAGCATGGTCGCCGCGGTCAGGACGAAGGCGAGAGATGTGCAGATCAGTACCCATCGGCGTTGTGGACCGAAGTACCAGTAGAGCTCCTGGTCGTTCGGTGGCGCGGGAAGATGATGAACAGTCATATGGCCCCCACAGCCGTTGTGACAGCTTCCGAGGACACTGTAACCGATTGGTATAGACCACTTATTTCAGCGGGGTGGCGCCCGGGCGCCCGCGGGTGAACACTGGCGCAACGGCACGAGGCCGGCCGGGGTCGGGGGTTCGGGGCTCGGGGTCCATGCTCATGCTCGGGGAAAACGCGCCGGCCCCGCGGAGCGACTCCGCGGGGCCGGACGGTGAGTGGGGGCCTGTCGTCAGACCCCCTTCTGCTCGGCGACGCCATGCACGCACTCTCGCCGCACCGGGCACAGGCCCAAGTACGTCCAGTACGAGGGCCTGCGCCCGGCACGCCGAATGGGGGCACCTCCCGGCCGAAGGCTGGGGGAACGCACCTGACGCCGCCAAGCCGCCCTGCGGGCGACGAAGGGGGTCTGACGACAGGCCCCCGCGCTCGGAGCGGCCGGGTCAGCCGATCGCGTGCGAGAGCAGCGCGCCGTCGCCGTTCGCCTGGGTGGTCTGGCCGACGTTGCAGATCTGGTGCTGCTGCTGGTTGGCGATCGGCACGTCCACCTGGACCGGGACCAGGATGCCGACCTGCACGTGGTGCACCTCGGGCAGGCAGATGTTCGCGTTGTCCAGCGTGTGGTAGTTCGGGCTGTGGTCGCCCGCGGTGCCGGTCGCGTTGGTGCCGCCGTTGCCGGAGATCGAGGCCGCCGAACCGTCGGCGTCGCCGATCGCCATCGCGGGTGTGGCCATCGCGGCCATCGAGGCGATCGCGATACCGGCGCCCGCCAGAGCCTTCTTGAGCATGGGTCTTTCCTTTCGACAGTGACCGGCCTGCGCCGCACCCCGCGCCGCGCCGCCGGCTTGTGAACCGACGCTGCGTTCAACGCACCGCCGGCTGCCAGGACACTGCCTGAGCTGCGCTCTCACCCGTCCGGCGTGGCGGGCGGGCGCACCGCTGACGATCGGTCAGTGAACCGATCGGTGAGCGAGCTGATCGGTCAGTGAGCGTCGGTGGGCCAGTGGCGGCGGCCGAGGCTGATCAGGCGCAGCTGGTCGCGAGCCAGCGCGACGATCCGCTGCTGGGCGCTGCGGGACTCCGGCGGCGCCTCCAGCAGCGCGATGGCGGTGGCGACCAGGTGCTCGACGTAGAGCGCGCCCAGCATCCGCAGGTCCTGCTCGCTCCAGCCGGCGCTCTGCGGCTGGGTGGCGAGCGCGGCGGCGGTCTCGCCGGTGAACGCGTCCAGCTCGGCGGTGATCGCGGCGCGAACGGCGCGTACGCCGCCGTGCCGCTCGCGGGCCAGGAACCGCACGTGCGCCCGGTGTTCGCGGACGTGCCGGGCGACCACCGCGATGGCGTGGTCGATCGTCGCGTCCGGCTCGGCCTGCTCGGCCAGCACCGTGCGGATCATCGCGTGCAGGCTCTGCAGCGACTCGGTCACCAGGACCACGCCCAGCTCGTCCAGATCGCGGAAGTGCCGGTAGAAGCCGGCCGGTGACAGTCCGGCGGCCCGGGTGACCTCGCGGACGCCGAGGCCGCTGAGGTTCTGGTGTTCGAGCAGCCGCAGGCCGGCGTCGAGCAGTGCGCGGCGGCTCTGCTCCTTCTGGGCCTGCCGGACGCCGGTGGCGGGGGAAGTGTGACTCACGTCATTCAGTAAACAACTGTTTGCTGAATCGCGCCAGCGTACTCTGGAGATGTCAGCGAACACTTGTTAGCTGAACTTGTCCGAGGCTGTCCCGAAAGGCCGCTGAGATGATCTTCCTCGTCGCACTCGCCGTGCTGGGCCTGCTGCTGGGCGCCGCCGCCCACACCACGATGCCGGTCTTCCTCGCCGCTGCCGCCGGCATCGCGGCCTGGCTGCTCGCCTTCGGTGCCCGTGAGTACCTGGCCCGGGTCCGCCGCCAGCACTGACCCGCACAGCCACAGCCACAGCCACAGACTCAGCCACTCGGAAGGGGAGTTCGAATGGACGCCATGACACACCCTCAGCAGCCCACGGCCCGTGTCGCGCAGCGCACCGGCGAGGCGGACGGGATGGCCGTCGCCTCGTTCGTGCTGGGCCTGATCGGCCTGTTGCTCTTCAACGTCGTCCTCGGACCGTGCGCGCTCGTCCTCGGCACGGTCGCGCTGGTCCGCGGCACCGCCCGGCGCGGCCGCGCGCTGCTCGGGCTCGCGCTCGGTGCCGCCGACTTGGGCGTGCTCGCGTTCACCATCCTGTCCAGCCACGGCACGCTGCTGCGGATCTGGGGCTGACGCTTCGTCAGAACGGACGGACGGACGGGTCCGGGGCGCGGCGATCGCCGCACCCCGGACCCGTTCCGTCGTTCCGACCCGAGCGGCTACAGCGGCAGCAGGTCCGGGCGCTTCGCCTCGACGTTGTCGCCCGAGGACTCGCCGCGCAGCCGCCGACCGACCCACGGCAGCAGGTAGTCGCGGGCCCACTGCAGGTTCTCCCGCCGTGCCTCGGCCGGCGTGTGCTCGGTGAGCCCCGGCCACGGCTCGGCCGGGTCCTCGGCGGTCGGCAGACCGAGCGCGCGAGCGGCCAGTAGCGCGACCCGCTGGTGCCCCTCGGAGGAGAGGTGCAGCCGGTCCTCGCTCCAGGCCGGCCGGGCCTGAAGGGCGCGCAGCGACCAGAGGTCGGCCACCACGCAGTCGTTGCGGTCGGCGATCGCCCGCAGGTGCACGTTGTAGGTGGCGATCTTGCCGCGCAGGTGGCGCAGTACCGGGATGCCACGGGTGTCGAACCCGGTGGCGATCAGCACCGTCCTGGTCGACTCGCGCAGCTCCAGGACGGCGCGTTCGAACCGTTCGGCGACCTCGTCCGGGTCGCTGCCCGGCCGCAGGATGTCGTTGCCACCGGCGATGAAGGTCACCAGGTCCGGCTCGATCGCGCGGACCTGAGGCACCTGCTCGGCGACGATCTGGTCGAGCAGCCGCCCGCGCACCGCGAGGTTCGCGTAGCGGAACTCCGCGTCGGGCAGGCGGTCCGCGAGGAGCGTGGCGAGGCGGTCGGCCCAGCCGGCAAAGGTGCCGTCCGGGTTCGGGTCGTTCAGACCCTCGGTGAAGCTGTCGCCGAGGGCCACGTAGGAGCTGATGGGGTCAACGGTCTCCAGATGGTCAGCCATGGAACGAAATACTTCACTGCCTCAAGTGACCTACGCCACCGTAGGTGTGGGGTGGCGCAGCGTGACGTTGGCCACCCGGATGCTGGGAATAGGCAGGTGGTGGGGGCACGCACGGAGCTCCACGCGTCCACGCGGTCAGCCGGCCCGGTTCAGCCGGGAGCGCCGTTGACGCGGGTCCAGTCCGCCGTCGACCGGGCGTGGCGCAGCAGCACGAGCGCCACCGCGGTGGCGAGCACGGCGGGCGCCGCGGCCGCCAGCGTCCGGCTCACGTGCAGCGCGAGCGAGGCGCCGGCCAGCGCGCCGACGGCGAGTGCCAGCACCGAGAGCAGCCGGCGCCCGGCCGCCTCGGTGAGTACGCCGCTGCTGCCGTGTTCGGCGAACAGGCCGGCGATCGTCCGGGTCATCACGGTGGTGGTCAGATCGGGCACCCGGAGCGTCTGCACGACCGCGTTCTGCAGGCCCATCGCGGCCGCCGTCGCGGCCGTGGCCAGCTGGTGCCGGGTGTCACCGCTCGTCTCGGTGACCGCCACCAGCACGGCCGCGAAGGTGAGCAGCAGCATCTCGACGAACACCCCGCGCAGCAGTGCCCGGGCCCGGTGCGTCTGCGCTCTGACGATCCGTCCGCCCAGGTACGAGCCGGCCGCGAAGGCGGCCAGCGCGACCGCCGAGCGGCTGATCGAGAACCCCGAGGCCCCGGCGAGCGCGAAGCCGAGGAAGACGACGTTTCCGGTCATGTTCGCCACGAAGACGTGACCGAGTACCAGGTAGCTGACGGCGTCGATGATTCCGCTCAGCACGGTCAGCGTGAGCAGCAGCGGCGGCAGCGGGCCGTGCCGGTCGCCGCGGGCGGGCAGCAGGGTGTGCCGGACGCCGCGCAGCAGCGCCCGGCCCCCGCTCATCGCGTTGCTCATGAGACGCCGCTCACGAGACGCAGCCGGTGGGGACCTAGTCCCGGACCTCCACGCCGTGCCAGAACGCGACCCGGTCGCGCACCTGCTCGGCCTCCGGCTTCGGGTCGGGGTAGTACCAGACCGCGTCCGGGTTGTGCTCGCCGTCCACGATCAGCGAGTAGTAGCTCGCGGTGCCCTTCCACGGGCAGATCGAGGTGGTCTCGGACGGCGCCAGGTACTCCGCCCGGACGGCGTCCAGCGGGAAGTAGTGGTTCCGCTCGACCACGACGGTGTCGTCGCTCTCGGCGATCACTCGGCCGTTCCAGTGTGCGGTGGGCATCGGGCCACTCCTCGCCTCGGGTTGTGCCGGGGGACTCTCGTGTCAGGAGTACCCAGCCTACGGCGAGCCGGTCCGGTCAGGCCGCACCGCCCGCCGGACCCCGCCAGGCCCACCCGCTCGACGCCCCCGGCCCGGCCGTGGTCAGCCGCGCGAGGAGATGGCCGTCCGGGCGATCTGCGAGAGCTTGGCGACCTCGAATGCGCTGTACGCGCCGCCCGCGAGCAGCGAGAACTTGACGCCCTCGCGGCCCGATGGCTTGCGGAACCCGTCCGGCTGCAGGCGCCGGTAGTGGTCGACGGCCCGGTGGAAGAACTGCGGGCGCTCGGCCCGGCTGACGCACCCCGCGAGGTCCAGCACGAAGAGGTAGTGGCGGATCATCCGGACGAACAGGTACGGCCGCAGCGCGGCCGGCTCCGGGTGCCGTTCGAGCAGCTCGTGGCTGTGCTCGTACTGGTCGAACAGGTCGAACTCGCTGGCGCCCGGCGAGCCGGCCGGGTGGACCGTCTGGCGCCGGCGCAGCTGCACCAGCTCCTGGTCCAGGACGGCTATCCGGCGGGCCGTCAGCATCGCCTGGTGGACGGTCGGGATCTCCTCGTACCGCCCGTCCGGGAACGCCAGTGCCTCGGCCTCCCAGAGCCGGCGGCTGATCAGCCGGTCCCAGGAGTGCACGGGCAGCTCGAACAGCTCGGGGTGGTCGAGCAGTCCGAACGCACCCTCGGTGCCGGTCCGGGCCAGGAACCGCTCGGCCACGCCGGGCCAGACCCGGCCCGCGTGCAGCCGGTTGTGGCCGAAGAGCAGCACGTCGGGCTCCTGCGGCTGTCCGCTGCCGGGTTCGGGCTCGTGCAGCTTGGCCAGCTCGCCGAGTTCGCGCAGGCGGTCGGCCATGGTGAGGAAGGCGCCGGGCAGCACCAGGTGGTCGCTGTCGAGGAAGAGCAGGTACCGCCCACTGGCCCGGGCGGCGCCCGCGTTACGGCTGCGCCCGATCCCGACGGCGGCGTCGAGCCGCAGCACCGTCACGCGCGGGTCCGCGGCGGCGGGCCCGATCTCGTTCGGGGAGCTGGGGGAGCGGTCCGCGACGACGATGACCTCGAAGCCGCCGAAGGACTGGTCCAGGATCGAGTCCAGGCAGGCGGCGAGCTGTTCTTGCTGGTCAAAGGCGGGGAGGATGACGCTGAGCAGGGGTTGCGGCATGAGCGTGAAGGTAGGTCGGTGACAGGTACCCAGCAAGGGAAGAGAACGGACTATTCGGGTTCTTCCGGGTGAATGGGTCTGACCGATCACCAAATCCTCACCTGTTGGGCGATTTGCCAGCACAGTGGGCGCGTGATCGACGCGCGTAGCGCGGGCGCCGGGTTACGGGTGGTCACCCGGATGGGAGCGCAGTGCGGCCGCCTGCCGGAGCGGTGCATCGGCCCGCCGGGTGATCCGGCCGGGCGGCCGTGTGATGCGCGGTTGCCGGCGCGTCGGGCGGGCGACACTCCAGTCAAGCCGTTCGCTCACGACCGGAAGGTGCTCCTCTGTGACCCTCAATCTGCTGCTGCTGACGGTCCCGCCGCTGCTGGCCCTGCTGCTGAGCGTCACCGACCCGGCCCGGGCGGCGGCCCGCCGCCACCGCGCCGCCCGGGGGCCCGGCCGCACCCGCACCGGCCGCCCCCGCCCGACCGGCGGCCGTGGCGGCCGACGGGGCGGTCGAGGGGGAGCGCGCCACGCGGCGCGCGAGGCGCCACCGGTGCCGGCGTCGGCGCCGTCACCGACGTCACCGATCGAGGCGGCCCGATACGTCTGATGCGTGCCGGTCCGTCAGGTGCGCTGAAAGTCGGTATGGCTGACTTTCTGTCACGCACGGCACCTGCTACCTGAGGTAACCCCCGCCGTTCGACCCCCGCAGGTCAGCGGGGGTCCGCACGGGTGTCGTACTTTGCTCGCCCTTTGCCATTTAACGATCGCGGAAGGCTGACTCCTCGTATCCCGGTGCTACTCGTATCGCAGTGCCGTCGCCCGCACCCCGCGCCAGAGCTCCACCAGGCTCAGCGTGGTCAGCAGCAGGACCACCGCACCGCCGGCGCCGGCGAGCAGTGCGATCTCGCTCCACGGGAAGTCCAGCGACAGGTGCGCGAGGTTCAGCAGTGCGGCCGCGAGGCCGGTGCCGACCACGACGGCCACTGCGAGGCCGAGCAGCACCGGGATGGCGCTCTGCAGCAGCAGAGACAGCGCGAGCGTCCGGCGGCTGGTGCCGAAGGCCGTCAGCACGGCCAGGGTCCTTCGGCGGTCGCGGAGCTGTTCCACCGTGCCGATCAGCATGCCGGCGCCGATCAGGGCCAGTACGGCGACCGTGCCGGCCGTCAGCGCGCGGCGGATGCCGGCGAACGTGTTGTCGGGCTGATCGTCCGTCGGCCGGGTGAGGCCGGCGTGCGGGTCGATCAGCGCGACGCTGGTGCGCAGTTGCTCCTCGACGTCGCGGGCGGTGACGTCGGCCCGCAGCCGGACCTGCGCGGTCCGCCCGCGCAGCAGCTCGGCCGGTACCGCACCCGGTGTGGCCAGCACCGTGGTGCGCGCCGGGAGGCCCGTCGGGTCCGGCAGCAGGTCGACGACCGCGCGGGCGGCCGGGGCCTGCCAGGGCGTGGTGGTCTGCCGGCTGTTCTCCACCTTCAGCGTGCCGGCCGGCCGTGCGGTGGCGCCGGCGCCGACGTCGAGCCCGCGCCCGACGAAGATGTCGCCGTCCGCGCAGTCGGTGACCTCGGCGAGCGTGCGCAGCGTGGCGCAGTCGCCGACCAGTATCGGTGTGCCGGTCAGACCGTCGAACGCGTACAGCGCGGTGTAGCCGGTCGCGTCGAGCACGTCCGGTGCGTGCCGCAGCCGGTCCGCGATGGCCGAGACCCGGGGCGCGCCGGCGGGGAACTCGGCGATCATGACGGCCGGGTCGGGCCGGTGGCCCGGCGTGAACTGCGGCGACCGGTCGGCGTTCAGCCCGCCGAGCAGCGTCTGCAGCGCGATCGCGCCCGCCACGGTGACCACCACCCCGGCGAGCGGGCGCGCCGCGGTCTCGGGATCGAAGCGGATCCGGCGGACGGCCAGCTGCCAGGAGGGCGGACCGTCGCCGAGCGCCCGGGTGGCCAGCTCCAGCACGCCGGGCAGCAGCAGCGTGGTGCCGGCCAGCAGGCAGAGCAGTCCGACGGTCAGTACGGCGAAGCTCGGCCCGCCGCTGATCCCGGAGTACCGGTCGCGTTCGTCGAGCAGCAGCGCCGTGCCGGCCAGCGGCAGCGCGACCCGCCACCAGATCCGCCGCGGCCGGGTGCGCGCGCCGCGCACCACGCCGAGCGGCTCGACGCCGGCCCGCCGCAGCGTCACCAGCGTGACCAGCACCGCGAGCACCGGGACGGCGGCGAGCGCGGCCGCAGCCAGCACCGGCTGCGGCTGGACGTCGTCGGTGAAGACGCTCAGGCCCGCCACGCTGACGTGCTCGATCAGCTGCCGGCCGATCAGGAAGACCGCCACGCCGATGCCCAGACCGAGCAGGGCGCTGCCGAGCGATTCACCGGCCGCGATCCGGGCGGTGGTGGCCCGGTCGGCACCGACCAGCCGCAGCGCGGCGAGCCGCCGGTCGCGGGCCTCGCTGCCGAACCGGAGCGCGGCGCCGATGAAGACCGCGACCGGGGCGAGCAGGATCACCACGCCCGCCGCGGTGAGCAGCAGCAGCACCGGGTCGAGCGGCTTGGGCAGCAGTTGCTCGTCGAAGTGGTCGAGCCGCACCGTCATCGGGTCGTCGGCGCTCAGGTTGTCGCTGCCGAGGTAGAACGCGTAGTTGGCGGGGCCGGGCAGCCCGGCCGGGCCGATCGTGCCGGTGATCGGCTGCGGCAGCCGCTCGCGCAGCAGCGCGCCGCCGGACGAGCGCAGCAGTGCACCGAGTGCGGGGGAGACCGCGAGCTCGCCGGGAGCCGGGTAGTGGCTCAGGCCGGGCGGCAGCGGTGCGTCGGGCCCCTCGGGCCGGACGGCCCGGCCGACCACCTCGCGGCCGTGGAAGACCGTGCTCGCGTCGGTGATCAGCAGGCTGTGCGAGGAGCGGTCGGCGTGCGGGGCGGAGATCAGCGCGCCGGACTGCTCGCGCAGCCGGTCGTCCCGGTGGTGCCGGATGGTCGGGAACGAGGCGGCCAGCAGCAGCGTGGCGACCCCGACCCCGACGCCGAACGCGGTGAGGACGGTGCGCAGCAGGTTGGCGCGCCCGCCGCGCAGCGACATCCGCAGGCCGAGCGCGAGGTCGATCGCCCAGCGGGCCACAGCGGTGGTACGTGTCCCGGTGCTGCGGGTCGTGGCGGTACGGGTCTCGGTAGTGCGGGTCACGAGCCGGTCCGCCCGTCGCGCACCAGCACCTCGCGGTCCGCGTACGCCGCGATCCGCAGGTCGTGGGTGACCAGCACGACCGCGGCGCCCGCCTCCCGGGCGGCCGAGCAGAGCAGCCGCATCACCTTCTCGCCGTTCAGCGAGTCCAGCGCGCCGGTCGGCTCGTCGGCGAAGACCACGGCGGGCTCGGTGGCCAGCGCCCGGGCGATCGCGGCGCGCTGGTTCTGCCCGCCGGAGAGCTCGCCGGGCCGCCGGCCGGCCGCCTCGGCGACGTCGAGCCGCTCCAGCCACTGCGCGGCGAGCCGCTCGGCCTCGCGGCGGCGCAGCCCGTTCAGGCGCAGCGGCAGCGCCACGTTCTCCAGGCAGGAGAGTTCGGGCACCAGCTGGCCGAACTGGAAGACGAAGCCGAAGTCGGTGCGGCGCAGCGCGCTGCGCGCGGAGTCGCCGAGGCCGGCCAGGTCCTGGCCGCGGTAGCTGACGCTGCCGCGGTCGGGGCGGATGATCCCGGCCAGGCACTGCAGCAGGGTGGACTTGCCGGAGCCGGAGGCGCCCATCACGGCGACCAGCTCGCCGGGCGCCACGTGCAGTGAGGCGCCGGTCAGCGCGGTGCTGGGGCCGAAGGCCTTGTGCAGGTCGATGCCGGCGAGCAGGGCGCCGGTCGCCGCGGCCGGGTGCGGGCCGGATGCCGGGTGCGGGTCGGCGGCCGACTCGTCGAGGTGCGAGAGCGTCATCGGGACCCCTCCGTCCGGTCCGTCCGGTCCGTCCGGATCTTCTCGGCCAGCTCGTCCAGCCGGTCGGCGGTCAGCTCCAGCCAGCGCAGGTCGGCCTCCAGGTGGAACAGCGCGTGGTCGCAGAGCAGCTGGTCGGCGAGGTCGCCGGTCAGCTTGCGGCGGGTCAGCTCGCGCATGTAGCCCAGGTGTTCGGTGCGCTGGGCGTCCAGCAGCGTGCGGGCCGAACGGCCGGTCATCAGTGCCAGCACGACCTTGGTGTAGAGCGTGCTCTGCAGGTGGCTCGCGGGGCTCTCCGGCGCGGCCAGCCACTGCGTGACGTCGGTGATGCCGGCGTCCGTGATGACGTAGCGCTTGCGCTCGGGGCCCTCGCCCGGCTCGGTGCCGTCCACTTCGACCAGGCCGTTCTTCAACAGCCGGGAGAGCGTCGCGTAGACCTGGCCGTAGTGCAGGGCGCGGGTTTGGCCGAAGCTCTCGTCGTAGGCGCGCTTGAGGTCGTAGCCGTGGCGCGGGTGGGACTCCAGGAGCCCGAGGATGGTGTGACCCAGTGACATGCGAGCGACTATACACAGCAGGTATACACATAGTGCATACCGTCGTCCAGCTCCCCGCCCTTTGCCCGGCGGCACCCTGACGGCGGCTCAGCAGAGGCTGACCGGACGTCACGTTCGAGGGGACCGCTTCTGACGAGGTACGCCCGCCGTACGGACGCTGTAGCCCGTCCGGCGGGCGCGCCGCAGTGCTTCACCCCCGCGAGCACGGCAGGGTGGGGACCGTCACCGACCAGCGTCTGGAGCTCCCCGTACATGCCCGTGCACAAGACCGCCGACATCGGCGTCACCGGACTGGCCGTCATGGGCCGCAACCTGGCCCGCAACTTCGCCCGGCACGGGCACCGGGTCGCCCTGCACAACCGGACCCCGGCCCGGACCAGTGCGCTGATGGCCGAGTTCGGCCACGAGGGCGCCTTCGTGCCGACCGAGACGATGGCGCAGTTCGTCGCCGCGCTGGACCGGCCCCGGCGGATCGTCGTGATGGTCAAGGCCGGTGAGCCGACCGACGCCGTGATCGACGAGCTGGTGCCGCTGCTGGAGCCCGGCGACATCGTGGTGGACGGCGGCAACGCGCACTTCCAGGACACCCGGCGGCGCGAGGCGGCGCTGCGCGCGCACGGCCTGCACTTCGTCGGCACCGGCATCTCCGGCGGCGAACAGGGCGCGCTGGAGGGGCCGAGCATCATGCCCGGCGGCACGGCCGAGGCCTACGAGTCGCTCGGCCCGCTGCTGGAGTCGATCTCGGCGAAGGTCGACGGCGAGCCGTGCTGCACGCACGTCGGCCCCGACGGCGCCGGACACTTCGTCAAGATGGTGCACAACGGCATCGAGTACGCCGACATGCAGCTGATCGCCGAGGCCTACGACCTGCTGCGGCACGGCGCCGGGCGCCAGCCGGCCGAGATCGCCGAGATCTTCCGGGGCTGGAACGCCGGCCGGCTGGAGTCCTACCTGATCGAGATCACCGCCGAGGTGCTCGGCCACCAGGACGAGGCGACCGGGCGCCCGTTCGTCGACGTCGTCCAGGACCGCGCCGAGCAGAAGGGCACCGGGCGCTGGACGGTGCAGATCGCGCTGGAGCTCGGCGTGCCGGTGAGCGGGATCGCCGAGGCCGTCTTCGCCCGCTCGCTCTCCGGCAGCGCCGAGCTGCGCGAGGCCTGCGCCGGCCTGCCGGGACCGACCGAGACCTGGCTGGACAGCGCGGCCTCCGACCGGTTCGCCGAGGACGTCGAGCAGGCGCTGTACGCGTCCAAGATCGTCGCGTACGCGCAGGGCTTCCAGCAGATCCAGGCCGGCAGCGCCGAGTACGGCTGGGGGATCGCGCCCGGTGCGATGGCCTCGATCTGGCGCGGCGGCTGCATCATCCGGGCGGCCTTCCTCAGCCGGATCGAGCAGGCCTACCGGGGTGACCGCGAGCCGGTGAGCCTGCTCACCGACGAGTACTTCAGCGCGGCGCTCGGCCGGGCGCAGTCGTCCTGGCGGCGGGTCGTCTCGACGGCAGCGCAACTCGGCGTCCCGGCACCGGGCTTCGCGACCGCGCTCGCGTACTACGACGCGCTGCGCGCGAACCGGCTGCCAGCCGCGCTGATCCAGGGGCAGCGGGACTACTTCGGGGCGCACACCTACCGGCGGGTGGACCGCGACGGGGTGTTCCACACCCGCTGGGCCGGCGACCAGGGCGAAGAGGAGCGATGACGGTGGATCGGCCGACAGCGGATCACGCGGATCACATAGCGGCGGTCGGGGCGGACCGGGCGAACGGAGCGGAACAAGTGGAGCAGCAGTCCCCGGGCGCGGCCCGGCCGCAGCCGGTGCGGACCCCGCTGACCAGCGCGGCGCTCTTCCTGGTGCTCACCGTGCGCCCGGGTGGCGAGCCAGCGGTGCGCGAGCTGCTGCCCCAACTGGCCGGCCTGCAGCGCTCGGTCGGTTTCCGGGTGCCGTCCGCCGGGCTGGCCTGTGTGCTGGGCATCGGCTCGCAGCTCTGGGACCGGCTCTTCAGCGGGCCGCGCCCGGCCGAGCTGCACCCGTTCAGGGAGCTGCGCGGCGCCCGGCACACCGCGCCCGCCACCCCCGGCGACCTGCTGCTGCACCTGCGGGCCTCCCGGATGGACGTCTGCTTCGAGCTGGCCGGCCAGCTGATGCGCAGGCTCGGCCCGGCCGTCGAGGTGGCCGACGAGACGCACGGCTTCAAGTACTTCGAGGAGCGCGACCTGCTCGGCTTCGTCGACGGCACCGAGAACCCGGTGGACGGCGAGGCGGACGAGGCGGCGCTGATCGGCGCGGAGGACCCGGCGTTCGCCGGCGGCAGCTACGTGGTGGTGCAGAAGTACCTGCACGACCTGGAGGGCTGGAACGCGCTGCCGGTCGAGGCCCAGGAGTACGCGGTGGGCCGCACCAAACTCGACGACATCGAGCTGCCGGACAGCCGAAAGCCCGCCGACTCGCACGTCGCGCTGACCACCCTGGAGCCGGCGGCGGACGGCACCGAGCGGCAGATCCTGCGGATGAACATGCCGTTCGGCTCGTTCGGCAGCCGCGAGTTCGGCACCTACTTCATCGGCTACTGCCGGACCCCGGCGGTCACCGAGGAGATGCTGGAGAACATGTTCCTCGGCAGCCCGCGCGGCAGCCACGACCGGCTGCTGGACTTCTCGACGGCGGTCACCGGCGGGCTCTTCGTCGTGCCGCCCGCCGAGTTCCTGGAGAACCCGCCGGCCCTGCCGGACGCCGCCGAGCGGGCCCAGCCCCGGACGACCGAGCCCCGGACAACCGAGCCCCAGACCCCCGACCACCATCCCGCCGACGCCGCCCCGCCGCTCCGGGCCTCCTCGGACGGCTCGCTGGGCATCGGCAGCCTGCGAAGGAGCACCCCGCGATGAACAACCTGCACCGCGACCTGGCCCCGATCTCCACCGAAGCGTGGGCACAGATCGAGGAGGAGGCCCGGCGCACCTTCACCCTGCACGTGGCCGGGCGCCGGGTGGTCGACCTGGACGGCCCGGCCGGCCCCGAGCTCGCGGCGGTCGGCTCCGGGCACCGCCGGGCGATCCAGCCGCTGGTGCCCGGCACCGAGACGCACGCCCGCGAGGCGCGGCCGGTGGTCGAGCTGCGGGTCCCGTTCACGCTGGACCGTCAGGCGGTCGACGACGTCGAGCGCGGCTCCAAGGACTCCGACTGGCAGCCGGTCAAGGACGCCGCCCGGACCATCGCGCTGGCCGAGGACACCGCGATCTTCGAGGGCTGGCCGGCCGCCGGCATCACCGGCCTGCGCGGCGGCGTCGGCAACGCGCCGATAGCGCTGCCGGCCGACGTCACGGGCTACCCCGACGCGGTCAGCCGCGCGCTGACCACGCTGCGCCTGGCGGGCGTCGACGGGCCGTACACCCTGCTGCTCGGCGCCGACGCCTACACCGCCGTCAACGAGACGTCCAACCACGGCTACCCGGTCCGCCAGCACCTGGCCCGCGTGGTCACCGGCGACATCGTCTGGGCGCCCGCGTTGCCGGGCGCCCTGGTCCTCTCCACCCGGGGCGGCGACTTCGAGCTCCACCTGGGCCAGGACCTGTCGATCGGCTACCAGTCGCACGACGCCGACAGCGTCCGGCTCTACCTCCAGGAGTCGCTGACCTTCTCGCTGTACTCCCCGGAGGCGGCGGTGGCGCTGACGGTCTGAGGCGGACTGCCGGACTGCCGGACTCGGATCGCCGGACTCAGAAGTGCTCGGCCAGCTCGGTGAAGGCGCCGAGGTGCAGCACACCGCCGTCCGCCGGGTCGAGTTCGGCGTCCTCCAGTGACCAGGTGTGCGGGTTGGGGATGAACACCGCGTTCAGCCCCGCCTGCCGGGCGGGGAGGATGTCGGACTTCGGGGAGTTGCCGATCATCCAGGTGCGCTCCGCCGGCAGGCCGTGGTCGCCGAGCAGCCGGCGGTAGGCCGCGACGTCCTTCTCGGGCACGATGTGCACGGACCTGAAGTGCCTGGCCAGGCCGGAGGAGTCGATCTTCGCCTGCTGCTCGGCCTCGGCGCCCTTGGTGAGCAACAGGAGTTCGTGCCGGGTGGCCAGCGCGGCCAGCGTCTGCGGCACGCCAGGGATCAGCTCGACCTCCCGGCTGCTGATCGAGCCGGCCAGCGCCGCGAAACGGCGCTGCTCGGCGCTGTCGGCCCGGCGGCCGCGCAGTTCCTCGAAGGCGTCGCCGAGGCTGCGTAGGAAGACCTGGGCGCCGTAGCCGTGGGTGCGGGCGTTGGCCGCCTCGACCCGGTCGAGCAGCGCCCGGGCGGCGGTGCGGTCCGCAGCGGTGCGGTCCGTGGCGGCCGGGACCACCTCGTCGAGGAAGGCGTCGATCGCACGCTCGAAGCGGATGTTGTTCTCCCACAGGGTGTCGTCGGCGTCGAAGACGAGGACCTGTCGCTGGCTGTGTCGCATACGGCGCACCCTAGGGAGCGGACTGACGGTCCGTCACACGGTTTTCCGGGACCCGACGCCATCACGCTGTGTAGCTCCTCGTGCACGCAGAGCCCGCATTGTGGCAGGATCCGGTTGGCGGTCGCCGGGCGACCGCTGCGACATGACGCGACCTGACCTGATCGAGGGGCAGCTATGGCAGAACGGCAGCACGGCACCGTGAAGTGGTTCAACGACGAGAAGGGCTACGGCTTCATCACGCCCGAGAGCGGGCCCGATCTGTTCGTGCACTTCCGGGCCGTTCAGGGGGACGGATTCAAGTCCCTGGTGGAGGGTCAGAAGGTGACCTTCGTGGCGGTGCAGGGGCAGAAGGGCATGCAGGCCGACGAGGTGATGGTGGAGGCCTGAAGCGTATTCGGCCGGAAAGTAGCGCAACCCCGGCTGAATACCTGTGTGCACGCCGTAGTCGTCCGCCGACGTCCTGTGATCTCGATCGCATTCGACCATCATTCGAGCTGGTGGTGGAGTTGACGGACGATCAGCCCCATCGGCGCGCGCTAGGGTGAAGGAGATGGCCGCGGCATCCCGCGGCCGTCTCCTCCTTTTGGCCGAAAGACCGCCGGGTACCCCCATTCCGGCGGCGAATACGGCACGGCATCCGCCCTACGCGGATTTCCGCATGCGCCCCACCCCCACCCGGGTCGACGCATCCGATCGTGAGGAGAGCTCTGTGATGCGCCGCGTTGATCCGTGCGCGCATCGGTGATCTGGGGAGGTATTTTTGACCCATCAGTTCACTGCCGTTCAACCGGGCGACATCAACGGGCTGTTGTCGCTCTATCGGCAGGTCTACGGGAGCAGCTATGCGCTGCCGATCGGCACCGATCCGGAGGTGATGGCGCGCGAGATCGCCTCGCCGCGCACCACCTGGCTGGTCGCCCGGGAATCGGACGGCGGCAGCGGCGGGCGCATAGTCGGCTCCATCATCGGCTCGGTCGATCCGCAGGACCGGCTCGGCAAGCTCCAGGGCCTGGCCATCCATCCGGACGCCCGTGGCAGCGGGCTCGCCCACCAGGCGGTGCGCCGGCTCAGCGAGTTGCTGCTGAGCGGGGAGCACGCCGCCGACTCCGTCTACGCGACCGCGCGCACCAACTCGACCGCGCCGCAGCGGGTCTGTCTGAGCGCCGGGTTCCGCGGCCTGGGCATCTTCCCGAACCTGCGCAAGGCCGATCGGCACGAGACCATGGTGCTGCTGGCCAAGCACCGCCCCGGCGTACTGGAGCAGCGGCTGCCGGTGGACCGGGTGCCGGCCGCGCTGGCGGGCCTGGTGAAGGCACTGGACACGGCGATCGGCCTGCCCGGCCAGCCGCTGCCCGAGATCGACCCCGAGCCGCTGCCGGTCCGCAAAACCCGCACCGCCGCAGCGGAGTTCGAGTTCGTCGATGCGCCGCGCTTCGTGCTGCGGCGGATCAGCGAGACGCTGCCCGACCCGGAGCAGCGCTTCTACCCGTTCCATGCGCCGAATGTGATGCTCTCCTCGGCGGACGGCCGGCACGAGGTCTTCGCCCAGCTCGGCCGCTCCGACGGCTACTGCGCACTGATCGGCGCCAACGCCGGACTCGCCGCGCTGGCAGACGAGTTCGAGGAGCTGATCGCCCGGCTCGCCGAGTACGGCGCCTCGCACATCGAGACGCTGCTACCGCTCGACCACTACCAGGACCTGCGGCTGCTGCTCGCGCACGGCTTCCTGCCCGCCGCGGCCTACCCGGCGATGCGCCGGCAGGGCGCCGGCTACCGCGACTACGTGGTGATGGCCCGCAGCCTGCAGCCGCTGGACTTCCGCGGCCTGTCC
Organism: Kitasatospora sp. NEAU-69; assembly: GCF_057158765.1. Classification (NCBI taxonomy): domain Bacteria; kingdom Bacillati; phylum Actinomycetota; class Actinomycetes; order Kitasatosporales; family Streptomycetaceae; genus Kitasatospora; species Kitasatospora sp. NEAU-69. Next base: position 317,181 of record NZ_JBWXUE010000001.1, read on the forward strand.
ATCGACGCGGCCTTCCAGCCGTTCACCGAGCAGTACATCGAGCTGTGGAAGCAGCAGTACCTCAACACGCATGGGGTGTTCCAGTGACGAACTACCTTGACCCGGTCCAGGTTCCGGACCCGGAGGCACTGGCGCACGTGCAGCGGCTCTGCGACCTCGCCGAGCCGTACACCGTCGGCGCCGAGACCGACCGGCTGTTCGCCGAGGCGATGAACGAGTCCAACGCCTGGCACGCCGCCCGCTCGCCGTTCTTCGCGAAGCTCTGGGCGGACAGCGAGGCGTCGCGGCGCCCGCTCGACTCGGCGGACGTCGCCGAGCTCGCCCGACTGCCCTTCGTGCACGCCAACTTCTTCAAGGCGCACGAGGTGGTCTCGATACCCGAGCAGGACGTCAAGCTGCACGTGACGTCCTCGGGCACCACCGGTCAGAAGTCGCAGATGTTCTTCGACGAGTGGACGCTGCGCAACGGGCAGCGGATGGTCGCCCGGGTCTTCGACTCCTACGGCTGGCTCGGTGAGGAGGAGCCGGTCAACTACCTGCTCTCCAACTACCAGCCGCGCCCCGGACTCAACCTGGGCACCTCGTTCACGGACGAGTACCTGTGCGAGTTCGCGCCGGTCCGCTCGGTCGAGTACGCGCTCAAGCACACCGGCAGCGGCCACGAGTTCGACCCGTTCGGCTGCGTGCGCGCGCTGCTGCGCTACGCCGAGGAGGGCGCACCGGTGCGGATCCTCGGGTTCCCGGCCTTCCTCTCCTTCACGCTCGACCGGATGCGCGACCTCGGCCTGCCGCCGGTCGAGTTGCACCCCAAGTCGCTGGTGGTCTTCGGCGGCGGCTGGAAGGGCCACGCCGACAAGCAGGTCGCCAAGCCGGAGCTGTACCGGCGGATCCACGAGCAGCTGGGCATCCCGGACGAGCGGATCCGGGACGGCTACGGCGCGGTGGAGCACTCGGTGCTCTACATGGAGTGCACCAACCACCGCCTGCACGTGCCGACCTGGTCCCGGATGCTGGTGCGCGACGTGCGCCCGCTGCGCCCGCTGCCCTACGGCGAGCGCGGCTACGCCCAGTTCGTCTCGCCGTACATCACCTCGGTGCCGGCCCAGTCGGTGCTCATGGGCGACCTGGTGTCGCAGCACTCGCCCGAGGAGTGTGGCTGCGGCCTGCCCACGCCCTGGTTCGCCGTGCACGGGCGGGCCGGACTCAGCCGCAACCGCAGCTGCGCCATCGCCGCCGCCGAGATGCTCAAGGGGAACTCGTGACCACCGACCAGCTCATCCACTACTGGCAGGGCGAGTTCGTCTCCGACGCCGAGGCGGACCGCCGGCTCGACCAGCTCGACGAGCGGCTGCACGCCGTCCTCACCGGGCCCCGGCTCAGCCCGCTCACCGTGCTGGCCGCCTGCGACCGGCTCTCCGCCGCGCTGCGCGATCCGTCGAGCCGGGCCGCCAAGCTGCTCGCCGAGGAGCTGACGGCCGACCGGATCCCGGCCGCGGAGGCCGAGCGGACCCTGCGCGACGTGGCCGAGGCGCTGGAGCGCGAGGCGCTGGAGTCCAAGCTGATGCGCGAGCTCGGTGGCAGCGATCCGGGCCGGCTCGCCCGCTTCGACTTCCGCCGGGAGATCTTCGAGGGCTGGCTGCCGGTCGGGCTGCTGGTGCACGTGACGCCGGGCAACGCGCCCGCGGCCGGGGCGCTCAGCGTGATCGAAGGGCTGCTCGCCGGGAACGTGAACGCGGCCAAGACCAGCGCGAGTTCGCGGTTCGCCCAGCTGCTGCTGGCCGAGCTCGCGGCGCTCGACCCGACCGGCGCGATCGCCGACCGGGTGATCGCGCTGGCCTTCCCGCACAGCCGGACCGACTGGCTGGCCCGGCTCTGCGCGCACGCCGACGCGGTCGCCGCCTGGGGCGGCGAGGAGGCGCTGGCCGGGGTGGCCGCGCTGGTGCCGGCCGGCTGCCGGCTGGTCGACTGGGGCCCCAAGCTCTCGTTCGCCTACCTCACCGAGCACTCCTGGGCCGAGCCCGCAGCGCTGCGGGCGATCGCCGACGACGTCTGCCGCCTGGAGCAACAGGCCTGCTCCAGCCCGCAGGTGGTCTACCTGGACACCGAGGACCAGGAGCAGGTCTTCGCCTTCGCCGACCGTTTCGCCGCCGTGCTGGCCGAGGCGGTCGCCGAACTCGACCCGCGCGAGCCGGAGTTGCTGGAGAGCGCGGAGATCAGCAACACCGTGCTGGTGGCCGGTCTGGAGCAGCACCTGGGCCTGACCCGGGTGCACGCGGCGCCCGACGGCAGCTGGCACGTGCTCGCCGACCTGCGCAGCGCACTGCGCGCCTCGCCGCTGCACCGCACGGTCTGGGTCAAGCCGCTGCCGCGCACCCGGATCGTCGAGGTGCTGCGCCCGATGCGCCGGTACCTGCAGACCGTCGGCATCGGCGCCGACCGGCCCGACACGGCCGCGCTGGCCACGCTGGTGCTGGCCGCCGGCGCCCAGCGGGTCACCGTGCCCGGTGGCATGCTCGGCTCCTACGACGGCGAGCCGCACGACGGCGTCTACGCGCTGCAGCGCTACAGCCGCCGGGTGGACGTCCAGCTGGACGAGCGGTTCACCGGTGACGCCTGCCTGGACGACCTGGTGGGCGTGCGCGAGCTGGCGGTGCCCGAGGTCGCTGTGACCGCGAAGACCGAGTTCGAGCAGTTGCAGGGCGATCTGAGCCGGGCCGAGGTCTTCTTCCGCAGCGGCGGCAGCTCGGGCGCGCCCAAGCTCTCCGCGTTCGCCTGGGACGACTACCACGAGCACATGCGCTCCGGCGCCGAGGGCCTGCTCGCGGCGGGCTTCGACCCGCGCACCGACCGAGCAATGAACTTGTTCTTCGGCGGGCTGCTCTACGGCGGCTACAACAGCTTCTTCTCGGTGCTGGAGACGCTGCAGGCGGTGCAGTTCCCGATGGCCGCGCAGGACGACCACCTGCTGGTCGCCCGGTCGATCGTCTCGCACCGGGTGGACACGCTCTTCGGCATGCCGAACTACCTGCTGCGGGTCTTCACCGAGGGCGCCGAGGAGCTGCGCGGCTACCGCGGGGTGCGCAAGGTCTTCTTCGGCGGCGAGCACTTCCCCCAGGCCCAGCAGGACTGGCTGCGAGAGGAGTTCGGCGTGGAGCTGATCCGCTCGGCGGCCTACGGCAGCGTGGACGCGGGCCCGCTCGGCTACCAGTGCGCGAACGCCCCGGCCCGGGTGCACCACCTGTTCAGCGGCCTGCAGACCCTGGAGATCCTGGACCGGGACGCGGACCGCCCGGCGCCGGCCGGTGAGCCGGGCCGACTGGTCTTCACCGCGCACACCCGCCGCGGCCAGCGGCTCGACCGCTACGAGATCGGCGACCTCGGCCGCTGGGTGCCGGGGGAGTGCGACTGCGGTCGGCGCACCCCGCGGTTCGAGCTGCTCGGCCGGTTCGGCGACATCTTCCGCAGCGGCAGCCACTTCCTCAACTACCGGCGGTTCACCACGGTGGCGGAGGAGGTGCTGGGCCACCGCGGCGCGCTGCAGATCGTGCTGGCCGAGGACGAGACGGCCGGCGAGTCGCTGACGGTGCGTCTGGAACGTTCTGACGAGGTGGAGTTCGACCTGGTCGAGGTCACTCGGGCGTTCCTGGACGGCTACGCCGATCTGCTCGCGGCCGTCGAGCGGGACCGGCTGGTGGAGCTGCGGGTCGAGTCGCTGCCGTCGGACGCCTTCGAGCGCACGGCGGGCAGCGGCAAGCTCCGCGAGGTGATCGACCTGCGGGTGCGCAACCTCTGACGGGCGCGCGGCCGCTGACGAAGGGTGGGGTGACGGCGACTGCCGTCACCCCACCCTCACTCCTCTTTGGGGCCGTCCCGTTCGGTCAGCCCATCCGCTCGTCCAGCAGGCGGATCGCCTTGCCGGTACGCGGGTTGACGCTCAGCCCGTTCGGGCCGACCCACTCGACGGCCAGCGGGTGGATCAGCGCCCGTGCCACGTGGTCGGCGAACATCGGCCGGGTGGCGGCCAGTTGCTCGGCCATCGCGGCCTCCAGCGCCTCGCGGCCGTCGCCGGCTGCCGCGGTGTCGGCGAGGCGCAGCACCAGCTCGTCCAGCCCGTCGCGGTGCCGCAGCACGACCTGCACGCCGCCGATCCGCCCCTGCCGATCAGCGGCCGTCGCCAGCTCGCGCAGGTCCTCCAGATAGACGGTGACCGGTCCGACCCGGGCCCCCTCCTCGGAGCGGCCGAGGAGCCGGAACCGGCGGGCAGGGAAGTCCACCCACTCGGCCAGGTCCCCGACGGGGTAGCGGATCATCGGCATCAGCCGCCGCACCAGGTCGGTGGCCACCACACGGCCCGGCCGCCCGGGCTCCTCGATCGGCTCGCCGGTCTCGGGGTCCAGCAGCTCCACCACCTTTTCGGCGGTGAACACCTCGTGCACCCGGTTGTCCGGCTCACCGGCCACCGGCCCGGCCAGCACACCCGCGTCCACGCTCGCGTAACCGATCGAGCGGACGGTGCAGTTGGGGAACGCCTTCGCCATCAGCGCGATCTGGTCGGGGTAGAACGCCTCGCCGCTGAAGAGCGCCAGCCGGATCCCGGGCAGTTCACCGACCGTGTCGATGACCTCCTGGGCCAGCCGGCAGAGCGAGGTGGGCGGCGCGGCGAGCACGGTCGCCGCGAAGTCGCGCAGCGTGCCGATCACGTACGACAGCGAGGCGGCGCCGCCGATCGGCAGCTGCACGGTCGGCACCGGCGCGTCCTGGAGCAGGTTGAGCGTGAAGACGAAGCTGGAGTACAGCTCGCCGGCGTAGAACAGGTTCGCCACCCGGTCGCCCGCCCGCAGGCCGGCGGCCGGCAGCCCGCCGCCGAAGACGCGGGCCATCTGCCGCCACTCCTCGCGGGTGTAGAAGGAGACCCGTGGCGCGCCGGTGGTGCCACCGGTCTTGAAGACGATCCCGTCGGTGTGCGGGCCGGTCAGCACCTGGCTCTCGGTGATCCCGTGCACGGCCCAGAACGCCGTGTGCTCGATCAGCGGCAGGGCGGTGAGATCGGTGACCTCCTCGGGCAGATCCGCGTAGAGCTCGCGGTAGAAGGGGGAGTGCGTCCGGGCGTGGCGGACGAGCTCGGCTATCTGAGGATTCGTCAAGGAGTCGGTCATTATTCAACTTTCGCTGCTCGATCCAAGATGATGATCTTATCGTCGATCGTGCCCTCCATCGGATCTTGCTCGCGGTTGAGGTCGGCCAGCATCGGCCGGGTGAAGCCGAAGAAGTAGGTGGCCAGGAAGCCGGCCAGATAGCCCGTCAGCAGCCCGCCCGCGTAGACCGCGACAGCGGCGCCGAGTCCGTGGTTGCCCTTGAGCAGTGGGAAGAGCGCCCACCCCGAGGGCCCGATGGCGGTCGAGCCGACGGCGGTGCCGAGCTGGTTGCACAGGCCGATGAACGCGCCGCCCGCGGCGCCGCCCAGGCAGGCGGTGACGAACGGACGGCCGAGCGGCAGCGAGACGCCGTAGATCAGCGGCTCGCCGACGCCGAGCAGCCCGGCGGGCAGAGCAGACCTGATGGTGGCGCGGATCGAGCTGTTGCGGCGCAGTCTGAGGTGGACCGCGATCGCGCAGCCGACCTGCCCGGCGCCGGCCGTCGCCAGGATCGGCAGCAGCAGCGTGTAGCCCTGCTGCTCGATCAGCGTGGTGTGGATCGGGATCAGCGCCTGGTGCAGGCCGAGCATCACCAGGGGCAGGAAGAGCCCGCCGAGCAGCAGCCCGGCGAACGCCCCGCCGTGCGACAGTAGCCAGCTCGCCGCGCTGCCGATCCCGCCCGCGAGCGCGCCCGCCAGCCGCATCAGGCCGAGCAGCGTGACCAGACCGGTCAGCAGCACGGTCAGCGTCGGCGTGACCAGCACGTCCAGCGCGGGCGGGACCAGCCGCCGGCAGAGCCGCTCGATCCGCACCGCGAGCAGTGCGGCGGCCAGCGCGCCGAGCACGCCGCCCTCGCCGGGCGAGAGCTTCGCACCGAAGACGGAGACGTTCGCCACGCCCGGGTAGACGATCACCGCCGCGACGGCGCCGCCGAGGATCGGGGTGCCGCCGAACTCGCGCGCGGTGTTGTAGCCGACGAAGACGGCGAGCACCGACAGGAACCCCGCGCTGATCGCACCGAGCACCGGGACCAGGGCCGGAGCCCAACCCAGGTTGGCCAGCAGGCCGTTGATCCCCGACACCACGCCGCAGCCGATCAGGGCGGGGATCAGCGGCACGAAGATATCGGCGATCCGGCGCAGCATGCGTTTGACCGGCGTCGCGTTCCGCTGCTGCCGGGCCGCCCGCAGCGCTGCGCCGTGCTCGGCCAACTGCTCGGCATCGCTGGGAGGTTCGCTCGGCGCTTCACTCAGCGCGTCGCTCGACGGTTCGCCGGACGGCGAGCCGCCGGCCTCGATCAGCCGCTCCAGCTCCGCGGTGACCCGCGCGACGGCCCCGGGGCCGAGCACGATCTGGTAGGTATCGTCCTCGACCAGGCCCAGCACGCCCGGCAGCGCGCGCAGTTCGGCGGTTCGCACGGCGCCGCGCCCGCGCAGCCCCAGGCGCAGCCGGGTCATGCAGTGGGCGACGCCGGTGATGTTCGCCGGCCCGCCCACCAGCGACAGGATTGCGGCGGCGGTGGCACGGTTCTGGTCCTCGCGGTTCTGGTCCTCGGGCATGGTGCTCGATTCCTGAAGTCCTGATGATCTGTCACGGATTGCTCTCGGCCAGCGCATCGCGCAGCCGGCCGTGGTGGCGGGCCAGCAGCTCGGCGGCCGCACCGGCGTCGATCCGGTGGAGGATCACCAGCACGGCGTCCTTCACCTCGCCGCCGGTGGCGGCCAGCGCACGCTCGATCGTCGCGTCGTCGGCGCCGGTGGCGAGCGCGAGGATCCGCCGGGCCCGGGCCCGCAGCTTCTCGTTGGTCGCCCGCAGGTCCACCATCAGGTTCCCGTACGTCTTGCCGAGCCGGATCATGACGACCGTGGAGATCAGGTTGAGCACGAGCTTCTGCGCGGTGCCGGCCTTGAGCCTGGTCGAGCCGGTCAGCAGCTCGGGGCCGACCACCACCTCGATCCCGTGCTCGGCCGCCGCCGCGAGCGCGGAACCCGCGTTGCAGGAGAGGCCGATGGTGAGCGCGCCGAGCGCCCGGGCCCGCTCGACGGCCGCCAGCGGGTACGGCGTGCGGCCGGAGGCGGAGACGCCGACCACGCTGTCCAGCGCGGTGAGCCCGATCCGGTCCAGGTCGGCCACCGCGGCCTGCCGGTCGTCCTCGGCCCCCTCGACGGCGCTGCGCAGCGCGTCCGGCCCGCCGGCGATCAGGCCGAGCACCTGGCCGGGCGCGGTGTTGAAGGTCGGCGGGCACTCGCTCGCGTCGAGGACCCCGAGCCGTCCGGCGGTCCCCGCGCCGACATGGACCAGCCGGCCGCCACGCGCCATCCGTTCGGCGACGGCGTCGATCGCGGCGGCGATGCACGGCAGTTGGGCGGCCACGGCGGCCGGGACCAGCTGGTCCTCGGCGTTCATCAGCCGGGCGATCTCCAGCGTGGGCAGCTCGTCGATCCGGGCCAGTTCGGGGCGGTGCGCCTCGGTGGTCAGCTGCCCGAGCCGGGCTCGCAGGTCGGTGTCAGGGTTCATCCGCCAGCCGTCAGAGTGCGTACGTCAGGTGGGTCGAGGGATGCCCGGCGACGGGACCGGGCCGACCAGCCGGTCGGCCCGGTCCCGCTACCGGCCGGGTTCAGCCGAGCCGGGCGCCGCCACCGGCCTTGACCGCCTCGACGGCCTGCTGGTGCAGCGTGCGGGCGCTGTGCTCGTCACTGACCGGCAGTGGACTGCCGCTCATGGTGAACCAGTCCAGCGCGTCCGTGTACTGCACGGTCAGCACCGCCTCGTCGCCGGTCCAGGTGGTGTGCACGGTCAGATCGCCCCCGATGCTGGGGCCCTCGGCGGTCAGCACACCGCCTGGTCCGGAATGGACGTGCTTGGTGGTCCAAGCTGCCCAACTGGTCGGTTCCTCAGCCATCGTGCCGCCTCCGCAGATTCGGGTGAAGTGTCGAGCGCGTGCGCCGGTGACCCTAGGGTCTGGCTGACAATTCCCGCCGGGCGCGCGACGCCGGGCATCCCGGCTGGACGCACCGGCGGATCATCCAAGTACGACCCAGTACGAGGACGATCCGCCGGCACGCCCAGCCGGGCGCCCAACGCCGCGCGCTGATCCGACGCGAATTGTCAGCCAGACCCTAGTCAAGTAGTAGCGGGCGGCTGCGGCAAGCCCGCGCAATGACACTCCGGTGGGCGTGCCGTGCCGGTGCGGCCACAGCGCGGGCACAACCGCGCCGGTCGGCGGCGCGGCCCGCGCGACCGGCGGAGCCGCGTTGCGCAGCCGGGTCACGGCCCGGGCGGCGGCAGGACCCGGCAGAGCGCCTCCAGGGCCGCGCCGTACGCGTGGTCGGCGGGTGTCGCGTAGCCGACCACCAGCCCGTCCGGACCACCACCGCCCGGCGTGGAGCCGCTCGCGCCGGGGTGGCGGAACGCGCCGAGCCCGTCGAGCGCCAGGCCGATCTGCGCGGCGGCCGCCAGCACGGCGGGTTCGGTGCCCGGCGGAAGGCGCAGCACTGCGTGGAGTCCGGCCGCGATTCCGCCGGGCGTGATGTGCGGGGCGCGGTCGGCGAGCACGGCGAGCAACTGGTCGCGCCGCCGCCGGTAGAGCTGGCGCATCCGGCGCACGTGCCGGTCGTAGCCGCCGGATTCGATCAGATCGGCGAGCGTGAGCTGATCGGTCACGCTCGACCAGGCCTCCCGGGCGCCCTTGGCGGCCAGCACCGGCTCGACCAGCCGCTCGGGCAGCACCAGCCAGCCCAGCCGGATCGCCGGCGAGAGGCTCTTGCTGACCGAGCCGAGGTGGACCACCCGGTCCGGGTCGAGCCCCTGGAGCGCGGCCACCGGCCGCCGGTCGTACCTGAACTCCCCGTCGTAGTCGTCCTCCAGGATCAGCGCGCGGTGCTCGCGGGCCCAGCCGACCGCGGCCGCCCGCCGCTCGGGCAGCAGCGGGACGCCGGTCGGGAACTGGTGGGCGGGGGTCAGCAGCGCCACCTGGACGCCGGAGGCCGCGGCGAGCTCGTGGGTGCGGGCACCGTCCTCGTCCACGGCCAGCGGGTGGGTCCGGACGGCGTGCGTGGCGAGCAGTTCGCGGTGGAACGGCAGGCCGTACGACTCGACGGCGAGCGGCCCGCGCAGCACGCCGCCGCCGAACAGCAGGCGCAGCGCGTGGGCGAAGCCGGAGCAGACGACGATCCGCTCGGGGTCGGTCCGGACGTCGCGCGCCCGGGCCAGGTAGTCGGCCAGCGCTCGCCGCAGCTCGGGCCGGCCGCGCGGGTCGCCGGGGCCGAACGCCTCGTGCGGCGCCGCGCCGATCGCCCGGCGGGCGGAGGCGAGCCAGGCGGCCCGGGGAAAGGCGGCGGCGGTGGGGGTGCCCTGCCGCAGATCGTGGACGGGCGGCGCGGCGATTGCCACCACCGCCGCGCCGGCCGGGGGTGCGGTGGTGGTGGCGGCTGCGGTGGTGGCGGTGGTGGTGGCCGCGGTGGCGGTGGGGCGGTCCGCGACGCGGGTGCCCGAACCCTGGCGGGCCGTCAGCCAGCCCTCGGCCACCAGCTCGGCGTACGCCTCGGCGACCGTGTTGCGGGCCAGCCCGAGATCGGCGGCCAGCGACCGGTAGGGCGGCAGCCGACTGCCCGGTGCGAGCCGTCCGGCCCGCACCGCCTCGCGCAGCGCCCGGGTCAGCACGGTGCGCCGGCCGCCGGGGCCGGAGAGGTCGAGGTGCAGGTCACGGCCGATCCGGCGGGCCTCATTGACCCAGTTTTCCGCCATGGAATTGCACCCTATCCAAGGTCGCCCGGGTGCGTAGATTCGTGGTCATGACGAACGAGAACACCATCGCTGCCCGCACCGCCCGCGTTGACTTCGCCAAGACCGCCCCGAAGGCGTTCCGGGCCCTGCTCGCCTTCGACGCCGCCGCCCGCGAGGGGCTCGACCCGGCGCTGGTGGAACTCGTCCAGATCCGTTCCTCCCAGCTCAACGGCTGTGCCTACTGCCTGCACATGCACACCTCGGACGCCCGCAAGGCCGGTGAGAGCGAGGAGCGACTGCACCTGGTGGCGCTGTGGCGGGAGGCGGCGCACTTCTTCACGGCGAAGGAGCGGGCCGCGCTGGCGCTGACCGAGGCGGTCACCCTGGTGGCGACCGGCGGGGTGCCGGACGCGGTCTACCAGGCGGCGGCCGAGCACTTCGAGGAGGCGGAGCTGGCGCAGCTGCTGGCGCTGATCTTCACCATCAACACGTGGAACCGGGTCGCGCTGAGCACCGCCAAGGTGCCGGGCACGGACGAGCGGGCGGGCCACTGACCCGACCGGCAGGCCCGGTGTGCCCGGCTCTCAGTGCAGGCCGGCGCGGAGCGCGGTGACCCGCTGGTCGGCCGCGGTGAAGTCGGCGCGATTCAGTTGACCGCTGGTCAGCGCGTCGGCGAGGGCACTGGCGGCGCTCGCCCCCTGGCCGGCGTCCTGGGCCGAGCAGAGCAGCAGGTCCATGCCGGCGGCGGCCGCGGCGACCGCGTGCTGACCGGTCTCCTGTGCGGACGGCGGCACCGGGCCGAGCGCGCCGGCCTCCAGCGCGTCGGTGATGGTCACGCCGTGAAAGCCCAGCCGCTCGCGCAGCTCGCCCTGCACGATCCGGCTGGAGAGGCCGGCCGGATGGTCCGGGTCGAGCGCGGGGTAGACGGCCCAGCTGAGCATGACCAGCCGGACGCCGGCGGCGATCGCGGCGGGGTAGGGGGCCTCGTCGATGGCGGCCAGGCGGGGGAGCGGGGCGTCGAGCGTGACCGGTCCGGCGTCGGTGTTCGACCCGGCGGGGGCGGTGCCCAGACCGGGGAAGTGCTTGGCGGTGGCGGCGACGCCGGTGGCCTGCTGGGCGGTGACGAACGCGCCGCCGAGGGTGCCTGCCAAGCTCGGGTCCTGGCTGTACGAGCGCTGCGTGTGGTCGATGAAGTTGTCGGGGTGGTCGTACACGTCGAGGACCGGCCCGAGGTTGACGTTCAGCCCGTAGCTCGCCAGGTTCCGGCCGGCCGCGGTACCGGCCTGGGCGGCGGCGGAGACCGGGTCGGCGGCCTGGCCGACCTGGCGTTCCGAGAGCTCGGGCGCGCCCGGCAGCCGGCGGATCAGGCCGCCCTCCTGGTCGGTCATCAGCAGCAGCGGCTGCTGCACCGGGCTCTGCTGCTGGGCGGCGCGCAGCTCGGCCACCGCGGCGCGGAACTGGACCGGGTCGGCGGTGTTGCCGCCGAAGAAGATCACTCCGGCGGCCTGCCCGGCCCGGATCGCATCCAGCAGCGACTGGGGCGGGGTGGGCCCGGCGTAGGAGTAGACGACCCGCTGACCGGCGAGCTGGAGGTCCGAGTAGGCCGTGCCGGGGGTCGGCTCGGGCGCGGCAGCCGGGGTGGGGCTCGACGGAGCGGTCGGCGACGGCGTCGGTGTCGCGTTCGGCGGCGAGGCGTCGGTCGGCGTGCGGCCCGGGGCGGTGGAGCCCGCTGCTGCCGCGGATCCTGCCGGGCTCGCAGCGCGGGCCGAGCCGGGGGCGCCGGCCGAGCCGGCAGAGCTACCGGCCGAGCTGCGGGCCGTCGGCGCCGGGGTGGCGGCGCAGGCGGCGGTCAGCAGGACCAGCGCGGCGATGAGCCGGCGTGCGGCAGCCGGCATGGCCGCCCTCCTTTTAGGGGTTCTGGTTCTACAGGGTCTGGTTCTACAGAGTCTGGTTGTACAGATTCTGGGGGATATTTCATACCATCTTCCTTCCTGATGGCGCTCGTCCCGGTAACCGCGCCGCAAGCTCCCCCCAATGCGCCGGTCGCGCTCGCGTGCTCCACGGGTGCGGCAAGACGCCGGGGCGCTGGTGCCGGGCCGTTGGTGAAGGGGCGCCGGGCCTGCTGTCGCGGGCCCGCCGGGGGATTCGGCGGACCGCGGCGGGTATGCCGATCAAGCGGGCCTCGCGCGGCGGAAATATGATGACAGCGGCCCGATGCCCGGTTCACAACGGAGGGCCGATGACCAGACACCGTCCCGCCAAACCGGCGAGCGCCGACGACCTGCTCGGCGAGCTCGGCAGACTGACCGCCCAGGCGCTGGAACAGGCACGTTTCCAGCAGGCCCGGGTTGAGCTGGCCGAGGCGCTCCAGCGCGGCCTGCTGCCCACCGAGCTGCCGCAGCTGCCCGGCGTGGCGAGCGCGGCCCGCTACGCGCCCGCACGGAACGGGCTGGCCGTCGGCGGGGACTGGTTCGACGGGTTCCGGCTGCCGGGCGGCGCGATGGGGTTCTCGATCGGCGACGTCCAGGGGCACGACGTGGAGGCGGCCGCCTTCATGGGCCAGGTCCGGATAGGCCTGCGGGCGGTGGCCGGATCGGCCGAGGATCCGGGCCAGGTGCTCGGGCGGGCCAATGAGCTGCTCTGGTCGATGGACAACACCGGCCTCTTCGCGACCTGCACCTTCGTCTGGTTCGACCCGATCGGCTGGGAGCTGTCCTACGCGCGGGCCGGCCACGTGCCGGCCGTCTGGGCGACGGCGGAGGGTGACAGCGGCGTCACCGATGACGAGGGCGGGCTGCCGCTCGGCGTGCTGCCGGGGGCGCAGTTCCCGGTGGTACGGCTGCGGCTGCCGCGCGCCGGGGCGTTCGTGCTGCTGACCGACGGGGTGGTGGAGGGGCCGTCGTTCGAGCTGGAGGCGGGACTGGCCGAGGTGACCCGGGTGGTGCGGGCCGGGGTGGGATCCGAGCCGGGCGAGCTGGCGGGCGAGGTGATCAAGGTGGCCGACCTGACCGGGCACGTCGACGACGCCGCGGTACTGGCGCTGCGCTACGACTCGGCGGTGGCGGACGAGGCGGTCGGCGACGGGTGAACGCCCGCGGCGCCCAGGACCTGTCCGGCCCCCGTCCTGGGCGTGTCACGGCCCGATGAGCGGACGGGGCGTTGTGTGATGGCGGGTGTGGTGCGAAACGAGCAGGTCCGGCGGTGGGGCACGCTACTGCTGCGCTCGCTCGCGGTGGCCGCCGCCTATCTGCTGGCCGGCCGGGCGGGTCTGCTGCAACAGGTGGTGGTCGGCGGTGCGAAGGTCACGCCGCTCTGGCCGCCGACCGGGATCGCGGTGGCCGCGCTGCTGGTGTTCGGGATCGGCGTCTGGCCGGGCATCGCGTTCGGCGCGTTCCTGGTGATCGTGACGATCGGGCCGTTGCACCCGGCCTCGTTCGCCATCATCGCCGGCAACACCCTGGCCCCGCTCTTCGCGTACCTGATGCTGCGCCGGGCCGGGTTCAACATCGAGCTGGACCGGCTGCGCGACGGGCTGGCGCTGGTCTTCCTCGGCGCGCTCGGCGGCATGCTGATCAGCGCGACGATCGGCAGCTGCGCGCTGCTCGCGGACGGCTCGGTTCCGGCCGACGGCTTCTGGTCCACCTGGTCGGCCTGGTGGACCGGGGACGCGATGGGCGTGCTGGTCGTCACCTCGTTCCTGCTGGTGCTGCGGCCGGAGGCGACTCAGCGCCCCCGGGACCTCGCACCCGCCCAGTGGGCGGAGCTGGCCGTGCTGCTGGTCGGCACGGCGGCGGTCACCATCGCGGTCACCCACACCGTGCTGGACCTGCTCTTCCTGGTCTTCCCGCTGCTGATCTGGGCCGCGCTGCGGTTCCAGCTGGCCGGCGGGGCGCCGTGCGTGCTGCTGGTCTCGGTGCTCACCGTGGTCGCGGCCACCGATCACGGCGGGCCGTTCGCGCACCACGGCCTGCTCGCGCTGATGGTGATCCTGCAGGCGCTGAACGGCTCGGCGGCGCTCACCGCGCTGCTGCTGGCGGCGGTGGTCGCGGAGCGGCGCAACACGTACCAGCGGATCGAGGAGGCCTGCGCCGGGCTGGCCGAGGTGGTCGCCCGGCTCGCGCCGGGAGATGTGGTGCGGCGCTGGCTGCCCGGCGATGACGACAGCCCTTAGAGCCTGGCGCTCGGGCCCGCCTGCCGCCGCAGGCGGGCCCAAGCCGTTCGTCAGGACGTCGGCACCAGGCTCCAGAGCTGGTTCGCGCCGCCGTCGGTCGGCCACTGCAGCACCGAACCGCCGTTGCTGAGCGAGCTGTTGTTCAGGTCGATCAGGTCGCCGTCGTAGACGCTCTTGAGCTGGACCTGGTTGGGGCCCGCATCGACCAGCGTCCAGCGGGAGTTGCTGTTGCCGTCGTCGTGGTACTGGATCAGCTGGGTGCCGCTCCAGGTGGTCGGGCCGGGGATGTTGAGCAGCTTGCCGCTGTTCGCGTTGGCGATGGTGTACGCGCCGCCGCTCTGCGCGTTGAACGTCCAGAGCTGGTCGGCCGCGCCGTTGTCCTGCCACTGCACGATCGAGGCGCTGTCCGCGGTGGAGTCGTTGTTGACGTCCATCCGGCCGCCGCTCGCGCCGTTGACCAGCTTGTAGCGGGTGCCGGGCACGGGCACCGGGACCAGCTTCCACTGCTGGCTCGCGGCGCTGCCGGCGGTCGCCTGGACCACCGTGCCGCCGGCGACGTCCATGTTCTGGCCGTCCGAGCGCGCGCCGACGGTGTACGAGCCGCTGCCGGTCGGGGTGAACTTCCACTGCGAGTTCGCCGAGGCGTCGTCGTGGTACTGGACCAGCTGGGTGCCGCTGGTGCTGCTCGCGCCGGGGATGTTGGCGAGCAGGCCGCTGTCGACGTTGTCGATCTTGTAGTAGCCGTCACCGGTCGGGATCAGCTGCCACTGCTGGTCGGTCCCGCCGTCGGCCGCGGCCTGCACCAGACCGGTGCCCTCGCCGGTGCCACCGCCGCTGACGTCCAGGTACTGGCCGGTCGAGGCGTTGACCAGGTTGTAGCGCATGGCGGTGTGGTGCGAGCCGGCGGCCGGGGTGACCTTGAACAGGCGGCTGGCGTGCGGGTTGAGCGTCGCGCTGTAGGTGTCGGTGGCGCTGCCGAGGTCGGTGTGGCTCCACAGGTCGCGGACCGAGGCCGTGCCGCCGAAGCCGAGGTCGGACCAGCGCGCGGTGACGGTCGCGGCCGAGGAGCCGAGGTTGAAGAGCGCGACCGTGTAGCTGCCGTCCGGGTTGGGCGCGGACCAGACCTGCTGCTGCGTCAACTGGTCCACCGGGCGGGCCGGGTGGCCGGCCTGGTCGACACCGATCACCTCGTCGTTGCTCAGCAGCGCGGTGTCGGCGGCGTCCAGGTTGGTCAGGTCGGTGCCCAGCAGCAGCGGGGCGCCGGAGATCGCCCACAGCGTGAGCTGGCTCTGCCGCTCGTCCGGCGTCAGCCCGTCGTTGGAGCCGTTGCCGACCTCCACCGAGTCGAGGTCGTTCCAGCCGCCGGAGCCGGCGAACTTGGTCCACTTGGGGACCTCGCTGAACCGGCTCGCGACGTTGTTCCAGTCGGTCAGCGGGTAGGACGACGAGCTGCAGTAGCACTCCACGTCGCCGTCGATCCGCCAGCCGTTCGCGTAACTCTGCCAGGTCGAGCCGTTGTTGACGTCGAGCGCGTTGGAGAGTTCGAGGTGGATGGTGCGGCCGGTCTGGTTGAGCGCCTGCGACCAGTGCTGGATGTCCGGGATGTCCCAGTCGCCGACGCCGTCGATCTTGAGGTAGTCGATCCCGTAGGAAGCCAGCTGGTCGGCCCAGGAGTTGAGGTAGGCCTGGGCGGCGGCCGGGTTCTTCGCGTAGTCGATGTAGTACATCGAGCCGCTGCCGAAGTTGTAGTTCGTCTCGTAGCTCGTGGTGTTGGAGACGATGTCCCGGGCGTGGAAGCTCGTGCCCTGGATCGGAGTGTTCTGGTTGTACGCGGCGACCGGGATGCCCGGGGTCAGGTACATCCCGAACTTCTCGCCGAGGTTGTGCACATAGCTGCCGACGGCGCCCATGCCGTGCGGGAAGTGCGCCGGGTCGGTGGCCCAGCGGCCGTACGGATCAACGGTGTTGGCCGGGTTGAGGTACCAGAAGTCGTCGATGTTGACGTACTTGTAGCCGTGCGAGACCAGGCCGCTGCTCGACATCGCGGCCGCCTGCGCCTCGATGTTCGCCTCGGTCGGGTTCTGGCGGATGAAGCTCCAGCTGCTCCATCCCATGGGCGGGGTGAGGGCCGCGCCGTTGGCCTGGGCGTGGGCGGTGCCCGGGAGTGCGAGCGGGCCGGCGGCGGCGACGGCGAGCGTCAGCGCGAGCGCTGGGCCGGTGAGCCGCCCGAGGGGGCGGGAGAAGACGCGCAACAGTCCTCCGGGTGGGGTGGGTGGGGGCCGTCGCCATCGGAGATGAGTCATCATATTCCGACAGAATCAAACGGAGTAGAACATATGACAGCGTGGGGCTGAGGCTCTGTCAATGGCTCCGGCGGATTCGGCGACGGCGCTGCGCGCAGGCCGCCCTGACGGCGGGTCAGTGAGGGCGGGTCAGCGAGGGCGGCTCAGTGGGGGCGGCTCAGCGCGGCGCGGCTCCGTGCAGGAAGGTGTCGACGATCCGGGTGGCGTCCGCGTCGGCGTTCGCGTCCGAGGCCGACGGGTGGTGCGCGGCCTCGCCGAGCAGGGCGTAGTAGACCCGGCGCAGCCAGTCGAGGTCGGAGTTCCGGTCGATCAGGCCGTCGTCCCTGGCCCGCTCCAGCAGCCGGGTGCAGCGGTCGTCGATCGCCTGCCAGGCCGCGCCGGCCGCGCCGTCCTGCGCGTGCGGCTGGCTGAGGGCGAACCGCCAGACGTGCTTGAGCCGCAGCACGTTGGCCGTGGCGCGGTGCATCACGACCAGCGGCGGCGCGGTCTCCGGGTGGCTGTCCTCGATCGCCTGGGCGAGCTGCTCGGCGGCCGTGCCGCTGAGTGCCTCGATCAGCGCCTGACGGCTGGCGAAGCGGCGGTGGACGGTGGTGCGGGCGACGCCGGAGGCTTCGGCGATCTGCTCCATCGAGGCGCCCGGATCCTGCGCGAGCACCCGTTCGGCGGCTTGCAGGATGGCCCGGATGCTGCGCTCGGCGTCAGCCCGCAGGGGGCGCTGGGCGGGGGTGGACATGCTGCCTCCGGTCTCTTCGGTTGTCCCCCGAACGATACAGCCGTGCTGCGGCTCGGCCCATAACTGCAACAGCAGTGTTGCGGTTAACTGCAGAACTGCTACTCTCCTGCAACAGTTGAGCGGAACGCGGCCGGACCGGCCCGGACGGACGAGATCGATGAGATCGACGAGATGGACGAGGTGGAACAGATGAGCGGCACGGCTCTGATCACGGGGGCATCGTCAGGTCTGGGGGCGGAGTTCGCCGAGCAGCTCGCGGCCCAGGGGCACGACCTGGTGCTGGTGGCCCGCTCCGAGGAGCGGCTGACCGCGCTCGCCGAACGGCTGCGCACCCGCCACGGCGTGGCGGCGCACGTGCTGGTGCAGGACCTCTCGGTCGAGGGCGCGGCCGCGCGGATCGGCGAGCGGCTCGCCGGCCTCGGCGTCCAGGTGGACGTGCTGGTGAACAACGCCGGCTTCGGCACCTGCGGCCGCTTCGAGCAGAACCCGGCCGAGCGCGACCGCGAGCAGCTCGCGGTGAACGTGCTCGCGCCGGTGGACCTGACGCACGAGCTGCTGCCGGGCATGCTGGCCCGCGGGCGCGGCGCGGTGCTGAACGTGGCCTCCGCGGCCGCGTTCCAGCCGACGCCGTACTTCTCGGTCTACGGCGCCTCGAAGACCTTCGTGCTGAACTTCTCGCTGGCGCTGCGCCAGGAGGTCCGGCGCCGGGGCGTCCGGGTGCTGGCGGTCTGCCCGGGCCCGGTGGAGACCGGGTTCTTCGACGTGATCGGCACCCGGCGCGCGGCCGTGGGCCGGATGGCGGAACCGGCCATGGTGGTCCGCACGGCGCTGCGCGCGCTGGCCCGCGACCGCTCCTACGTCACGCCCGGCGTGGGCAACTGGCCCGGCGCGCACCTCGCGCCGCGCCGGCCGCGCTCGCTGGTCGCCGCGATCGCCGCCCGGGTGACGCGCACGGTGCTGGACCCGTCCTGACGGCCCAGGCCGGTGTCGAGCAGGCCGGTGCCGAGCAGGCCGGTGCCGAGCGGGCGCATGCCGACCCGGCCGGTCCGGCCGACTTTCCCACCCCCGCAGCGCGCCCAGTGGCCCCTCGGTGGCAATCGGCGTAGACAGGGCGCATGGCCCGGTTGAAGGTCCGCTCCTCGGCCGCTCGGCTGCTCGGCAGCGGCCGGGGGAGTCCGCGGGGCGGACAGGAGTCGCCGCCGGGGGCCGTGGCGCGCCCGGAGCGTCGCGTTCGGTGGCCCAGGGGTCTGCGCAGCGTGGCCGGGCAGGTGTTCCTGCTCCAGGTGGTCGTGGTGCTGCTGCTGGTGGTCGCGGCCGTGCTGGCGCTCGTCCTGCAGTCGCAGAAGGACAGCACGAACGAGGCGCGGAACCGGTCGGTGGCCGTCGCGCAGACCTTCGCGAACGCGCCGGGCACCGCCGCCGCGATCCAGTCGCCGGACCCGACGGCGATCCTCCAGCCGAAGGCCGAGGCGGCCCGGATGGCGTCCGGCGTCGACTTCATCGTGGTGCTGAACACCGACGGGATCCGCTACACGCACCCCCTGCCGGACCGGATCGGCAAGAAGTTCGTCGGCGTCTACCAGCCGGCCCTGGAGGGCCAGGTGGTCACGCAGGAGGTGAACGGGACGATCGGCCGCCTGGTGCAGGCGGTCGTGCCGGTCTACGACGACAGCCACCACATCGTCGGCGCGGTCTCCGCCGGGATCACCATCAGCAAGGTGAGCGGCGTGGTCGACCGCCAGCTGCCGCTGATCTTCGGCACCGCGGCCGGCGCGCTGCTGCTGGCGACCGCCGGTGCCGCGCTGGCCAGCCGGCGGCTGCTGCACCAGACGCACGGCCTCGGCCCGGTCGAGATGACCAGGATGTACGAGCACCACGACGCCGTGCTGCACGCCGTCCGCGAGGGCGTGCTGATCATCGGCGCGGACGGGCGGCTGCTGCTCGCCAACGACGAGGCGCGCCGGCTGCTCGACCTGCCCCCCGACGCCGAGGGACGCCCGGTGAGCGGACTCGGGCTGGACCCGGCGGCGGTCGAGATGCTCTCCGGCGGCCGCGGCCTCAGCGACGAGGTGCTGATGACCGGCGACCGGCTGCTGGTCGTCAACGTCCGGCCGACCGACCGCGACGGCGGCCCGCCCGGCAGCGTCGCCACGCTGCGCGACTCCACCGAGCTGCACGCGGTCTCCGGCAAGGCCGTCGCGGCCCGCCGCCGGCTCAAGCTGCTGTACGACGCGACCGTCGCGATCGGCACCACGCTCGACGTCACCCGCACCGCGGAGGAGCTGGCCCAGGTCGCGGTGCCGCGGTTCGCCGACTTCGTCACCGTCGACCTGCTGGAGGCGGTCTTCCGCGGCGAGGAGCCGGTGCCCGGCGACCACGCGCAGATGCGCCGGGTCGCGGTGGCCGGCATCAGCGACCACCCGCCGTTCTACCCGGTCGGCGAGACCGTCACGCTGCTCCCCGACACGCCGTGGCGGTGGAGCGTGGAGAGCGGCGAGGCGGCCTACGACCCGGACCTGAGCGGCTCCACCGAGTGGCTGGCCCAGGACCCGGAGCGGGCCGCGGGGCTGCTGGAGCACGGCATCCACTCGGTGGTCCGGGTGCCGCTGAGCGCGCGCGGGGTGCTGCTCGGGGTCGCGAAGTTCTGGCGCTCCGAGCGACCCGAGCGCTTCGACGAGGAGGACCTCTCGCTCGCCCGCGAGCTGGTCGCCCGGGCCGCCGTGAGCATCGACAACGCCCGCCGCTTCACCCGCGAGCACGCGATGGCGGTCGCGCTGCAGCGAAGTCTGCTGCCGCACGGTCTGCCCGAGCAGAACGCGCTGGAGGTCGCGCACCGGTACCTGCCGGCCAAGGCCGGGGTGAGCGGCGACTGGTTCGACGTGATCCCGATGTCCGGCGCGCGGGTCGCGCTGGTGGTCGGCGACGTGGTCGGCCACGGTCTGCACGCCGCCGCCACGATGGGCCGGCTGCGGACCGCCGTGCACAACTTCTCCACCCTCGACCTGCCGCCGGACGAGCTGCTCGGGCACCTGGACGACCTGGTCAACCGGCTCGACCAGGACCAGACGGCCTCCGGCGCCGGCGACGCCGTGATCGGCGCCAGCTGCCTGTGCGCGATCTACGATCCGGTCTCCCGGATCTGCACCATGGCCAGGGCGGGGCACCCGCCGGCCGCCGTGGTGCACCCGGACGGCACCGTCGAGTTCCCGGACGTGCCCGCGGGGCCGCCGCTCGGCCTCGGCGGGCTGCCGTTCACCGCGGTGGAGCTGCGGCTGCCGGAGGGCAGCCGGCTGGTGCTCTACACCGACGGGCTGGTCGAGTCCCGCGAGCGGGACATCGACGTCGGCCTGGAGATGCTGCGCCGGGCGCTCGGCCAGGCCCGCCCGGACCCCGAGGAGACCTGCGAGGCGGTGCTGGGCGCACTGCTGCCGGCGCACCCGGTGGACGACGTCGCGCTGCTGGTCGCCCGGACCCGGGTGCTCGGCGCCGACCAGGTCGCGCACTGGGAGGTGCCCTCGGACCCGGCGGCGGTCTCCGAGGTCCGCGCCGCGGTCAGCCGTCAGCTCGCGCACTGGGAGCTGGACGAGCTGGCGTTCACCACGGAGCTGATCCTGAGCGAGCTGATCACCAACGCGATCCGGTACGCGACCGAGCCGATCCGGGTCCGGCTGCTCCGTGACCGCACGCTGATCTGCGAGGTGTCCGACTGCAGCAGCACCGCGCCGCACCTGCGCTACGCGGCGAGCCTGGACGAGGGCGGGCGCGGGCTCTTCCTGGTCGCCCAGTTCGCCGAGCGCTGGGGCACCAGGTACACGGCGCAGGGCAAGGTGATCTGGGCCGAGCAGGCGCTGGGCTGACCGTCGGCGGCGACCTTCACCCCGACAGGCCCTACGCGTCGACCGAACGGACTGTCCACGTTGCCCGGCTGGTCATCCGACCGTCGGATTGAGCTGTCACGTGTCATCCGAGACGGGAGCACCCCATGCAGATCCGCACCACCTACGCGACCGGTGACCCGGCCAGGATGAGCCGGGCCGTCGAGGCGCTGGTCCGCGAGTCGGTGCCGGCGCTGTTGCCCCAGGCCGGCTACCGCGGCTTCGCGCTCTTCGCCGACCGGGAGCTCGGCAAGATCCTGATGTCGTCCTGGTGGGACGGCCGGCAGGCGGAGCGGGCCAGCAACACGCAGTTGCAGGCGCGGCGCTCCGAGCTGCTGGCGCCGTTCGCCGCCACGGTGACGACCGACAGCATGGAGGCGGCGGTCTTCGAGCCGCCGCAGACCCCGCCCGGTCCCGGCGCCCGCTGGCGGCTCACCCGGCTCGACTTCGACCCGGCCAGTGCCGACCAACTGACCGACACGTTCCGGGAGTTCGTGCTGCCGGGGCTCCGGGCGCTGCCCGGGTTCCTCGGTGCCTCGCTGCTGCTCGACCGCGGCACCGGGCATGCGATGGCGGGCACCATGTTCGCCGACGTGGCCGCGCTGGCGGCCTCGCGCGGCCCGCATGCGGCGGTGCGGGCCGTCGGCGTGCCGCGGGCGGGTGTGGTGCTGCGCAGCCTGGAGGAGTTCGAGGTGGTGCTGCTGGACCGCCGGACCAATCCCTCCTGAGCCGTCCCTGAGCCCCCTCAGCAGGGTCTCAGCGGCGGTCGAGCCCGGACAGCGCCGCCGCGCCGGCCAGCGCGCTGAAGGCGACCGCGACCATCCAGTCACCGGCCCGCTGGTACGGCGTGCTGCCGGTGGTCAGCGGGACATCGACGACGAACGCCCCCCGGTAGTCGGCGTCCCGCCAGGCGAGCGGGTGGCCGTGCGCGTCGTACGCCACGCTGTCACCGGTGAGGCTCACCTGCACCGCGGGCCGTCCGGTCTCGACGGCCCGGACGGCGACCAGCGAGGCGTGCTGCGGCTGCGCCCAACTGCCCTGGAACGTCGAGGTGGCGGACTGGTACACGAGCAGCTGCGCGCCGTGCGCGACCACGGTGCGCGCCATGTCGGGGAACGCGGACTCGAAGCAGATCAGCGGGCCGAACGCGAGCGATCCGCTGTGCATCACCGTGGTGTGGTCGCCGCGCAGCAGGTTGGTCGGCGCCGCCTTGCTGAAGCTGGTGAGCCAGCCGAGCGCGGAGCGCAGCGGGATGTACTCGCCGAACGGCACCAGGCGGATCTTGTCGTAGCTGCTGCTCGGTCCGCCCGGTTCGATCAGCACCGACCGCTTGTAGATGCCGGAGTCGTCCGATGCGACGGCGTCGCCGTTGACCAGCAGCCCGGCGTCCAGCTGCTGGGCGAGTGGCTGGAGGGCGGCGAGCCGGGCGGGGGTGACGTCCTCGCCGAGGCTGCTCTCGCCCCAGACGACGAGCGCCGGGTGCAGCGGCGCGAGCCCGGCGGTGGCCGCCTGCTCCCAGGCCTGGCGTTCGTCGTTGTCGGCGTAGACACCGGGCTGCACGAGGCCGATCCGGACCGTCCCGGTGACCGGCAGCGCCGGGCGCAGCGCGGACCAGAGCGGGCCGACGGCCAGTGCGGCCGCCGCCGTGGCGAGCACGGCCGCCCGCGGGCCGGGCCGGCGGCGGGTCAGCAGCACCACCAGCGCGGTGTTGACCACCGCGATCAGGAATCCGGTGAACCAGACGCCGCCGATCGCGGCGGAGGCGAGCTCTGCGGGCCGGTTCCACTGGGAGGCGCCGAGCAGCACCCAGGGACCGCCGAGGCTCTGCCAGGACCGGACGGCCTCCGCGCAGATCCAGGCGCTCGGCACCACCAGCAGCGCGGCCGCGGCGCGCCGGCCGCCGTCGGGCCGGCCGGGCGGCACCGCGCGGGCCCAGATGGCGCGCAGCGAGGCCGCCGGGCCGGGCGGGGGAGCGGGGGCTGCCGGTGAGGGTGCCGGTGAGGGTGAGGGTGCGGGTGCCAGGTAGCGGTGCACCGCCCAGCCCCACGGCAGCCAGAGCGCGCCGATCAGCGCGGCGACGATCGCCAGCGCCGGTCCGATGTTGGGCACCAGCCAGTACTGGGTGACCGCCTCGAACGCGCCGAGGCCCCACCACGCGCGCAGCACCCCCTCCCGCCGGGTCGGCGCGAGGCGGATCACCAGCATCAGCGGAACCAGGGCGAACCACGCCAGCCACCACCAGGCGGGCCCGGGAAAGGCGAGCGCGGGCAGCACGCCCGCCGTGAAGGCAGCGGCCCGGCCGTGCCACGGCGGCGGTCCCGAGCGTGCGGCGCGGCGTGCCGCCCGGAGCGCCTTACGCTCGGCCCGCCGCGCCTGCCTGCCGCGCCGGCCCCAGCCGGCCCGACCGCCGCGCGGCAGCCCCGGCCCCGATCCCGGCCACAGCCGCAGCCGGACGCCGCCGGGCTCGGTGAGCCGCAGCACCGCCCACGCCGCCGTGAACCCGGCCGCCACCCACCAGAGCAGCGCCCGCTCCCGCCCCGGGTGCCACCACGGCACCATCGCGAGCCCGGCGAGCACGAACGAGACGTTGTAGAGCATGTCGTAGAGCGAGAACACCCGGCCGCGCGCCGCGTCCGGCGAGGCGCCGCCGACCAGTGCGTCCGCGCAGACCTTGAGCACCTGGAACGCGAACGCCGCCAGCCCCACGCACGGCACCAGCACCCAGAGCGAGGGCGCCAGCCCGCCGACGTACGCGGCCGCGGCGGCCGGCAGGAACGCGGTCGGCACCAGCGCCAGCGCGCCGTACCGCGCGGCCAGCGGCGGCGCTGCCGCGCTCGCCGCGAAGGTGGCCAGGCCGGTGGCGGCGAGCGCGATCCCGTAGCCGGACGCCTTGAGCTGGTACTGCGAGTCGGCGACCAGCACCAGCACCACGAAGCCCGCGCCGAGCAGCAGCCGGTGCACCCCGACCGCCGCCAGCGGCCGCCGGATCGCCCGGGTCCGCAGCACCACCCGGACGCCGTCGGCGAGGTCGGCGGCGGTGCGGCGCAGCCGCGGCAGCACCGGACCGCCGGTGTGCCCGCCGAGGTACGGCAGCCGGCCGAAGACCAGCGCCGCCGCCGCGTACAGCACGCCCGCGCCGAGGAAGCCGGCCGCCGTGGAGCGGCCGACGAACTGCGAGCCGCCGACCGCGCCGATGAACGCCGAGGCGGAGCCGGTCAGCGCGGAGAGCGCGTTCGCCGGGACCAGCCGCTCGCGCGGCACCGTGCGCGGCAGCGCGGCGCCCTTCGCGTTGAGCACCAGCCGCGAGGAGGAGAGCAGCAGCAGGACGGCGACGTAGGCCGCCGCCGTCCAGCGCTGCGACACGATCACCGCCCCGGCCACCACCAGCAGTGCGCGCAGCACCGAGACCACGACCAGCGCGCGGCGCCGGTCGAACCGGTCGAGCAGCACGCCGGCGAACGGGCCGATCACGCTGAACGGCAGCAGCGTCACCGCGAGCACGAGCGCGATCCGCCCGGGCGTGGCGCTGCGGCCCACGTCGAAGAGGACGAACTGGGCGAACGCGATCTGGGCCAGTCCGTCGGCGCCCTGGCCCAGGCACTGGCCGGTCAGCAGCCCACGCAGCGGGCCGGCCAGATCCTGCCGTACGGAGCCGGGCCCCGCTCGCTCGACCATGCCCCCATCCTCGCCCCGCGCCGGCGCACCGGCCCGTCCGGCCGGGTCCACTAGGGCAGTCGGTCGAGCGCGGCCAGGGCGGCGTCGTAGTCCGGCTCGCGCATCTGGTCCGCGACGTACTCGACGTGGGCGAGCCGGTCGTGTCGGTCGATCACGAAGACGGCGCGCTGCAGCAGCCGCCACTCCTTGAGCAGCACGCCGTAGTCCCGCCCGAAGGCCGCGCTGCGGTGCGCGGAGAGCAGCAGGTGGCCGCCGCCACTGCCGTCGGCCCCGCCGCGGGCCGCGAGCGCGAACGGCAGGTCCATGCTGACCGTGTAGAGCTGCACCTGACCGTCGGTGACCCGCTCGGCCAGCCGGTCCTCCCAGGAGCGGGTCTCCACCCGGCAGACCGGGGTGTCGATCGAGTTGATCACGTTGAGCAGCCGCACCGAGCCGCTGGTGTCGCCGAGCCGGACCTGGCTGATCGCGCCGTCCGCCTCGGCCAGCCAGTCCAGCGTGAAGGCGGGCGCCGCCGACCCGACCGACAGGCGGTCGCCGACCACCGTGAGCCGCTCGCCCAGCTCGAACGCCTCACCGGTGCGCTCCGGCACGGTCTCCGTCGTGTGTGCTCCTAGCCGCATGCTCAGACGGTACGGCAGCTGACGCTGCGTCGGAAGCCGGTGACGCTGCGCTGTTCGGGCGATGTCGGGCGTGGCAAGCACGCCTCCTCGGCCAATCGCAGGCCGGTTCACGGCGGGAACACGTCACGGGGTGGATTCACCCGGCTACCTGGTGTAGGCATGGTCGTGGCATGACCGCGACGAAAGAAAGGAGTTACGTGATGTTGCTGAGGAAACTGCTCGCCTGGCTGGTGCCGCCAAGAGGCGAGCGGCTGATAAGAGGCGACCGGCTGCCCGAGATCTGGCGCCCGGTGCGTTGACGGCGCAGCCGGGGCCCCGACCGCATCGCCGGCGGCCGGGGCCCCGCCGCAAGGGCCCGCCCGCCCCTGGGCAACCGCCGCCGAACCGGTCCTGGGTGCGGCGGTGGCCGCTGACGGGACGTCAGCGGCCACCCTCCGGCAGGCTGCGGGCTCAGACCCGGCCGCGGGCGGTCAGGTCCAGCACCTCCTCCGGGGCGATCGGGATGCTGCGCAGGCGGTTGCCGGTCGCGTGGTAGACGGCGTTGGTGATTGCGGCGGGCAGGCCGATCGCGCCGAGTTCGCCGATGCCGCGGGAGCCGATAGAGCTGGCGTCGGTGTCGTACTCGTCGATGAAGGCGACGTCCAGCTCGGGGATGTCCGCGTTGACCGGGAGCAGGTAGCCGGCCAGGTTCTTGGAGAGGTACCGGCCCAGCGTGGTGTCCACGGGGGACTGCTCCAGCAGCGCGGCGCCGATGCCGAAGGTGATCGCGCCGATCATCTGGCTGCGCGCGGTCAGCGGGTTGATGATCCGGCCGGCGGCGTAGGTGCCGACCACCCGGGAGACCCGGGTCAGGCCGAGCGCCTCGTCCACCCGGACCTCGACGAAGACCGAGCCGAAGCTCATCATCGAGTGCGGCGGATCGAAGTTCGGCAGGAACGTCCCGGTCGAGCTCAGCTCGGTCAGCCCCTCGCGCTCCAGCAGCTCGCTCAGCTTCGCCCGCGGGCCGCGGGCGAGCACCACCTCGTCGCCCTCCAGCGAGATCCGTCCGCCCTGGTCGGGGTCGCCGCAGAGCAGCTCGGCGAGGCGCTCACGCAGGTCGTTCGCGGCCTCGTGCACCGCGGAGCCGACGCTCAGCGTGATCGCGGAGCCGACCGTCATCGGGCTGCGCGGCAGCGAGCTGTCGCCCATCAGCGGGGTCACCCGGTCGGGCGAGCAGCCGAGCACCTCGGCGGCGATCTGCGGCATCACGGTGCGCACGCCGGCGCCGATCTCCGGGGCGCTGGAGGCGACCGTGACGCTCCCGTCGGCGTGCAGGTCCACCCGGGCGGCGGCCGGCAGCCGGTAGGCGCGCATCGCGCAGGCGGCCATCCCCCAGCCGATCAGGTCGTTGCCCTCGCGCATCGAGCGCGGCGCCATCTGGCGCTTCTCCCAGCCGAACCGCCGGGCGCCCTCGGCGTAGCACTCCTTCAGCGCGTTGGCCGAGAACGGCTTGCCGTTGGTCGGGTCCAGCTCGGCGAAGTTGCGCAGTCGCAGTTCCACCGGGTCGATGTCGAGCTCGTAGGCGAGCTCGTCCATCGCCGACTCCAGGGCGAACATGCCCAGGCCCTCGTTCGGCGCCCGCATCGGGGTGGGCAGCTGCATGTTGACCGGGGTGGTGAAGTGGTTGGTGACCAGCGCCGGAGTGGCGTACAGGCTGCGGGTGACCTCGCAGCACATCTCGGTGTAGACGGCGTAGCTCGAGGTCTGGTTGGTGGCGTCGTGCTGCAGCGCGGTCAGCCGGCCGTCCAGGGTGGCGGTGAGCGTGATCCGCTGGCGGGTCGGCGGCTGGTAGCCGTGCGAGGTGAAGCTCTGCGCCCGGGTCAGCACCAGCTTGACGGCGCCGCGGATCTCGCGGGCGGCCATCGCCGCGATGATCTCGTGCGGCCACGGGAAGCCCTTGGCGCCGAACGCGCCGCCGGTGAACTCCGAGAGGACCCGCACCGAGTCCGGATCCATGCCGAGCGCGTGCGCGACCACGTCGCGGGCCTCGTGCGTGGACTGGGTGGCATCCCACAGCAGCAGCTCGCCGCCGCCGGGGGTGTCGCTCCACTGCGCCACCGTCGCGGACATCTCCATGGGGGAGTGGTGACGCGTCGAGGTGCCGTAGTCGTGCTCGACGATCATCTCCGCCTTGGAGAGGCCGTCCGCCATGTCGCCGGCGGCGGTGGCGCCGGGGGCGCCCCAGTAGCCGTCGGTCGGCTTCGCGTCGGGCAGCGCGGCCTTGAAGTCGGTGATGGCGGGCTCGACCGTGTAGCGGGTGTGGACCAGCGCGGCGGCCTCCGTCGCGCGCTCCAGCCGGTCGGCGATCACCAGGGCGATCGGCTCGCCCTCGTAGTGGACCTGCTGGTCCTGGAGCGGCATCAGCTCCTGCCGGTAGACCATGGTCGGCGGGATCGGGTTCAGCCGCGGGGTGTTCGCGTAGGTGAGGATCCGGATCACGCCCGGCACGGCCTCGGCGGCGGCGGTGTCGATCTCCTCGATCCGGCCGGCCGGGATGGTCGAGGTCACCAGCACCGCGTAGGTCAGGCCCTCGGGGTGGTGGTCGGCGGTGTAGCGGGCCGCGCCGGTGACCTTCACGATGGCGTCGGACCTGGTCAGGGGCTTGCCAGGGGCGGATGCGGTGGTCACCGGGCCTCTCCTGTTCCCGTCAG
The DNA here is from genome assembly GCF_057158765.1 of Kitasatospora sp. NEAU-69. Classification (NCBI taxonomy): domain Bacteria; kingdom Bacillati; phylum Actinomycetota; class Actinomycetes; order Kitasatosporales; family Streptomycetaceae; genus Kitasatospora; species Kitasatospora sp. NEAU-69. The sequence continues at coordinate 345,108 of NZ_JBWXUE010000001.1, forward strand.
TGCGCGGACCATGGTCCTCGCGGCCAGTTCGATCTTGAATGCGTTGTCGTCCAGCGGAGTGGCCGCGTTCCACTCGGGCTCCAGCGCGGCCCGGATGGCGGCCGGCTCCAGCGGCCCGCCGACCAGGGCGGCCTCGGCGTGGCGCAGTCGCCACGGCTTCGGCGCGACCCCGCCGAGCGCGAGCCGGGCGGCCTTGACGGTGCCCTGCTCGTCCAGCTCGACCGCGACCGCGGCGGAGACCAGCGCGAACTCGTACGAAGCGCGCTCGCGCACCTTGAGGTAGTCGGAGCGGGTGGTGTACGCGCCGGCCGGCACGTCGATGCCGATGATCATCTCGTCCGGCTCCAGCACGGTGTCCCGCTCCGGCTGGTCGCCGGGGAGCCGGTGGAAGTCGGTGAAGGCGATGCTGCGCACGCCGGTCGGCCCCTGCACGTGCACCACGGCGTCCAGCGCGGCGAGGGCGACCGCGACGTCGGACGGGTGGGTGGCGATGCACTGCTCGCTGCCGCCGAAGATCGAGGCGGTGCGGTGCGCACCGGTCAGCGCGGCGCAGCCGCTGCCGGGCAGGCGCTTGTTGCACGGCAGCTGGTAGTCGGCGCGGAAGTAGACGCAGCGGGTGCGCTGCATCAGGTTGCCGCCCATGGTCGCCATGTTGCGCAACTGGGCGGAGGCGGACAGCTCCAGCGAGCGGGAGATCACCGGGTACTGGGCCCGCACCAGCGGGTGGGCGGCGACGTCGCTCATCCGGGCCAGCGCACCGAGGTGCAGGCCCTCCGGGGTGACCTCGATCTGGTCGAGCGGGGTGTGCGAGACGTCGATCAGCAGCTCCGGCTGCGCGATCCGTTCCTTCAGCAGGTTGATCAGTTCGGTGCCGCCGGCGATCAGCGTCGCCTCGGGCCGCTCGGCGAGCATCGCGACGGCGCGGGCCGGCTCGCTCACTCGGGTGTACGCGAAATCACGCATCGTGGGACTCCGGAGCAGTCGCGGGAGCGGTGGACGTGGCGGCGCCGACGGCAGCGGCACGCGTGGCGGAGGCGTTGAGCGCCTGGTGGCAGGCCGCGCGCTCGGCGGCCGCGCAGCGCACCGCGCTGAGGATGTTGGCGTACGCGCCGCAGCGGCAGATGTTGCCGCTCATCCACTCGCGGATCTCGTCGTCGTCGCCGGTGTGGCCCTCGGCGACGCAGGCGACGGCCGACATGATCTGCCCGGGGGTGCAGTAACCGCACTGGAACGCGTCGTTCTCCACGAACGCCTGCTGGACCGGGTGCAGGCGGCCCTCGTCGGCCAGGCCCTCCACGGTGGTCAGCGCGTTGCCCTCCTGCATCACCGCGAGGGTCATGCAGGCGTTGATCCGACGGCCGTCCGAGTGGACGGTACAGGCGCCGCACTCACCGCGGTCGCAGCCCTTCTTGGTGCCGGTGAGGCCGATCACCTCTCGCAGGGCGTCGAGCAGCGTGACGCGCGGCTCGATGTCGATGTCGTAGTCACGGCCGTTGACCTTCAGGGTCACGGCAACCGTGGCGTCCCCCATGAAATCTCCCCGTTCCGCTTCGTGGCCGGATGTCGCCGCTCGCCGGTGCGAGCGGCGTGTGTGGCACAGGCTAGGGGAGCTGTGCGGCAGCGCGACCATGGCCGGATAGAGTCGCTCGGGTTGAGTCAAGTCGGGCCTGGCAAAGTGGGGTTGGGCGTCTTTCGGGCTGACGCGCAGTCAGCTTGGGGTCGCGCGGCGTAAGCGGAAGGGGGTCATTGTTGTCCGGTTCATGCCTATTCGGCGTACCGGCGTGCCCCCGGCTTTCGGCCGGTGCCCGCAGCCTTCCGGTCCGATCGCACGGCCGGGGGCGAGCCGCCCGCCACCCGCTCGCTACCCGTTCGGAGCAGCGGGGTGTGCCACTGGGTGGGGGTTGGTATCGGGGAGCGGCGATCACAAGATATCTTGATGTCGAGACGTTGTAGACGTGAAGCGGAGCACCGATGACTGACTCGACCATCATCTATACGCACACTGACGAGGCCCCGGCCCTGGCGACGTATTCGCTCCTGCCGGTGATCCAGGCCTACGCCTCGACGGCGGGCGTCAGCGTGGAGACGCGTGACATCTCGCTGGCCGGCCGGATCATCGCGAGCTTCCCCGAGCGTCTCGAGGAGGGCCAGCGCATCCACGACGCCCTCGCCGAGCTCGGTGAGCTGGCGAAGACCCCCGGCGCCAACATCATCAAGCTGCCGAACATCTCGGCCTCGATCCCGCAGCTCAAGGCCGCGATCGCCGAGCTCCAGGCGCAGGGCTACGCGCTGCCGGACTACCCGGACAGCCCGGAGACCGACGAGGACAAGGACGTCCGGGCCCGTTACGACAAGGTCAAGGGCAGCGCCGTCAACCCGGTCCTGCGCGAGGGCAACTCCGACCGCCGCGCCCCGCTCTCGGTGAAGAACTACGCCAAGACCCACCCGCACCGGATGGGCGCCTGGTCGGCCGAGTCGAAGACGAACGTCGCCCACATGGACGCCGCCGACTTCCGCTCCACCGAGAAGTCCGCGGTCATCGCCGAGGACGGCGTGCTGCGGATCGAGCTGGCCGCCGCCGACGGCAGCACCACGGTGCTGCGCGAGTCGGTCAAGGTGCTCGCCGGCGAGGTCGTCGACGCCTCGGTGATGCACGTCGCCGAGCTGCGTGAGTTCCTCACCGCCCAGGTCGCCCGGGCCAAGGCCGAGGGCGTGCTGTTCTCGGTGCACCTGAAGGCCACCATGATGAAGGTCTCCGACCCGATCATCTTCGGTCACGTGGTGCGCGCGTTCTTCCCGAAGACCTTCGCGCAGTACGGCGACGCGCTGGCCGCGGCCGGCCTGAACCCGAACAACGGCCTCGGCGGCATCCTCGGCGGCCTGGACGCGCTGATCGACGGTGCGGCCGTCAAGGCGTCCTTCGAGGCCGAGCTGGCCGAGGGTCCGGCCCTCGCGATGGTCGACTCCGACCGCGGCATCACCAACCTGCACGTGCCGAGCGACGTCATCGTCGACGCGTCGATGCCGGCCATGATCCGCACCTCCGGCCACATGTGGGGCCCGGACGGCAAGGAGGCCGACACCCTGGCGGTCATCCCGGACAGCAGCTACGCGGGCGTCTACCAGGTCGTCATCGACGACTGCCGCGCGCACGGCGCGTTCGACCCGACGACCATGGGCTCGGTCCCGAACGTCGGTCTGATGGCCCAGGCCGCCGAGGAGTACGGCAGCCACGACAAGACCTTCGAGATCCACGCCGACGGTGTGGTCCGGCTCGTCGATGCGGCCGGCAACGTCGTCATCGAGCAGCCGGTCGCGGCCGGCGACGTCTTCCGCGCCTGCCAGACCAAGGACGTGCCGATCCGCGACTGGGTGAAGCTCGCGGTCACCCGCGCCCGCGCCACCGGCAGCCCGGCCGTCTTCTGGCTGGACGAGGGCCGCGCGCACGACGCCAACCTGATCGCCAAGGTCAAGGCGTACCTCCCGGAGCACGACACCGAGGGCCTGCAGATCGAGATCATGTCGCCGGAGCAGGCGACCGCCTTCTCGCTGGAGCGGATCCGCCGTGGCGAGGACACCATCTCGGTCACCGGCAACGTGCTGCGCGACTACCTGACCGACCTGTTCCCGATCCTGGAGCTGGGCACCAGCGCCAAGATGCTCTCGGTCGTCCCGCTGATCAACGGCGGCGGTCTGTTCGAGACGGGCGCCGGCGGTTCCGCGCCGAAGCACGTGCAGCAGCTGCTGAAGGAGAACTACCTGCGCTGGGACAGCCTGGGCGAGTTCTTCGCGCTGGCCGCCAGCTTCGAGCACCTGGCGCAGAGCACCGGCAACGCGCGCGCCCAGGTGCTGGCCGACACGCTGGACCGGGCCACCGGCACGTTCCTCAACGAGGACAAGTCGCCGAGCCGTCGCCTCGGTGGCATCGACAACCGTGGCAGCCACTTCTACCTGGCCATGTACTGGGCCCAGGAGCTGGCGCAGCAGGGCACGGACGCGCAGCTGGCCGCGGCGTTCGGCCCGCTCGCCAAGGCGCTCGCCGAGCAGGAGCAGACGATCGTCGACGAGCTGATCGCGGTCCAGGGCTCGCCGGTCGAGATCGGCGGCTACTACCAGCCGGTGCCGGCCAAGGCGGCGGCGGTGATGCGTCCGTCGAAGACGCTGAACGAGGCGCTCGCGACGCTCGGCTGAGCCGACTGAGCGAACCTGAGTGAGTGAACGTCCCCGGTCCCGTCGTTCGACGGGACCGGGGACGTTTCGCGTTCCGGGGCTGCTGGGGCTGCCGGGGGCCCGGCTGCGCCGCTAGTACGGCAGCGGGCGGCCGGACGGGGTGCGCAGGTCGAGGGGTGGGCGCGGGTGGGGCTGGGCAGGGCGCTTGGTGATCCGGATCCGGGTCATTGCGTTCACCTCCTCGGCCGGTTACATGCGGTGTCCACGTTCCTATACCCGATGTCCCGGGCCCCAGAGCCGATGGCCCCGATCCGTCGGGTATGCAGAGGCTTTCCACAAGATCGGCTGTCTACGCCAGGGCGTGCCGATTCGATCCGGTCTCGTTTCGGTGCGCCGGGTCCCGTCGGCGCACTCTGGGAGCGCGCGGCGCTTCGGGCGGACCCGGACGGCTGCCCGGTGACCGCGATGTGACCGCACGTCAGCCGGGGGAGGACGGCGGAGAGCGGCCGAGGACGGCGGAGCACGGCGCAGGTCGGCCCCGCCGCGGCGATGGCTGCGGCGGGGCCGATGGCTGTGCTGACGAGGCGCCGGTCAGAAGATCTGCCGGTCAGGAGATCTGGTTGCCACCGTCGATGTCGAGGATGGTGCCGGTGATGAAGGTGTTGGTCATCAGCAGCACGGCCGCGGTCGCGATGTCGTCGGGCTGGCCGGCCCGGCCGGCGGGGACGTTGTTCGCGTAGTTGGCGAACATCCCCTCCCGGATGTGGTCCGGGATGTGCTGGTAGGCGGGGGAGTCGACCAGGCCGGGGGCGATCACGTTGACCCGGATCGGCGCCAGGTCGATCGCGTTGGCCTTGCCGAACGCCTCCAGGGCGGCGTTGATGGCGGCCATCATCGGGCGGCCCGGCGCGTGCTTGCGGCTCGCGCCGCCGCCGATCAGCGTGATGGACCCGCTCTGGCTGATCCGGTCGGCAGCGGCCCGGATCGCGTCGTAGTAGCCCCAGAACTTGGTGTCCATGAACTGGCGCGCCTGCACCGAGGTCAGCTGACGCACGCTGCCCTGCGCACCGGGGCCCGCGGAGAGGACGAGGTGGTCGAAGGAGCCGAGACGGTCGAACAGCTTCTCGATGCTCTCGGTGGTGTTGAGGTCGACCTCCTCGGCGGCGATCGAGTCCGGGAGGCCGCCGCGGTCGGGCTTGCGGCTCGCCACGGTCACCCGCGCGCCGGCGTCGTGGGCATGCAGCGCGACGGCCTGGCCGATGCCGGAGGTGCCGCCGATGACGACGACGTGCGAGTCGGCGAGGGGGGTGGGGTTGGGCATGGATGTCCTCGGGGTAGTCGCGGATCCGTTGGAAGGTGACGCAGCGTCAAATAGCGCTCCGCTACTGCTCGGCGGAGCGCGTTCGTACTTCGTGAGCGACGCTAGCGGGTTCATGGGGTCCGGCGGGGGTCGGTCGCCCGAACGAGCCCCGAACGAGTGAGGGTTGTGCTGGTTCTCCCGCGTGCTGCGTGTGGTTGCTCTGTGTGTGGTTGTTCCGGCGCGGGATGAGCAGGTCAGTCGCGGTGCCGACTTGAGCGGCGCCTGCATACCCGGTATACATACTCAGTATGCAGCCGCGCCGGATTGCGCGGAGCTGTATACCAAGTATGCATATCCAGTATGTAGCCCTTGAGGGGGAGCCTTGTCCTTCACAGAACCGACCAGGACGCAGAGCGGGAGCGGAGCGCGAGCCGTCCTGCAGCTGGAGCGGACCAGCCGGGTGCACGGCCGGGGCGCCGCCGAGGTGCATGCGCTGCGGGAGATCGATCTGCAGGTGTTCCCGGGTGAGTTCGTGGCCGTGATGGGCCCGTCCGGCTCCGGCAAGTCCACGCTGCTGACGCTGGCCGGCGGCCTCGACACCCCGAGCGAGGGCCGGGTGCTGGTCGAGGGCAGCTCGCTCGGCGAGCTCTCCCGCAAGGAGCTGGCGGCGGTGCGGCGCCGGGCGATCGGGTACGTGTTCCAGGACTACAACCTGATCCCCGCGCTGACGGCGGCGGAGAACATCATGCTGCCGCGCGAACTGGACGGCACGGCAACCCGTACCGCCCGGCGCGAGGCGCTCGCGGCGCTGGAGGAGATCGGTATCGGCGAACTCGCCGACCGGTTCCCCGACGACATGTCCGGTGGGCAGCAGCAGCGCGTCGCGATCGCCCGCGCGCTGATCGGCGAGCGCCGCCTGGTGCTGGCCGACGAGCCCACCGGCGCCCTCGACTCCACCACCGGCGAAGCCGTCCTGGCCGTGCTGCGCACCCGCTGCGACGCGGGCGCGGCGGCCGTGATGGTCACCCACGAGGCCCGGCACGCCGCCTGGGCGGACCGGGTGGTCTTCCTGCGCGACGGCCGGCTGGTCGATGAGACCGGTCGGCAGAGCGCCGAGAACCTGCTCGCCATCGCCACCCGGGTGGCCGGCCGGATCGAGGCGGCCAAGTGAAGCTCTCCGCCTGGCGCCTGGCGCTGCGGATCGCCCGCCGCGACGCGATGCGCGCCAAGGGGCGCAGCGCACTCGTCGTCGCGATGATCGCGCTGCCCGTGCTCGGCGTCGCCGGGGCCGATGTGGCCTACCGCAGCGCCCAGTTGGATCCGAACGAGCGCGTCGAGCGCCTGATGGGCACCTCCGACGCACTGGTCACCGCGTTCGCGCTCGGCAACACGGTGGTGCAGGCCCCGTTCGCCGATGACGGCACCCAGGTCAGGCGGCCCACCATCGGCCAGCCGGCCACGCCCGAACAGACCAGGAGCGCCGCGGCCGCCGCCGATCCGGCCGCGCTGGCCACCGAGCTGCTGCCGCCCGGCAGCGTGCTGACCTCGGTGCGCCCCGGGCCGCAGGCGAGCGCCACCTCCCGCGCCGGTCTGCTGCTCACCGCGACCAGTGAGGCCGATCTGACCGGCTCGCTCTGGTCCGGCCGGCTCGACGTGGTCAAGGGCCACGCGCCGAACGCCCCGTACCAGGTGGCCGTCACGCAGGCGTTCCTCGACGCCTCGGGGCTGGCCCTCGGCGACACCACCACGTTCAAGGGCCTGGAGGGCCGGTCGTACACGCTGACCGCGGTCGCCGAGTACCCCGGAGACCTCTCGAAGGTCGAGGTCATCGGCCGTCCGGGCGAGCTGATCGCTCCGCTGGCCGCCCTGCCGCAGACCGCCGGGCAGCAGCAGGACGCGGCGGCCGGCGGCGGCGCGTCCGCCGATCCCGCGGCCTGGCTGGTCCGGCTGCCCGCCGGAGCGCGGCTCGACTGGACGAAGGTCCTGGAGCTCGACAAGTACGGATTCACCGTCACCTCGCGCAGCGTGGCGCTCGATCCGCCCGCCCGCTCGGCGGTCCCGTACTACCGCACCCAGATCATCTACTCGCAGTCCACCCTGCGGTCCTCGGCCACGGTCGTGGTGGCCACGGTCGCCGGGATGGCACTGCTGGAGACCGCGCTGCTCGCCGGCCCGGCCTTCGCCGTCGGTGCCCGCCGCTCCCGCCGGCAGCTCGCACTGCTGGCCGCCGGCGGCGGCGACCAGAGGCACGTGCGGGCGGTGGTCATCGGCGCGGGCGTCGTCCTCGGCGTGACCGGCGCGGTCACCGGCATCGTCCTGGGCACCGGCGCGGTCGGCGTGCTGCGTCCGTGGATCGAGCAGCGGGCCGGCAGCCGCTTCGGGCACTTCAGCCTGCACCCGCTCGACCTGCTCGCCATCGCGGCGGTCGGACTCGCCACCGCCGTCCTCGCCGCCGTCCTGCCGGCGATCCAGGCCGCCCGGGTGGACGTGGTCACCGCGCTCACCGGCCGGGTCACCACCAAGCCGCCGAGCCGGCTGCTCGCGGCGCTGGGCGTCGTCATGGTGGCCGCCGGGACCGTCATCGCGCTGCTCGGCGCGAGCAGCGGCCGGCCCGGGCTGCCGGTGGTCGGCGCGTACGACGCGCAGACGATCGCCGTGCTCGGTGGCTCGATGACCGCCGAACTCGGCCTGCTCGCCTGCACCCCGCTGCTGGTCGGCCTGCTCGGCCGGCTCGCCCGGCACCTGCCGCTCGGCCCCCGGCTCGCGCTGCGCGACTCGGCCCGTCACCGCGGGCGCACCGCCCCCGCGATCGCCGCGGTGCTCGCCGCCGTGTCCGGCGCCGTCGCCGTCAGCGTCTACACGAGCAGCACCGACGCCGATGCGAGGAGCATGTACCGGGCCCACGCGCCCAGTGGCTCGGTCATGCTGAGCGTGGTGGGCGACGGCCCGACGCTGCCGAGCCTGCGCGCCGCGGTCACGCAGGAGCTGCCCGGTCTCGGCGACCGCGCCGACGTCTCCCAGGTGAACTACATCTTCTGCCCGCAGTGCCAGAGCGTCGTCAACTTCAAGTGGCTCGGGTCCGGTGCGAATCCGAACGGTCCCGACTCCTACGGCGGCCGGGTGCTGGCCGGCGACGCGAGCGTCCTGCACAACCTCTTCGCGCTGCACGACCCGACGGCCGAGGCCGCCTTGGCCGCGGGCAAGGCCGTCATCTTCAACCCGGGCTTCGTGAAGGACGGCAAGGCCACGTTCGTGCTGCGCGGCGCCAGCGGCGGCGGGCCGGTGCAGCCGGGTCAGGTGCCGCAGGTCTCCGATCGCGAGATCAGCGTGGACGCGGTCCTGATCGACAATCCCGCCGACGCCTACTACGGCGCAGGCCTGATCAGCCCCGACACGGTCAAGAGCGTCGGCCTGAGCTCCAGCCCCACGGCCTCGATCTGGCTGCCCGCCACCCCGCCGTCGGCCAAGGCCGAGCAGCGGGCCGCGGCCGCCGTCGGCCGGATCGACTCGCTCGCCTCGCTGGACATCGAGCGCGGCTACCAGTCCAAGAGCGACGTGACCACGCTCGCCCTCAGCGGCTTCGCGGCCCTGGTGGTGCTCGGCGCCGCCGGCATCGCCACCGGCCTGGCGGCCGCCGACTCGCGGGATGACCAGGCCACGCTCGCCGCCGTCGGTGCACCGCCGCGGATTCGCCGGACGCTCTCCGGCTTCCAGTGCGGCAGCATCGCCGTCATCGGAGCGGTGCTGGGGACGGCCTGCGGATTCGTCCCGGCGGTCGCGCTGCGCCGGGCCCGGGACGCCGCCTTCACCGGCCCGTATGCCAACGACACCCACATCACGGCCCCTTGGGCCTTCATGGTGATCGGGGTGCTCGTCCTGCCGCTGCTCGCGGGGCTCGCGGCGGCGGTCACCACCAGCTCCCGGGTCCCGCTGGCCCGGCGCGCGAGCTGACATTCTGACGCTCCGTCAGGAGTGGCGTTCACCCCACCCGACCCGGGCGGCCCACAGGCCGCCCGGGTCGGGGCCGTTCGTCCGAGCGATCGCCAAGCCGACGATTCAGACCGGCAGTTGGGATGCCGCCAGGCGTCGGGCGATCTCCTCCAGCGGCACGTCCTCGACGTGCGTGGCCACCATCCACCGGTGGCCGAACGGGTCCTCGAACATGCCGACCCGGTCACCGTAGATCTCGTCGACCACCGGACGCAGCACGCTGGACCGGGCCGCGACGGCGCGCTCGAAGACCTCGTCGACGTCGTCCACGTGGACGCTGATCGCCACCGGCGTGCCGCCCACCGACTTCGGGCCGAGCGCGTCGTGCTCGGGGAACTCCTCGGCCAGCATGATCAGCGAGTCGCCGATCCACAGCTCGGCGTGCCCGATCCGGCCGTCGGGCTCGGGCATCCGCATCCGCTCGGTGGCCCCGAACACGCTGCAGTAGAACTCGATCGCCGCCTCGGCTCCAGCCACGAACAGATGGGGCGAGACCCGGGGGCAACCCTCGGGCACGGGACTGATGGTGCGTTCTTCTCTCATGCCCGCAGCCTTTCGGCAGACCGCCGATCGGCGGTGGCGCAACGCCCCGTAATGCCACGAACGAGTTCACCTTCGCGGCTCCTGCGGCGTGTCGTCACCGCCCGGCCCCGGGGCCTGTCGTCAGACCCCGGGGATGACGCACACGGCCCGGACCCCTGTACCCGGCCGGGTGCGCCATACCCGGGTGGCTACTCGGCGACGCGGGTCAGGTCCATGGTCCAGTTGGTCTCCCAGGTCAGACCCCCGTCCGCGGAGAACTCCTGCTCCCAGCGGGCCGAGTCCCCGGTGATGTCCGTCCAGCTGAAGTGCGCCTTCACCGGGCGGCCCTCGTGGGTGTCGTCGCCGTAGAAGTCGCCCCGGCCATCGGTGAACCGGCCGACGACCGGCGGGCGGAGCAGGCCGTCGCGGCTGCTCGCCCAGTACAGCGACCACTCCTGGCGCTCCGGGTCGAACAGGCGCAGGGTCATGCCCTGGCTGCCCAGGGTGGGGAAGCTGATCTCGTCCGTGTTGCCGGTGCCGCCGAGGATCGACCGGGCGATGCTGCGGCCGGGGAACTCCTGCCAGTCGTCGCTGCCGACGAAGAGCTTGGCCAGCCGGCGGTTGTGCACGTCCCACGTGCCGAGGAGGAAGTCGAAGTCGTTCATGGGAGGGACGCTAGTGAGGCATCACTGACATCTTCTGTCAGGGGAGTTGCCGATACTTGGCGGCATGCGCGCGAGCCGACTCGTCTCCCTCCTCCTGCTCCTCCAGAACCGCGGTCAGCAGACCGCCCAGCAACTCGCCGACGAGCTGGAGGTGTCCGTCCGCACGGTGTACCGCGACGTCGAGGCGCTGAGCGCGGCCGGCGTGCCGCTGGTCGGGGACGCCGGCCACGCGGGCGGCTACCGCCTGCTCGACGGCTACCGCACCCGGCTGACCGGACTCACCGCCGACGAGGCGCAGGCCGTCTTCCTCGCCGCGCTGCCCGGCCCGGCCGCCGCCCTCGGCCTCGGGCCGGTGCTGGCCGCCGCCCAGCTGAAGCTGCGCGCCGCGCTCCCGGACGGGCTGCGCGAGCAGGCCGGGCGGATCCAGGAGCGGTTCCTGCTCGATGCCCCCGGCTGGTATGGCGAGCCGGACGAGGTGCCGTTCCTGCCGACCGTCGCCGAGGCGCTGTGGGACCGCCGGGTGCTCGAAGTCCGTTACCGGCGCTGGCGGGAGCCGACCGAGGTGGACCGGCGGCTGGAGCCGTACGGCCTGGTGCTCAAGGCCGGGCGCTGGTACCTGGTGGCGGGCGGCAGCGGTGGCCTGCGGACCTACCGGGTCGACCAGATGCTGGCCGTGCGGATCCTGCCGGAGACCTTCGAGCCGCCGGCCGGCTTCGACCTGACGGCACACTGGCGTGCCTACCTCGCGGACTTCCACGCCCGCCTGCACACCGCCGAGGCGACCGTCCGGCTCTCGCCGCGCGGCCTCGAACGCGCGGGCCACCTGTCGCCGCGCCCGCTCGCGGACGAGGAGGGCGAGGCGGGTGAGGCGAACGGGTGGACCCGCGCGATCGTCCCGATCGAGTCGGTCGAGCACGCACACGGCGAGTTCCTGCGCCTGGGGGCCGAGGTGGAGGTGCTCGCTCCCGCCGAGCTGCGCGACCGCCTGGCGCAGACGGCGGGCGAGCTCGCCGCGCTCTACGGCCGCCCGGGACCGGCTGGTCGAGGGGACGTGCGCTGAGCGGACTTGCGTAGGCGACAGCGTAGTTCTACCGATGCTGGTGCTGCTCACGGCGGGCAGAGTGGACGGTGCAACAGGAGAGCATGCTGAGAGGTGACTGCACGGCGATGGCTACGCCATACCAACCGAACAACGCGAACGAGCTGAACGAGCTGAACGATCCGAGTGGTGCGAACGGCCAGTGGCAGCCGCCCGCGCAGGATCACCCGGCTGCGCAGTTCCCACCCGCGTACCAGGCCCAGCCCGCGTACCAGGCCCAGCCCGCGTACCAGGCCCAGGCCGTGGCCCAGCCCGGCTACCCGGCTCCGGCCGGGCCGCCGCCGGGCTACATACCGGTGAAGAAGAAGGCCATGTTCAGCCGCTTCCAGCTCATCACTTTCGGCGCGCTGGGCGTGTTCGTGGTCGGGATGGGCGGCTTTCTCGCCTATGTCTCCCTCACCATCACGCACCAGCCGACCGCGAGCGTCGACAGCAACGGCAAGGTCACCGCGAGCGGCGCCCTCTCCGTGGGCTCCCTGACCACGGGTCAGTGCTTCGACGAGCCGGCCGACAACACCCCCGTGGCCTCGATCGTGGCCATCCCGTGCGACCAGGCGCACGACGCCCAGGTGATCGGCACGTCGGTGCTGACGGACGCCGGTTACGACGATTCGAAGATCACAGCCGAGGCTCAGGACGCCTGCCAGAAGATCGCCGGCGGGCTGACCCTGGACCAGGACAAGCTGGGCGGCAACGCGAGCATCTTCGATTTCCACCCCACGGCCGGTTCCTGGGCCAACCTCGACCGCTTCGTCACCTGCGCCGTGGACAACGGGAACAAGACCAAGCTCGTCGGTTCGGCCCTGAAGCAGTGAACGGGCCCGAAGCGGATCTGGGTTCCCCCGTCGCCCGGTTCCGCGGAGTCTTCCGCTGGAACTCGTACCTCCAGTACATCGCCGGGTTCGCCCTGTTCGCCGGACTGGTCGGGCTCACCGGGCTGGGCAGCGTGCTGTCCTCGACCGGTCCGCTGACCCGGATGGACGGGCTGTACGCGCTGGTGCTGGGCACGCTCCTCATCTCGCCGTACGTCCTGGCCTGGCGGCAGGTGGTCGAGGTCCACGAACGAGGCTTCGTGTGGCGGCGGTTGACCGGGACGCTGACCGTCCTGCCGGCCGAGGTCCGGCGGGTCCAGCTGGTCAACGTCAATGTCATGGGCGACGGTCACCAGGAGGTGGAGGTGACCTTGCGGGGCGGGCGGCAGCTCACCATCAAGCGGATCGAGGACGCGGCAGGCCTCGCGCGCCTGCTCTGCGGCCCGGCGCCGGCGCCCGTGTCCGACTGGCAGCCGCCACACCACTGACCGCCCGAAGCATCAATCGGCTTGAACAGAAAGACATCCTGTACGCGCTCGCTCCACTGGCCCTGGTGTTCTTCGCCGTCCGAGGAGTGCTGCTGACGCGCGGCAGCAGCCGCAAGTACGCCCAGTACCAGGCCGGACAGCTCGCCCACCAGCTCGGGCTCACCGTCGTCGAGGGCGACCCGGCGACCAACCTCGGCATCCGGATCGCCAACCCCGAGATGCGGCGCGGCCATTCATCGAAGAACCCGCTCGACGTGCGGGTCGTGCTGAGCGGCAGCCCGCAGGGAGTGCCGGTCGAACTGCGCTACGAGTACCAGGAGCAGACGAGCCGCAGCATCGGGACGGTGACGCGGGAGGAGCGGTTCGGCTGCCGGCTGACCGTGCAGGCGGCCCGGCCCTTCCCGCCGTTCGAGGTGACCTCGCGTCGGCTTCGGCACGGCAGCATCACCCCGCTCCAGGAGCTTCCCGAAGCGGGCACCGGTCAGCCGGCCGTCGACGCGGCCTACCGGATCGCGACCGGCGCGCCGGCGATGGCTCAGCTGCTCGGCGAACTGCTGGCGGGATTCGGCCCGTTGGAGAACTCCGGCGTGCACCTGGTCGGTGACGGGCGGAACATCGCGTTCGTGATGCGGCACGGCGGCTACCCCGTCATCACCGGCTCGCTCAACCAGGCGGTGCTGGTGCGGGACCAACTGACCTTCCTGGCACGGCGAGTGGGCGGCTGAGCCAGCTGAGGCACGTCGGTGGCCGGGGAGGGACGCCTGCCTGAGGGCGTCCCTCCCCGGCCACCGCGCCCGCCCGCGGCCGTGCCGGCTTCAGCGGCCGCCCGGTGCCTCGCCTGGCCCCAGCATGGTCCGGGTGAGGCTCGCACGGTTGGACACGCCGAGCTTGCGGTAGATCCGGCCCAGGTGGCTGTCCACCGTCCGCACGCTGAGGAACAGCGTGCCGGCGATCTCGTTGCTGGTCAGGCCGGTGCTGGCGAGCTCGGCGATCTGCTGCTCACGGGTGGTGAGCACGGTCGGCGGGCCGAGCGTGACGGCGGGGCCGGTGGGAGCGGTGTGACCGGTACGGCCGCTGTCGGCGGCCTGCGCGGTGAGCCGGTCGCGCAGCTGGGTGGTCTCCTCGGCGAGCCGCAGCGAGCCGCACTGCTCGGCCAGCACGGCGGCCCGGTCCAGCCAGCCGCCGAGCTCGTCCGCCCGGCCGTCTGCGCTGCTGTCTGCCCGGCCCTCGGTCTGCCCGGAGGCGCGCCCGTCGGTCGGTCCGTCGGTCCGCCCGGCGTCCAGTGCGAGCGTGGTCGCCGCGAGCAGTGTCCGGCACACCTCGATGCGTTCACCGCCGGCGGTGAAGTCCGCGATCGCTGCCCGCGCGCTGCGCAGGGCCGGCTCGGTCTCCCCGCTCATGGCCTGGGCCCGCATCCGCGCGCGCAGCGCGAAACCGCGCCGGCTCACCGAGGGCAGCTGCGCCACGCTGCTCTCGGCGAGCTGCGCCCAGTGCTCGGCCGACGCCCGGTCACCCTCGGCCTCGGCTACCTGTGCCAACGTGTCGCAGTGCCGCGGCTTGCGCCAGAGCGCGAGCCGGGGCAGCTCCGGTCCGCCGGCCGTGTCCAGCAGCTGCCAGCGGGCGCGGGCCGGATCGCCGGTGAGCAGCACGATCTCGGTGAGGAAGCAGCGGATGCTGACGGCCCAGGCCGTCGTCTGGCGCTCGGCGATCAGCGCCGCGTGCTCGGCCTGCGCGAGCACCTCCCGCAGGTCCTCGGCGCTGTTCCGCCACAGCAGGGTCTCGGCGCGGAGCGCCGCAAGGCAGGCCCGGGTCGCGGGGTTCCCGGCGCTCTCGGCGAGCCGGGTGGCCTCGTCGAAGGTCTCCAGGGCGCGGCTCAGCTTCCCGGCCCGCAGCCGGGTGTTGGCCAGGGTCATGAGCAGCGCGGGCTGGATGTACGTCTGCCCGGTGCGCCGGGACAGCGCCACCCCACGGACGAGATGCCGTTCGGCCTCGGCCAGCCGGCCCAGCATGCCTTCGGTCGTCCCGACCTGGTAGACCGCCTCCAGGTTGGTCAGCAGCGTGGCGTCGGAGGTGGCGTCGATGAGTTCGGCCGCCTCGGCCGTCATGGCCTCGGCCGCGGCGTGGTCGGCGGTGAACAGGTGGGCGAGGGCGGCCTGGGCGAGGGCGTTGGCCTCACCGGGCCGGTCGTGGTGGCGGCGAGCGATCGCCACACCCGTCTCGGCGTGCTGCCGGGAGGTTGCGAAGTCCCGAAGGTCGTACGTGTACTCGGCCAGTTCGGCGTGCAGCGCGGCAGCCGTCGCCGAGTTGCCGTCGGTGAGCACCACGAGCCCGGCGCGCGCGATGGCCCCGGCCTCGGTGAACAGGCCGAGCCGCCGGGCCGCCCGGCTCGCGTCGGCCAGCGCGCTCGCGTCCTGGGGTGGGCGCCCGGGCGCGGCCGGGCGCAGCGCGTCGAGCAGCGCCCGGCTCTCCGACGCGTCGCCGGTCAGCAGCCGGGCACGGGCGAGCAGCACCTGCGCCTCGTGCCAGTGCGGGGCGTCCTCGTGCAGCACGGACAGCGCGGCCTGGAGGTGCTCGGTCGCGAGGACGGGCGAGGTGTGCAGCGTGTCGCGGGCGGCTGCGATCAGGGTCGTGGCCTGTTCCGGGTCGGCGGCCCGGGCGATGTGGTGGGCGCGCCGCGCGATCGGCGCCGCCCACGTGGCCAGCGCCGCCGCGGCGCTGCGGTGCAGGGCGAGCCGCAGACTGGGCTGGAGCCGCCGGTAGACGACCTCGCCGACCGCCTGGTGGCGCAGGGCCAGCTGCGCGGTGGTGCCGGTCGCCCGCACCAGGTCGCGGCGGGTGAGCGTGTCCAGGGCGGTCAGGGTCTGCGCCTGCGACAGGCCTGCGACGGCGGCCAGCAGGTCCGGGTGACTCGGCTCGCCGAGCACGGCGGCGGCCTGCACCACGGTGAGCGCGGCGGGTTCCAGGCCGGCCAGCTCGCCGAGGATCGCGGTGCCGGCCTCCTCGTGTGCCTCGCTGCCGGCGCCGAGGACCTTGAGGTACAGCGGATTGCCGAGGCTCTCGCGGTGCACCCTGTCGAGATCGGCGGGCTCGCAGCCCGGGGCCGGGGCCGATCCGCCGAGGAGCTCCCCGGCCTGTTCCCGGGAGAGCGGTGCGAGGTGCCAGACCTCCAGCAGGCCCGTCGTCGCCGCGCGGGAGAGCACGGCGGCGAGCTCGGGCGAGAGCTGGCGCCGGCGGTAGGCCAGCAGACAGAGCAGCGGACCGGTCGCGGCGGTGTGGATCAGCCGCTCCAGACCCGCGACCTGGTCGGCGGCGAGCAGGTGCAGGTCGTCCAGGGCGGCGAGGGCGGGGCTGCCCTGCGCCACGGCCTGGGACAGGTCACAGTGCTCGTCCAGCAGCGGGCGGCCGCCCAGCGGTGTGGGTGCGATCGCGAACTCGCCCTGCGCGGCGCGCACCATGATGCCGGCGGCACGCGCGTGCGCCGCGGCGGTGAACGCCAGTGCGCTCTTGCCGATGCCAGGCTCCCCGACCAGCGCGATCGCTCGCCCGGCGCCCGTCCTGAGCCTGGCGAGCGCCGCCAGCAGCGCCTCGACCTCGGCCTCCCGCCCGACCAGCCGCCGGGTTCCGGTCGCCGGTCCGGCGGCTGCTCCGATCGGTGCTCCGGTCGTTGTTCCCAGCGCCGCCGCTCCTGGCGCCGCCGCTCTCAGTGCCGCCGGCCTGCTGTCGGTGGTCGGCACCGTGGCGAGCGACGGTGGCGTCGCGGTTGCCGGGTGAGCCGTGGCAGCTGGGAGTACGGAGGCGGCAGCGTCGGCCGGAGAGCGGAGCAGGCCGGCCGACCGGTCCGCCTGCGCCGTGGAACCCGCGCGGAGCGTGCCGCTCCCGCGCATATCGTCAGACATGAACGGCAGGGTAGCGGCCGCCGACGACACACCCCGACACGGTCCGAGGGTCAAGAAGCCGGTCGGGCGGAGGGCGTGGTGGCCCGTCAGATCCGTGGACGGCGCCGGGCGCGCGGTGCCGGCGCCGGTGCGGGCGCTGTTGCGCTGCGGCTTCCCCGTCCGAGGTGAAGACTGGGGAACGATCAGCCGCCGTGGGCCGCCGACCGCCCGACCGTCCTGCCCCGCCGAGGGGGAACCATGGTGCTCGGATTCATCACTGCTCTGCTCGCCACGCTCTGCTACGGCTTCGCCTCCGTCATCCAGGCCCGGGCAGCCCGGGAGCTGCCCGAGGAGGACCGCCCCGGCCTGCGGCTGCTCGCCCGGGTGGCCCGCTCCCGGCGGTTCCTCGGCGGCACGCTGCTGGACATCCTCGGCTTCGCCCTGGTCGTAGTGGCGCTGCACCGGCTGCCGCTCTTCGCGGTGCAGACGGTGACGAGTGCGAGCCTGGCGGTGACCGCGATCGCGGCCGCGCGGATGCTCGGCGGACGGCTGGGGCGGGCCGACGTCGCCGGGATCGTCGCCGTCGTCGTGGGCCTGGTCATGCTGGCGGCGAGCGCGGGGGCCGAGGGCCACCGAGCCGTCGGACCGGCCTTCAACCTGGGGCTGCTGGCCGCGAGCGGTGCGGTGCTGCTGCTCACGCTGCCGCTCGCGCACCGGCGCGGCGAGCCGGTGGCCGCGGCGCTCGGGCTGCTCGCCGGTCTGGCGTTCGGCCTGGTCAACGTGTGCGTCCGGGTGCTGCACCCGAGCTCCCTCGCGGCGCTCGCCACCGATGTCGCGAGCTATGCGCTGATCACGGCCGGCCTGGGCGGCTACCTCTGCTACGCCGTGGCGCTGCAACGCGGCCGGGTCACCGTGGCGACCGCCGCCGTGGTGGTCGGCGAGACGGTCGGGCCGGGCGTGGTCGGGGTGACGCTGCTCGGGGACTCCGCGCGGCCCGGGTTCGCCTGGGTGGCGGTGCTGGGCTGTCTGATCGCGATCGGCGGCGCCTTCGTCCTTTCCCGGTTCGGCGAGATCGAGTTGACGCCACCCGCGCCCGCGAGCACGCCACCGGGCGGCCCTGGCGCGGCCGGACCGGCGCGCGGACGATCACCGATCGTGCGACGGTGGCGACGTGACGACACCGGCCGAGGCGAGGGCCGGCACCTGGTCCGGACCGACGAGGCGGAGCCCATGACGCACGAACTGCCGCAGCGAGGACGATCCGCTCTGCCCGCTGACGCCGGTCCGGCGGAGGCAGCAGGAGCAGCGGGAGCAGCGGGAGCAGCAGGGGCGGCGGAGGCGGCGGAGGCCGGCGAGGGCTGGTCGCCGTGGCCGGGCCGGTGACCGCGCCGATGACTACCCGCAGGCCGGTCGCCCTGGTGACCGGCGCTTCCTCCGGCATCGGGGCCGCGACCGCGGTGCGCCTGGCCCGCGCCGGCTGGCATCCGCTGCTCTCCGGAACGGACTCGGCCCGCCTCGCCGCGCTCGCCGAGCGGATCGGCGGCACGGCGCTGCCCGGCGACCTGGCACAGCCGGACGGCCCGTCGGAGCTCGCCCACCGCGCGCTCGGGGTGACCGGGCAGGTGGACGCGCTGATCGCCAACGCGGGCGTCGGCTGGCGCGGGCCGTTCACCGGGATGCCGCTCGACCTGCTCGACCACATGGTCACGCTCAACCTGACCGCGCCGCTGCGGCTGGCCCGGCTGCTGCTGCCCGCGATGGTCGAGCGCGGCAGCGGGTGCCTGCTGCTGACCGGTTCGATCGCGGGCCGGGTGGGCGTGCGGGAGGAGGCCGCGTACTCGGCGACCAAGGCGGCGCTGTGCATGTTCGCGGAGAGCGTGCGCTACGAGCTGCGCGGCACCGGCGTGCGAGTCCGGCTGGTGCTGCCGGGGGCGGTGGACACGCCGTACTTCTGCCGCCGCGGCACCCCGTACCACCGGGACCGCCCGCGCCCGGTCCCGCCGGAGCGGATCGCCGAGGCCGTCCTGGCCCTGCTGACCGGCCGCCGGGAGGAGCGCATGGTGCCCGGCTGGCTGCGGGTGCCCGAGTGGCTGCACGGGACGGCCCCGGCGCTGTTCCGACAGCTGGCCGACCGCTTCGACCGCTAGGGCCTGTGTGCGAGGGCGAGGCCGGCCAGGGCGGTCGAGAAGGCGCGCTCCCACGGCTCCCGCGAGGGCACCGGCTGCTGCCCGACCCCATCCACACCACTCACACCACCCACCCCACCGACCCCGTCAGCCTCGACCGCGAGGGCTGCGAGCGCGCCCCGCACCACGTCGGCCGGCTCCGCCGAGGTCACGTCCGCCCGGCCGAGCTCCAGTTCGTGCTGGAGGTTGTCCCGACCGTGCCCCGGTACGACGTCCAGCAGCAGCAGGCGGCGGCCCAGTGCGCGGGCCTCGCTGCAGGTGTCCCCGGAGCTGGTGACGACCAGGTCGGCGGCCGCCATCAGGGTCGGGATCCGCTCGGTGTAGCCGAACGCGTGCAGCCGGGGCTCGCGTCCCGCGGCCGCGCGCAGCCGGGTGGCGAGCCGCGCGTTGCGGCCCGCGACGGCCAGCACGTGCGGCCCGGCGGCGGCCAGCGCCCGGGCCGTCTCGGCGACCGGCCCGAGCCCCCAGGCGCCGGACATCAGCAGCACGCACTGCTCCCGCGCGGGAACGCCCAGTTCGGCCCGGGCCCGGGCGCGGGACGGCGGGCGGTAGAAGCCGGCCCGCAGCGGTGGCGGGACGACCGCCGTCCGGGCCTGCGGGCGGTAGCGCCGCACCGCGCAGGCCGCCACCTCGGAGGTGACCAGGAAGAGGTCGGTACCGTCCTGGACCCAGAGCCGGTGCGGCGTCACATCGGTGCAGAAGACGACGTGGCGCAGGGCTGGCCAGTCCTCGCGCAGCTGGTTGACGGCGGCCGCGGCGGTCGGGAAGACCGAGACCACCAGCTCGGCCGGCCGCCGCTCCAGCAGCTCGCGCACCTTCGGCACCAGCCGGGTGCGGGCGGCCGTCTCGGCGAGCATCGCGATCGGGCTGCCTGGCCGCAGCGCGGAGAAGTGGAAGGCGTCGTAGAGGCCGGGCACCGCGAGCATCCGGCGGAACACGGCCTCGCCGGCGGCGCCGCCCGCCGAGCCGAGCAGGCCCATCGCGTCCACCGTCTCGGTGGTCCAGCCACGGTCGCGCAGCGAGTCCGCGCAGGCCTGGGCCATCACGTCGTGGCCCTGGCCGAGCGAGCCGGAGAGCAGCAGCGCGTGCGGCACGGTGACCTCCCCTCAGGACGGCGCGTCCCGTCCGGACGTCGCGTCAGCGCGCTCAGAACCGGACAAGCCCTAGCCGCGCTCCGGATCGAGCGACCGGTACCAGTCGATGTAGCGGCTGACGCCGTCGGCGAAGGAGGTGCTCGGCGACCAGCCGAGCAGCCGCTTCGCCTTCGCGTTGGAGATCGCCCGCGCCGCATAGTCGCCGGCCCGGGCCGGTGCGTGCTCGACGGTGAGCGGCCCGAGCAGCTCGCCGACCGTGTCGGCGACCTCGCGGATCGAGACCGGCGTGTCCCCCTCCAGCGCGAAGGTCTGGTCCTGCGCGGCGGGGGAGAGGGCGCGCACGTGCGCCTCCGCGAGGTCCTCGACGTAGACCCAGTTGCGGGTCTGACTGCCGTCCCCGGCGATGGTGATCGGCCGGCCGGCCAGCGCGGCGTGCACGAAGCGGGCGATCACCAGCTCGTCGCGCATCCGCGGTCCGTACGGGATCCCGTAGCGCAGGATCGTGTAGTGCTGGCCGTACAGGTCGTGGTAGCTGTGCGCCGCCAGCTCGGCGGCGAGCTTGCCGGCGACGTAGAGGTGGCCGGCGCGCTGGACGTCGAACGGGACGTCCTCGGTCAGCTCGACGTCGCTCGCGTCCGGTTCGCCGGCCGCGGCGCCGTAGACCCAGACGGTGCTGGCCAGCACGACCCGCGCGCAGCCGCTGCGGCGCGCGGCCTCCAGCACGCAGACCGTGCCCTCGACGTTCAGCCGGGTGGACCGGACCGGATCGAGGGCGACCTGGTCCACGTCGGCCATCGCGGCGAGGTGGAACACCACCTCGCTGCCCTCCATCGCGGCGGTCAGTTTGGGCACGTCCAGGATGTCGGCCCGGACGTGGCTCGCGGTGCCGGCCCCGGGGCCGCCGACCGTGCTCCCGCACGCCCCGGCGCCGGCCGGCGCGCTGTCGATCACGACCACCTCGTGGCCGGCCGCCAGCAGCCGGTCGACGACGTGCGAACCGATGAATCCGCATCCTCCGGTGACCACAGCCCTCATGACAGCCCCTCAGCTCGGATGATCGGTCAGTTGATCAGATCGGCGTGCACGGCGGACAGCGCGGCGAGCACCTGGTCCACCTCGTCGTCCCGCATGTCCGAGTGGACCGGGAGGCAGATGTGCCGGGCGCAGACGTCCTCGGCCACCGGCAGCGGCCCGTCCGCGTAGTCGGCGAGCACCGGCTGGTGGTGCAGCGGCAGGTCGTAGACCTCCCCGGGCAGCCGTACGCCGAACCGGTCGGAGACCTCGGCCTTGAACCGCGCGCGGTCCACCCCGTGCGGCAGCAGCACCATGTACTTGTAGAAGTTGCTCCGGCAGCCGGCCGGCTCCGGCACCGGCTCCAGACCGGGCAGGCCGGCGAGCGCGGTCGTGTAGCGCGCGGCGACCTCGCGGCGGGTCTCGACGAACTCCTTGAGCCGGCGCAGGTGGATCTCGCCGATCGCCGCGTTGACCTCGCTGAGGCGCCAGGAGTAGCCCTCGCGGACGTGGTGGTTCGTGCTGAAGGAGCCCTTGCCCTGGTCCCGGTAGATCCGCGCCTCGTCGCGCCACCGGTCCGAGGCGGTGACCAGCATCCCGCCCTCACCGCTGGTGGTCACCTTGGTGGGGTAGAACGAGAACGCGCCGGCCGTGCCGAACGTCCCGGCGAACCGGCCCTCGAAGCTGGAGCCGTGGGCATGCGCGGCGTCCTCGATCAGCACGATCCCGCGCGCGTCGCAGAGCCGGCGCAGCGCGTGCACCTCGGGCGTGATCAGCCCGCCGACGTGGACCAGCACGACGGCGGCGGTGGCGGGGGTGAGCACCGCCTCGACGGAGGCAGGGGTGACCGCGAAGGTCGCGGCCTCGACGTCGGCGAAGACCGGCCTGGCGCCGGCGTGCAGCACCGCCGCCGCCGTCGCGTAGAAGGTGTTGGCCGGGACCACGACCTCCCGGCCGGCCACCTCGGCGGTCCGCAGCGCGATCTCCAGCGCGGCCGTGCCGCTGGTGACCGCGACGGCGTGCGGCACCTCGTGCGCGGCGGCGAACGCCGCCTCGAAGCGCTCGGTGTACGGCCCGAGCGTCAGCGCGCCGCCGGCCAGCACATCCTTGACCGCGTCGGCCGCTGCCGACAGGTCGTCCTCCGCGAAGACCACTCGCGCTGCGGGCACTCCCACCCGGCACCTCCGACGCTCGGCGGACAGCTCACGGCCCCGGGCGGTTGCCGGGGGCTCAGCTCACGCTTACCCAGCGGATAGGGAAAAACCTGGCATATAGCCATAAAAGCTACCCGAGCGGAGCAAGCGGCTCGACCTGGAGCGCGGGGCTCGCCGGCCGGTGCCGGGTGACCGCGAGGATGGCCATGTCGTCGTCGCGCGGACCGCCGGTCCACAGCTCGACGTCCTCGATCAGCGAGTCGATCAGCTCCTGGGGCCGCTCGAACGGGCCGCGCCCGGACAGCCGGCGGTGCGGCTCGTAGAAGGCGCCCGCGGCGTCGCGGGCCTCGGTGACGCCGTCGGTGAGCAGCAGCAGCGTGTCGCCGACGGTGAACGGCCAGCAGTCCGGGCCCGGCCGGGGCAGGCCCAGGCCCATGCCGAGCGGCAGCCCCGGCTCACCCGGCTCCAGCGGCAGCACCTGTGGCACTTGCGGTGGCCGCGCCGGCAGTACCCGGCCGCCGGTGAAGAGGTACGCCGCGGGGTGGCCGCAGTTGAGCAGCCGCACCTGGTCCGTGTCGGCGGGGATCTCGCCGAGCAGCGCGGTGATGAAGCCCTCCAGCCGGTACTCCTCCTCGCCGCTGGCGGCGACCGCCCGCTGCAGCGACTGCTCCAGCCGGTCGGCCAGCTCGGGCAGCCCGGCGGCCTCCTCGGCGGCCTCCCGGAACGCGCCGAGCAGCACCGAGACGGCGCCCACGGCGCCCAGGCCCTTGCCGCGGACGTCGGCGATCAGCACCCGGGTGCCGAACGGCGTCTGCTGGACGGCGTACGCGTCGCCGCCGATCAGCGCCTCGGTCTGGGCGGCCCGGTAGGTGGCGGCGACGGTCAGCGGGCCGATCCGCTCGGGCGGGTCGGGCAGCACCGCGTGCTGGGCGGCCTCGGCCACCGAGCGCACCACCTCCAGCCGCCGTCCGTGCCGGGCGATGACCCGGTTGACGCCGATGCCGATCGCGGCGGCGAAGAGGGTGTTGGCCAGTTCCAGGTAGCCGGCCGTGTGGCCCATGGTGCCGTCCCTGGCGGTCAGCACCAGGATCCCCGCGACGATGGCCGTGCAGACCACGATCGTGTACCGCAGGGAGAAGAGTGCGCCGGCGACCACGCAGGCCGCCGCGATCATCGGATCACCCCAGTAGTCGGCCGGTGCCAGTGCGTCCCACACCAGTCCGGCGACCACCAGCACGCCGGGGGTCACCATGACGTACCACGGCCAGCCCGCGGCGGCACCGGACCGGGCGGCGGCAGACGACGTGGTTGGCATGCGCGTTCCCGTTCCGCGCGGGGTCCGAACAGCGCAAGTTTATCCCGGTATGCCCTGGTTGATCACTTCCACGTCGCCAGCCGGTGGCGGGTGGGTGGTCGGCCGGTGTGCGGGAAGGCGGCTCGGCGTCGCCGGTGCGGGCCTAGGCTGGGCCGATGTTCTCCGCTGACGGACCCTCGCTGCGCGACCTGACGGTTCAGGCGCTCTCCTCGGTCGAGCACGGCTACGACCTGCTCGCGCCCAGGTTCGACCGGACGCCGTTCCGCACTCCCGACCGGCTGCTCGACGCCACCGCCGAGGCGCTGCGCCCGCTCGGGCCGTTCGGCGACGGGCTGGACGTCTGCTGCGGTACCGGCGCCGGTCTGCTCGCCCTGGAACCGCTCTGCGACGGCCGGGTCGCCGGGGTGGACTTCAGTGCCGGGATGCTCGCCCAAGCGCGCGGCGCGCACCCGGGCGCGCGCTGGGTGCGGGCCGACGCGCGGGCGCTGCCGTTCGCCGGGGCCTTCGACCTGGCGGTCAGCTTCGGCGCGCTCGGCCACTTCCTGCCCGCGGAACGGCCCGCGCTCTTCGCCGGGGTGCACCGCGCGCTACGGCCCGGCGGGCTCTTCGCCTTCCCGATCGTGGCGCCGCCGCGCATCTCGTCGCCCTGGTACTGGGCGCTGGCCGGGTTCGACGGGGTGATGCGGGTGCGCAACGCGGTCTGGCGCCCGCCCTTCACCATGTACTACCGCTCCTGCCCGCTGGACGCGGTCCGCGCGGACCTGGCGGCGGCCGGCTTCACTGTGACGACGGCGCCGCTGGAGAGCCTGGGCCGACGCGAGGACGGCAGCCCGCGCTGCCGGCTGCTGCTCGGCCGTCGCCGCTAGGGCCTGTCCGGGCGATCTTGCCGGGCGCGCGACGCCGGGCATCCCGCCTGGACGCACCGGCGAATCATCCAAGTACGGCCCAGTACGAGGACGATCCGCCGGCACGCCCAGCCGGGCGCCACCCGGCCGAAGGCTGGGTGGCGCCCGAAGGCTGGGGGAGCCGCGCGCTGATCCGACAAGATCGCCCGGACAGGCCCTAGGCGACCACCGGTCGCCGTCCCCGGTCGTTGTCCCCGGGCGCAGGAATCGTAGGGTGGCAGTGCCGGCGGACGCCGGGATCGGATCGGAGGGACAACCGCTGTGCCGTACGCCACGACCGTCGACGGGGTCCGCATCGCCTACCAGGTGCAGGGGGACGGCGCGCCGCTCGTCCTGCTCTCGGGCCAGGCGAACAACCACCACTGGTGGGACCACGTTCGCGAGGA
Source organism: Kitasatospora sp. NEAU-69 (assembly GCF_057158765.1). NCBI lineage: Bacteria > Bacillati > Actinomycetota > Actinomycetes > Kitasatosporales > Streptomycetaceae > Kitasatospora > Kitasatospora sp. NEAU-69. Next base: position 370,080 of record NZ_JBWXUE010000001.1, read on the forward strand.
CTTCCACGGCACCCGCAGCACCATCACGCTCGACTACCGCGGCACCGGCGCCAGCGACAAACCCGATCTGCCGTACAGCACCGAGGGGTTCGCCGAGGACGTGGTCGCGGTGCTCGACGACCTGGGCGTCGATCGGGCCGACGTCTACGGCACCTCGATGGGCGGCCGGGCGGCCCAACTGCTCGCCGCCCGGCACCCGCAGCGGGTCCGGGCGCTGGTGCTCGGCTGCACCTCGCCCGGCGGGCCGCACGCGATCGAGCGGGACGACGAGGTGTGGCTGTCGCTGATCGGCCCCGACCCGGTTGCGACCCGCCGGGCACTGCTCGAACTCATGTACACGCCGGGCTGGTTGGCGGCCAATCCGGGCCCGTACCAGACGGTGGGCGACCCCGGTATGCCGCCGTACGCCCAGCGCCGCCACCTGGTCGCCAGCAGCCAACACGATGCCTGGGACGTCCTGCCCGCCATCAGCGCGCCGACCCTGGTGCTGCACGGCACCGACGACCTGCTCAACCCGACCGCCAACGCGCCGCTGCTCGCGGACCGGATCCCCGGCGCCCGGCTCGAACTGCTGCCCGGCGCCCGGCACGCGTACTTCGAGGAGTTCCGGGCCACCGCCAGTGCGCTCGTGCTGGACTTCCTCGATGCCGAGCGCTGAGCACTGAGCGCTGGGCGATGGGCGCTAGGCGGCGCGTCCCTGAGCGGTCGTCAGTGGCGCCGGGTAGCCTCGGCGGCATGCGTATCGTCATTGCGGGCGGCCACGGTCAGATCGCGCTACAGCTGGAACGGTTGCTCGCCGCGCGCGGGGATCGGCCGGTCGGGCTGATCCGGCGTGCCGAGCACGCGGCCGAGCTGCGTGAGCAGGGTGCCGAGCCGGTCGAGCTCGATCTGGAGTCGGCGGACGTGGCCGCGGTGGCCAAGACGCTCGCGGGTGCGGACGCCGTGGTGTTCGCCGCTGGAGCCGGGGCCGGCAGCGGCGCGGCCCGCAAGGACACGGTGGACCGGGCGGGTGCCGTGCTGCTCGCGGATGCGGCCGAGCGGGCCGGCGTGCGGCGGTACCTGATGCTCTCCTCGATGGGTGCCGACGCGCGGGCGGTGGACGGGGCCGATCCGGTCTTCGGCGCGTACCTGCGGGCCAAGGGCGCGGCCGACGACGACCTGCGGGCCAGGACCGGCCTGGACTGGACGGTGCTGCGCCCGGGCCGGCTGACCGACGAGCCGGGCACCGGACTGGTCCGGCTCGGCGACTCGACGGGCCGTGGCGCCGTCCCGCGCGCGGACGTGGCGGCGGTGCTCGCCGCACTGCTGGCGGACCCCGCGCCGCTGCCGGGGCGGACGGTGGAGCTGATCGCGGGCGGTCTGACGATCGCGGAGGCGGTCGCGGCGGCCTGAGGCCGGGCGCCTGGGCCGGGAGCCCGGGAAAGTCGATGGAGCGGCGCTGTCTCCCCGTGCCACGATGCGCGAATGACTGATCATCTACTCGGCCGGGCCCAGCGCTTCTGGGCCGGCCTGGCCGCCGTACCCACCGACTACCCGGCCACCCGCGAGGCGGTCACCGTGCTCGTCTCGCCCGACTCGGGCCTCTGTCCGCCTGGTTGGGCGGGTGCGGTCGTGCTCGGCGGGACGGCGCTGGTGACCGCGCCCGATGAGGCGGCGGCCGAGCGCCTGCGCCGAGCCGCCGGTGAGGTCGCGGCCGCCGGACTGCCCGTTGCCGCCGCGTTCGCCGATCCCGAGCGGCTCGGCGGCCTGCTGCCGATCGCCGAGGTGCTCGGCCCGGCGACCCTTGGCTATCTCGCCGCCGACGAGTTCACCCCGGCGACGCTCGACTCGCCAGGGTGTCGGCTGGCGGAGCTGACCGTCGGCGATCCCGCCGCTCAGACCCTGCTCGGTCGGGTGAGCGAGGAGGAGCTGGCGGAGAGCGGCCTGGACGAGGTCGGCTCGCCCCTCTTCGCGGTGCTCGACGGTGCCGAGGTGCTCGCCGCCGCCGGCTACCGGACCTGGCGCGGCGGCGTGGCCCACCTCAGCGTGCTCACCGACCCGGCCCACCGCTCCCGCGGGCTGGCCCGCGCCGCCGCGGCCGCCGCGGTCGGCCATGCCCTCGCGGCCGGTCTGCTGCCCCAGTGGCGGGCACGGCCGGTGGCCTCCCGCAGGGTGGCCCGGGCACTGGGCTTCCGCGATTTGGGCGCTCAGCTCAGCCTCCGGCTCGAAGAGCGATCCGCCGAAGTCTGAAGGCCGGTCGTCTAGGGTCTGTCCGGCGGATCTTGTCGGATCAGCGCGCGGCGTTGGGCGCCCGGCTGGGCGTGCGCCCGAGTCGTCCTCGTACTGGACGTACTTGGACGATTCGGGCGTGCGTCCAGGCGGGATGCCCGGCGTCGTGCGCCCGGCAAGATCCGCCGGACAGGCCCTAGTTGCGCATACGCGCAACCATGGCTCGTTGGGACCGGCGGTGTACGCTGCGCGACAGCTGATCACCGTGCCTGACAGTCCTGCGAGCACCCGAGAGAGGCCCCGGTCATGACGGATAGCGCCGACGCTGCTCCCCGGCGAAGCCACGCCCGCTCCAATCGGGCCCGCATCCTCGAAGTCGCCCGGCGCGAGCTCGGCGCCCGCCCGGATGCCACGCTGGACGAGATCGCCCGCGCGGCCGGGGTCGTGCGCCGCACCGTCTACGGGCACTTCCCGGGCCGGGCCGCGCTGCTGGACGCGCTCGGCGTGGAGGCCTCGGTGGCGCTCAACGAGGCGCTGGCCGAATCCGACGGGCCGGACCGCGGGCCCGAGGAGGCGTACGCCCGCTACCTGCTGGCGATGTGGCCGGTCGGTGACCGCTACCGGATGCTGCTCGCGCTGGCCCGCCGCGACCTCGGCGAGGCGCGGGTCGCCGAGCTGCTCGCACCCGCCTCCGCCCGCTGCACCGAGGTGCTGGCGCAGGGTCAGGCCACCGGCGCCTTCCACCGCGAACTGCCCGCGCCGGTGCTGGCCACCGCGCTGCAGAGCCTGACCTTCGCGCTGCTGGAGAGCGTCAACTCCGGTGGCTGGCAGGACGACGGGACGCGCGCGACGATCGTCTCGCTGATCGCGGCCGGCCTCACCCCGGAGCGCGCGGCCGAGGTGGTGCAGGCCGTCCTGGCGCACTGAGGCGTCCTGGCGCAGCGCTGAACGGCGAAACGGCGTGTGCCCGCCCCGGCGGACCGGGACGGGCACACGTTCTCGCACGCGAGCGTGCGCTGATCCGCGGACGCTATGCGCGCACCGCCGCCGCGATCCGGTCGCCGAGCGCCTTGTCGATCGTGCGCCAGTACGTGAACGCGCGTTCCAGCACCGGGTCCGACACCGCGTTTGACAGATGCCCGGCCACGTTGGAGACCAGCCGGTCACGCGCCGCGTCGTCCAGCACCTTGCGGACCATGGTGCCGGCCTGGCCCCAGTCGTCGTCCTCGGCGTGCAGCGGGTACGGCTCGCGGACCATCTTGCCCGCGACGTCCCAGCCGAGCGGTTCGCCCCAGACCGCGGGGTCGGCCGCCGGTCCGCCGTACGAGTTCGGCGCGTACGGCGTCTGCGCCCGCGAGGCGTCGAAGCGCATCGGGCCGTCCTTCGCGTACGAGTAGACCGGCACGTGCGAGCGGTTCGGCGGCAGCTGCGCGTAGTTCGGGCCGATCCGGTAGCGGTGCGTGTCGGGGTAGGAGAAGATCCGCCCGAGCAGCATCTTGTCCGGCGAGACCCCGATGCCCGGCACCAGGTTCGACGGCTCGAAGGCCGCCTGCTCGATGTGCACGTGGTAGTTCTCGGGGTTGCGGTTCAGCGTCATCCGGCCGACCTCGATCAGCGGGTAGTCGCCGTGCGGCCAGACCTTGGTGAGGTCGAACGGGTTGAACCGGTAGTTCCAGGCGTCGTCGAACTCCATCACCTGCACGTACAGCGTCCAGGACGGGTACTTTCCGCCGTCGATGGACTGGTAGAGGTCGCGCAGGTGGGCGTCCGGGTCCTTGCCGGCGAGGTGGTCGGCCTCCTCCTGGGTGAGGTGCTCGACGCCCTGGTCGGTCTTGAAGTGGTACTTCACCCAGTACTTGCCGCCTTCGGCGTTGCTCCACAGGAAGGTGTGCGAGCCGTAGCCGTTCATGTTGCGCCAGGTCTTCGGGATCCCGCGGTCGCCCATCAGCCAGGTGACCATGTGCGCCGACTCGGGGGAGAGGGTCCAGAAGTCCCACTGCATGTCGTTGTCGCGCAGGTGGGTGTCCGGGCGGCGCTTCTGCGAGCGGATGAAGTCCTGGAACTTGATCGGGTCGCGGACGAAGAAGATCGGGGTGTTGTTGCCGACCAGGTCGTAGTTGCCCTGCTCGGTGTAGAACTTCACAGCGAAGCCGCGCGGGTCGCGCCAGGTGTCGGGGGTGCCCAGCTCGCCGGCCACGGTCGAGAACCGGATCAGCATGTCGGTCTTCTTGCCGGGCTGGAACAGGTCGGCCTTCGTGTAGCGGCTGACGTCGTTCGTCACCTGGAAGACGCCGTACGCGCCGCCGCCCTTGGCGTGCACCACCCGCTCGGGGACCCGTTCGCGGTTGAACTGGGCCATCTTCTCGATCAGGTAGTGGTCGTGCAGGAGGATCGGGCCGACCGGGCCCGCGGTGAGCGAGTCGGAGTCGCTCTCGACCGGGACACCCGCGTTGTTGGTGGTGTGCGGGACCGCTGAATCGGACATGACGGGAACTGCCTCCTTGCGGTACGGGGTACCAGCGGAGACTGCGCGTGCTCGGGGGCGGCACGCGCAGGGCCGCCGACGGGGCCGTATACGACTGAATCACCGGGTGTCCGCGCCCACAACCGCACACGCCGTGGACGGGCACGCTGTGCTACCCGGGCTCGGTTGCTAGGGCGTGTCCTGGTGCGTTTCGCGCCGGGGTGGTGCGCTCTCGCGCTCCCCGGGCTGCACGCTGGTCTGCGCCCCGGTCTGCGCCTCGCCCCGGGCTTTGTACTGAGCTTCGGTCTGGGCGAGCGCCAGCAGTCGTCGGACCTCGTGGTCGGAGGTCTGGTCGAAGTCGAGGTAGTACGCGCCGACCGCCTGGAAGGCGGGGGGCGCAGTGAGGCAGACGAGGTCGTCCGCGAGCGGCCCGAGCACCCGCAGCGCCTCCGGCGCGGTCACCGGCACCGCGAGCAGCAGTTCGCTCACCTCGCGCCGCCGCAGCACCGCCATCGCGGCCCGCACCGTGGCACCGGTGGCGATGCCGTCGTCCACCAGCACCACCGCGCGCCCGGCCGGCTCCAGCGGCGGGAGATCGCCGCGCAGCCGGACGGTCCGCTCGGCCACCTCGGCGGCCGTGGCGTCGGCGAGCCGTTCCAGCTGAGCGGCGCCGATGCCGAGGGCGGCGATGATGTCGTGGTTGTAGAGCCGGATGCCGCCCTCGCCGACGGCGCCCAGCGCCAGCTCCGGCTGGCCGGGCGTGCCGATCTTGCGGACCACCAGGATGTCCAGCGGGGCGCGCAGCACCCGGGCCACCTCGTACGCGACCGGGACGCCGCCGCGTGGCAGGCCGACCACGATCGGGTCGTCCGACGCCCAGCCGGTCACCCGTTCGCCGAGCAGCCGCCCGGCCTCGGCCCGGTCGCGGAAGGTACGGCGGTGCGGCGTGCTCTCGTAGTAAACCGTCATCGTGATCACCACCTGCCAGCCCCTCCAGCCTGCCACCAACGGCGGGCCTGCGCGTTTGTTCGCCCCGGGCAGGGTCACACCTGTGAGCGCGCGCCGTCGTTCGCGCCGGTTGCGCCGTGCAGCCGCCGCGACACGGGACCGGCGCCCTCCCCACCGGGGCGCCGTTCCGCTACGGTTACGGCCACGAGATCGGCCCTCCCGGGTGCGGGCCGCCTGCCGCCGTGTGCGCGGGCCGGCTCCGGCCGGGAGTTCCGCACGCGGCGCAGCGCTGTGTCCGCACCATCTGAACTCCCCCCGAGGTGCGCGCAGATGAGGCTCACTCCGCACGAGCAGGAACGCCTGCTGATCCACGTCGCGGCCGATGTGGCCCGCTCCCGCCGGGCCCGCGGTCTGCGGCTCAACCACCCCGAGGCGGTCGCGCTGATCACCTCGCACCTGCTGGAGGGCGCGCGGGACGGCCGCACGGTGGCCGAACTCATGGAGTCCGGACGGCTGGTGCTCACCCGCGCGGACGTGATGGACGGGATCGCGGAGATGATCCCGGACGTCCAGGTGGAGGCGACCTTCCCGGACGGCACCAAACTCGTCACCGTGCACGGGCCGATCCAGTGACCGCAGGCGAGCCGACGAGCGAGGGGTCGCCGGCCGGCCCGCTCGGTCACCCCGGGCAGATCCTGCACGGCGAGGGTGACCTGGTGCTCAACGCCGGCCGGCCCGTCACGGTGCTGCTGGTGCGCAACGCGGCCGACCGCCCGGTGCAGGTCGGCTCGCACTACCACTTCGCCGAGGCCAATCCGGGGCTGGAGTTCGACCGGGCGGCGGCTCGCGGCCTGCGGCTCAACATTCCCGCGGGCACCGCCGTGCGGTTCGAGCCGGGCCTGCCGATCGAGGTCGCGCTGGTGCCGATCGGCGGCCGCCGTGAGGTGTACGGGCTGCGCGGGGAGACCGGCGGGGCCCTCGATGACTGACCCGACGGCCGGCCCGCCCACCGGCCCGCTCACCGGCCCGACGACGGACCCGCTCACCGGCCCGGCGGCCGCGTCAGCCGGCCTCGCGCGTCCGGACCGCCGGTTGATCGTCACCCGGGAGCGCTACGCCGACCTGTACGGTCCGACGACCGGTGACCGGATCCGGCTCGCCGACACCAACCTGTTGATCGAGGTCGAGCAGGACCACTGCGTGGGCGGCGACGAGGCCGTCTTCGGCGGCGGCAAGGTGATCCGCGAGTCGATGGGCCAGTCGCGGACCACCCGGGCCGACGGCGCGCCGGACACCGTGATCACCGGCGCCGTGGTGCTCGACCACTGGGGCGTGGTCAAGGCGGACGTCGGCATCCGGGACGGCCGGATCGCCGCGATCGGCAGGGCCGGCAACCCCGAGACCATGGACGGCATCCACCCCGCGCTGGTGATCGGCCCGGAGACCGAGGTGATCGCCGGCAACGGGCGGATCCTCACCGCGGGCGCGATCGACGCCCATGTGCACTTCATCGCACCGCAGTTGGCCGAGGAGGCGCTGGCGTCCGGCATCACCACGCTGGTCGGTGGTGGCACCGGTCCGGCCGAGGGGAGCAAGGCGACCACCATCACGCCGGGATCCTGGCACCTGGCCCGGATGTTCGCCGCGCTCGACGGCCTGCCGGTCAACATCGGCCTGACCGCCAAGGGCAACACGGTCAACCCGGCGGCCCTGCACGCGCAGCTGCGCGGCGGCGCGGTCGGCTTCAAGATCCATGAGGACTGGGGTGCCACGCCCGCCGCGATCGATGCCTGCCTGCGGGTCTGCGACCAGACCGGCGTCCAACTCGCACTGCACACGGACACCTTGAACGAGGCGGGCTTCGTCGCCGACACGCTGGCCGCGATCGCCGGGCGCGGCGTGCACGCCTACCACACCGAGGGCGCCGGCGGCGGGCACGCGCCGGACATCATCACCGTGGTCGCCGAGCCCAACATCCTGCCCAGCTCGACCAATCCGACCCGGCCGCACACTGTCAACACGATCGACGAGCACCTCGACATGCTGATGGTCTGCCACCACCTGAACCCGTCCGTCCCCGAGGACCTGGCCTTCGCCGAGTCCCGGATCCGGCCGAGCACGATCGCCGCCGAGGACATCCTGCACGACCTCGGCGCGATCTCGATCATCAGTTCGGATTCCCAGGCGATGGGCCGGATCGGCGAAGTCGTCAGCCGCACCTGGCAGACCGCGCACTGCATGAAGGCCCGGCGCGGCGCGCTGCCCGGCGACGGCCGGGCGGACAACCGGCGGGCCCGCAGGTACGTCGCCAAGTACACCGTCAACCCGGCGATCGCGCAGGGGCTGGATGCCGAGATCGGTTCGGTCGAGCCCGGCAAGCTGGCCGACCTGGTGCTCTGGCACCCGGCCTTCTTCGGGGTGAAGCCGGACCTGGTGATCAAGGGCGGTCAGATCGCCTGGGCACAGATGGGCGACGCCAACGCGTCCATTCCGACACCGCAACCGCTGCTGCCACGGCCGATGTTCGGCGGCATCGGACGCGCACCGGCGGCCAACTCGGTCAACTTCACCTCGGCGGTGGCGATCGAGGACGGCCTGCCCGAGCGGCTGGCCGAACAGCTCGGTCTGGGCAAGGAGTTCACCGCGATCCGGAACACCCGGGCGGTCGCCAAGGAGCAGATGGTCAACAACTCGGCCCGCCCGGACGTCCGGGTCGAGCCGGACAGCTTCCGGGTGACCATCGACGGCGAGCTGGTCAGACCCGAGCCGGCCAGGGAACTCCCGCTCGCACAACGGTACTTCCTCTTTTGAGCGCCGCCCTGCTGCTGCTCGCCGACGGCCGGTTCCCGGCCGGTGGGCACGCACACTCGGGCGGGGTGGAGGCGGCGGTGAAGGGTGGTCTGGTCACCGACATCCCTTCGCTGGAACGGTTTCTGGCCGGCCGGCTGCACACGGCCGGGCTGACGTCGGCCGGACTCGCGGCGGCCGCGGCCGCGGCAGTGGCAACGTCTGCGGCTGCCGCCGACGGGTGCGGCGGGGCGGAGCTCGACGCGCTCGACGAGGCCGCCGATGCCCGGATCCCGTCGCCCGTGCTGCGGGCCGTCAGCCGCCGCCTCGGTCGCCAACTGCTGCGCGCGGCGCGGGCCTGCTGGCCGGACCCGGCACTGGACGCGCTCGCGGCCCGGTATCCGCGCGGTGCGCATCAGCCCGTGGTGCTCGGTCGCGCCGCCCTGGCCGCCGGCCTCGGACCGGCCGACGCGGCTGCGGCGGCGGCCTACGAATCCGTCAACGCCCCTGCCACGGCGGCCGTTCGGCTGCTCGCGCTCGACCCGTACCAGGTGGTCGGGCTGCTCGCCCGGCTGGCTCCGGCGATCGACGGCGTGACCGCGACGGCGCAGGCTGCTGCCCGCACCGGCGACCTGGCACGACTCCCCTCGGCCTGCGCGCCGTTGCTCGATCTGTACGCCGAGCGGCACGCCTCCTGGAAGGTGAAGCTCTTTGCATCGTGACCATGGCACCGATGAATTCGGCACGCCGATGCCGGCAGGGGTGGCGGTGGCGGCGCCCGGCAGCGTCGGCGCCGGTGGCCGGCCGCGCGCGCTGCGGATCGGGCTCGGCGGGCCGGTCGGCTCGGGCAAGACGGCCACCGTGGCCGCGCTCTGCCGCGAGCTGCGCGACCAAGTCTCGCTGGCCGTCGTGACCAATGACATCTACACCACCGAGGACGCAGAGTTCCTGCTGCGCAACGCGGTGCTGCCGCCGGAGCGGATCGCCGCCGTGGAGACCGGCTGCTGTCCGCACACCGCGATCCGCGACGACATCTCGGCCAACCTGGAGGCGGTCGAGGAGCTGGAGTCCTCGGTCGGCCCGCTCGACCTGGTGCTGATCGAGTCCGGCGGGGACAACCTCACCGCGACCTTCAGCCGGGGCCTGGTGGACGCGCAGATCTTCGTGATCGACGTCTCCGGCGGTGACAAGATCCCGCGCAAGGGCGGTCCCGGGGTTTCCTCCTCCGACCTGCTGGTGGTCAACAAGACCGACCTGGCGCCGCTGGTCGGCGCCGACCTGGCGGTGATGGCCCGCGATGCCAAGGTGCAGCGCGGCGAACTCCCGACGGTCTTCTGCTCGTTGGCGGTGGAGCAGGGGGTGGCGCCGGTGGCCGCCTGGGTCCGCGAGCAGCTGCGGGCCTGGCAGGCCGCGAGTCCCGCCTTCGCCCCCGCCCCCGCCCCCGCCCCCGCCCCCGCCCCCGCCCCCGCCCCCGCCCTCGACCCCGGCCGTGGCCTTGGCTGACCCGGCGGTGCGGATCGTCGCCGTCGCCGACGGGCGCGGCGGTACCGCGCTGCCGGTGCTGGCCGGTGCCGGGCCGGTCGCGCTGCGCCGGTTGCGCGGCAGCAGTGCGGCGGCGCACGTCGCGATGGTCGGCACCATGGCCGCGCCGCTCGGTGGCGACCGGCTCGCCGTCAGCGTGGAGCTCGGCCCCGGCGCGCGGCTGACCGTGGGCAGCGTCGCAGCCACCGTCAGCCTGCCGGGGGACGGCCCGGCCGACTACCGGCTGGACCTCACAGTGGCCGAGGGCGCCTGCCTGGACTGGCTCCCGGAACCGGTCATCGCGGCCGCCGGCAGCCACCTGCGGCTGACCACCCGGGTCACGCTCGCCCGGGGCGGGCTGCTCCGCCTGCGCGAGGAGCAGGTCCTGGGCCGGGACCACGACTGGACGGTGCACGGCCACCCGGGCCGACTCGACTCCCGGTTGACCGTCCGCCAGGCCGACCGGCTGATCCTCGACCAGCGGACCGACCTCGGCCCCGGCGCCCCCGGCTGGGACGGCCCGGCCGTGCTCGGCCCGTACCGCGCGGCGGGCCACCTGCTCTGCGTCGGTGTTCCCCTGCCCGAGCGCCCGGCGGAGCGGACGGCGGACCGGACGCCCGAGGCGGCGGCGGACCCGGAGGGTGACAGCGCCGACCTGGAGCTTCCCGGTGAGGATGCCTTCCTCCGGGTGGCGCTTGCCTCCGACGCCTGGCGACTGCGCGGCCTGCTGGAGCTACGGTCTAGTAACTTGCAGGGTGCTGTGTAAACATGACTGCGATTCATCGCGGTGATCGTCTACCAAACGCGCGCGCGGCGGGCGCCGCACCGGCAGGGAGTCCACGTGGCAGAGCAGTCAGAGCAGGCAGAACAGGCGGAGCGCGCACAGCGCGCGGACCGGGCCGACCGCACCGGCCGGGCCGCGGAGCCGGCGCAGCAGCGCGTGCACACCTTCGGTGACGACGCGCTCGGCGAGCACGACGCGGTGGGCCTCGCCGCACTGGTCCGGTCCCGCGCCGTCAGCCCCGCCGAGCTGGCCCAAGCCGCCGCGGCCCGTGCCGAGCGGATCCAGCCCTCGCTGAACCCGGTCGCCTTCCCGGCACACGGCAACCCGCGGCTCTCATCCGCGGCCGGCGCCGCGCTCTACGGCGTGCCGACGTACCTCAAGGACAACGTCGACCTGCGCGGCATGCCGACCGGCCAGGGCAGCGCGGCCTACCGCCCGCGCCCCGCCACCGCGAACTCGCGCTTCACCGATCAGTTCCTGAGCACCGGCCTGACCGTGCTCGGCAAGACCCGGCTGCCGGAGTTCGGCCTGAACGCCTCCACCGAGTTCGCCGCCGCCGACCCGGTGCGCAACCCGTGGAGTCCGGAGCACTCCCCGGGCGCCTCCTCCGGCGGCGCGGCCGTGCTGGTGGCCGCCGGCGCCGTCCCGATCGCGCACGCCAACGACGGCGGCGGTTCGATCCGGATCCCCGCCGCCTGCTGCGGCCTGGTCGGGCTCAAGCCGAGCCGGGGCCGGGTGCTGCCCAACGACATGAGCCGGCAGCTGCCGATCGACCTGATCACCGACGGCGTGCTGACCCGCTCGGTCCGGGACAGCGCCGCCTTCTTCGCGGCCGCCGAGCGCTACCGGCGCAACACCTCGCTGCCGCCGCTCGGGCTGGTCGAGGGGCCGTCCGACCGGCGGGTGCGGATCGGCCTGGTGCTGGACTCGCCGATCGCGGTGACCGACCCGGAGACCCGCGACGCCGTCCGGCAGACCGCGCTGCGGCTGGAGGCGATGGGCCATCAGGTCACCGAGGCCTCGCTGCCGTTCGGCGCCCAGTTCGCCGAGGACTTCATGCTCTACTGGGGCTACCTGGCGTTCCTGATCGCGCTCACCGGCAGGCTCAAGGTGGACCGCAGCTTCCGGGCCGGGCGGCTGGACGGGCTGACCACCGGCCTGCGCCGCAGCTTCCAGCGCAGCATGCTGCGCACGCCCGGGACGCTGCGCCGGCTGGGCCGGGCGACGGAGGCGTACGCGTCGCTGTTCCGCACGCACGACGTGATCCTCTCCCCGGTGCTCTCGCACGTCTCGCCGCTGATCGGCCACCTCAGCCCGAACGTCCCGTTCGACGAGCTGCAGGAACGGCTGCTCCGGTACGTCGCGTTCACGCCGCTGAACAACATCGCCGGCGGCCCGGGGATCGCGCTGCCCACCGGCGCGGCCGCGAACGGCCTGCCGATCGGCGTGCACCTCTCGGCGGCGCACGGTGACGAGCGCACGCTGCTGGAGCTGGCGTTCGCGCTGGAGGCGGACCAGCCCTGGCGCCGGATCCAGGGCTGAGCCGAGGGAGCCGAGGGAGTCGAGGCCTAGCCGGGGCCGCCCGTCAGCAGGGCGGCCCGGTGGTCACTCCGCGGCGGCGTCGAGGAGGATCCGCGCCAGCTCGTGCGGCTGGGAGAACATCGGCCAGTGGCCCGTGTCCATCTCGACCAGCCGCCAGTGCTCGCTGGTCAGCAGCTCGGCCACGGCGTCCTCCGGCTCATCACCGGCGAGCAGGCAGAGGATGTAGGTCGCCGGAAGTCCGCCGAGCGGCCGGGCCAGCACGGCGGGATCGGTCAGCGTGGCGCCCGGGTGCGGCGTCGAGCCGCCCACGAGCCGTTCGATCTGCTCGTCGGTGAGGCCCTGGCCGGTGAAGTGGGCTGCGGCCGGGGACGGCCAGAATCCTCCGTTCTCGGCGATCGACGCCAGCACCGCGGCCCCGCCGTCCGGCCACCCGGAGAGGAACGACTTGCCGTCGACCGGAACATCGGAATCGACGAAGACCACGCGGGCCAGCCGGTCACCGATCCGCTCGGCGGCCTGGCCCACCGGGATGCCCGAGTAGCTGTGACCCACCAGGACGACATCGCGCAGATCCCGGCGCTCGATCTCGTCGACGATGTCCTGCACGTGGGTCTGCAGCCCGGCGGGCACACCCTGCCGCTCGGCGAGACCGGACAGCGTCAACGGGTGAACGCCATGGCCGGCCGCACGCAGCTGCGGCACCACGTCGTCCCATGCCCATGCTCCGAGCCGTGCGCCTGCGACGAGTACGAAATCAGCCATGGCCGCACCGTAGTGGAGCAGTCCCTGCGACCGCATCCACATTCCCTGCCCGCCCTCAGGGCCGGCCGTGGGTCCGGCGGTGGGCGGCGACCCGCTCGCGGGTCGCGCAGCGCCGTGAGCAGTAGCGGCGGGCCGGGCCGCCGCCCTGGGTCAGGAACACGTTGTGGCAGCTGTCGGAGGCGCAGACCGCGCCGGGCGGCCGCTGGCGGTCCCAGACCAGCACGGTGAGCGCCAGGCAGGAGGAGGCGAGCAGCCACTCGCCCCAGGGGGCTTCGTCATCGCTGTCCAGATGCGGGTGCCACGGGCTGTCGCCCCCGTGCGAGGTGAGCCGCAGGCGCCCGCCGCTGCGCGGGAGCAGCCGGTTGAGCGCGGCCGCCGCGCCGTCCGTGTCCTCGGCGGCGAAGACCTCGCGCAGCAGCAGTGCGGCGGCGCGCAGCTCGGCGAGATCCTGGGCGCCGAGGTCGACCGGACCGGTCTCGCCGTGCTCGCGCAGCACCCCGGCGACCACGGCCGCCGTGGGCTGCTCGTCGGTGAGCACGTTGACCAGCGCTGCGGTGCGCAGGGCGAGGGCCTGCACCGAGTGGCGGGTGGACCACTCGTGGTTCGAGGGGAGCATGCGGTCAACGTAGCGCATGTAACGCTTGTGGCGAATGTTTAAGTTACCTGCGTAACGTGCTGCTGATGGAGAAGCGTTACGCCCTGCGGGGCTATCTGGCCGGTGCGGCGATGGCTCGGACCGGCGACGAGATGTCCGGACCCGCGCTGCTGCTGGCCGGCCTCGCCGCCACCGGAACGGCCGGCTCGGCGACCGTGCTGCTCGCCGCCCTGACCGCGGCGGCCGCGCTCGGTGGGCCGGTGTTCGGGGTGCTGCTCGACCGGTCCGCCAGGCCGGGCGGCCTGCTGGCGTTGGCACTCGGGCTCTACGCGGCGGCGCTCGCGGTCATCCTGCTGGTCCTGGGACGGCTGCCGCTCACGGTCGCGCTGCTCCTCGCCGTCCTCGCGGGTCTCCTCGGACCGGCGCTCTCCGGCGGCTGGACCTCGCAGCTGCCCGCGCTGGTCACCCCGGCCGCGCTGCCGTGTGCCAACGCGCTGGACGCGATGACCTTCAACCTCGCGAGCCTGCTCGGCCCAGCCCTGGCCGGCCTGGTGGCGGCCGGAGCGGGAGCGACGGCCGGGGTGCCGGCCGCCGTCGCCCTGATCGCCCTCGCCGTGCCGGCCGCTCTCGCCCTGCCGGCCGCCCCGGTGCCACCCGCGGAAGCCGACCGGCGACCCCACCCGAGGGCGGGTTCGATCGCCACCGATCTCCTGGCCGGATTCCGGGCGATCGGCCGCTCCCGCCCGCTGACCCGGGCGACGGTGACCTCGGTGCTCGCCTGCGTCGCCGAGGGCATGCTGACCGCGTGCAGCCCGCTGCTCGGCGCCCGCGCGTTCGGCGCCGCCGACCGCGGCCCGATCCTGCTCGCGCTGCTGGCGGCCGCCGGGCTCGCGGCCAACGCCCTCCTCGTGCGCCACGCCCGCGCGCTGCGCCCGGACACCGTCCTGCTCGGCAGCACGCTGCTGCTGGCCGCCGCCCTGCTGCTCGCGGCGAGCTGCCGCCCGATCGCCCTCCTCGCGGCAGCCGTGCTGGCCGGACTCGCAGAGGGGCCGCAACTCCTCGCGCTCTTCGCGATCCGGCACCGCGAGGCGCCGGACCGCCTGCGCGCCCAGATCTTCACCACCGGCGCCAGCCTGAAGCTCAGCGGCTTCGCGCTCGGCGCCGCCCTCGCCGGGCCGCTGGCCACCCGCTCCCTCCCCGCCGCGATGGCAGCGGCCGCCGGCTTCGCGCTACTGGCCACCTCGGCCTTCGCACTCGCCTCGCGAAGGCCTGCCACGCGCTCCCGTCCTCATGCGCCTTCCGCCGCGCTCCGATCCCCCCGACGCGGCAACAGGAACGCGAGCCCGAACGCCACCAGCAGGACCCTGGAATCTGTGCGCCGTCGCTCGGGAGAAGATCCGAGACCCCGGAGGTGCCGGGATCCTCAGAGGATGGCTTGAAGGTGCGAGAGCGCTCGGCTGGCGGGATTGCTTCGGTCCATCACTGCGCCGAGGATGGCAGGCGAGACGAGGGCCGGTACAAACGCTCCTATAGCGGCACTGATACCTGCGGTCGGGATCAGTGTTGCGCCTACAATAATGCCGAGCGCAGTTTGGGCGGCCATGTTCTGATTGAGGAAGGTCACGGCTTTCCAGGCCTTGCCGCCATATTGTGCTCGGTAGTCATTCATTACTGCGCTGCACAATTCACGTGCCTGTTTCTGGGTTGCCTCGGGCGTCAGGGCTATTTTCAACTCCTGCTGACATGCCGTGACTGCGCTCCGAACTGCCGCGAAGCCTTCTTCGTTCTTTCGGAGTGACATCAGATCGTTTATGCCAACCGACTTCTTTCTTCCCAGTGGGAGAATGTCGAATGATATCAGGTCACTCGTCAACTGGGGAGGCTCATTCTGGCCGTCCTCGCCCCGGAAGTACAGCTGCGAACTGAAATCGTACATAGCGAGATCAGGGAAGACCGGGCTCAGACCCATTAACCTGGCATTGAGCCAGGTGGTGATGACCGCATCCTTGTCGATGCCCCCTGGGTGCGAGCTTGAGTCCCAGGGGCGATGTGGCGCATCCACTATCTGGGGTGGCGTATCCCAGTTCTCGAAGCTGATTTTCGCGCGCGGGCGAGTTTCGGGCTCGGAGTGACGTATGCCGAGTCTGAAAGAATTCATTTTATCGACAGTGTAGGTCACGTTGGGGAATGAAGGCGTCAGCCAGTAGGGTGTGAATATCAAAGCTTGCGACTCGATGAGAGGGCGAAGCTCCTTGAGTAGCGGGAGCCAAGCCTTGAGTCGGGTGACATAAAACGGCGCATAATTGCTCCATCCTGTTTCATGGCCGTATTCGGCGAGCCGGTCGAAGCAGTAATAGAAGCTGTCTCTTATGAAGACGGAGTCGGCCACCAGAAGGTGCTTCTTCAAGGGTTGCAGCATCTGGGATGCAATGGCCGGGCTGATTTCGGATTCCGGGTCCGGCTTGATCCCGAGAAGGGGTGTGGCGGACCCGTACAGGTGATACACCGCCGCGTCCCAGTTGTCCCTCAGGGCTGGTTCGAAGTAGAGACGCAGTGCAGCCGGGGTTCCGTCCGGTACTGCAAGAAAATCCTTCGCAAAGGACTTGTCCATCGTGGCCTGGTATTGCTTTGCGAAGTCAATCCACTGGCCTTCTGGAATTCCTCTCAGATGTTTGATCCCGCGACGGTCAAGCTCAACGCCGAAGTACGACTCGATCAGATTGACGGGAGTTGAAAGCACTCTAACCACTCCTCACGGTTATCGAAGCGCGCCTGCTGTTACGGACATGTTCGAGTTGATGGGAGTGCTTTAACTGTATGCCTGATCGCGCGGGCCGGGTGTGAGCGCGGGTGCGGGTGCGAGGGTCGGCGGGTGGAAAGCGGACGACCCCGCCGGCCGGGTGGCGGGCGGGGTCGTCGGTGGGCGGGGGCCGGGGTGTCAGCCGGTGGTGTTGGCGGGCCGGTTGCCGCGCTTGTCCAGCGAGGCCAGGTAGGCGTTGTACGCGTTCAGCTCGGCGTCGCCGTCCCGTTCCGCCGCGCGGTCGCTGCGGATCGCGTGCCGCTGCTCGGACTTGGACCACTGGAAGACCAGCGCGATCAGCACCACTGCGGTCGGGATCTCGCCGAACGCCCAGGTGATGCCGCCGGCCATCTTCTGGTCGGCCATCAGGTCGGTCCCGGGCGGGGCCATCGCCGCGTTGAAGGTGGTGACCAGCGGGCTGGTCGCCATCATCACGGCCACGCCGAAGAACGCGTGGAACGGCATGCCCATGAACAGCTCGATGATCCGCATCACGTGGCCCGGCCGGTTCGGTCCGGGGTCCACGCCCATGATCGGCCAGAAGAAGAGCAGGCCGGCCGCCAGGAAGTGCACCATCATCGCGATGTGCCCGATCCGGGACTGCATCAGCGTGTCGAAGAGCGGCGTGAAGTAGAGGCCGTAGAGGCTCGCGATGAAGAGCGGGATGGTGAACGCGGGGTGCGAGATCACCTTGACGTACCGGCTGTGCAGCAGTGCGACGAGCAGCTCGCGCGGGCCGCGCGGGCGCCCCTTGCCGGCCGGGCGCAGCGAGCGCAGCGCGAGCGTGATCGGCGCGCCGAGCAGCAGCAGGATCGGCACCAGCATGCTCAGCACCATGTGCTGGATCATGTGCGCGCTGAACAGCACCATGCCGTAGTCGTTCAGGCCCGAGCAGGTGACCGCGACCACGGTCAGCACGCCGAGCAGCCAGGCGATGCTGCGGCCGACCGGCCAGCTGTCGCCGCGCCGCACCAGCCGCAGGACGCCCGCGCCGTACAGGCCCAGCGCGACCAGACAGGCCAGCAGGAACGGCCAGTCGGGTGACCAGGTGAGCACCGTGTTCAGCGAGAACGGCCCCAACCCGTCTCCGCCGTGGTGGTGCATCCCCGACATGCCGTCCATCGGCGGCCCCGCTTTCCTCTGTGCCCGTAGCGTCCGGTGGCGTCCGGCGCCCCGTAACACCCGGGGTCCGGTTCGTCCGTTTTCTGTCGGGCTCCAGACTACGGGCGCCTTACCCGCTCGCTGCGGGCGCCCCCGGCCGTCGCGCGGCGGCCCCGGCAGACCGGTGCCCCCGCGGGATCGGCGTGGCCGGATCGGCGGGGGCACGGCACGGTGCCGGACGGGCGGTCAGATGACCGTCTCGGCCTCGGTGTAACGCTCGGCGGGCACGGTCTTCAGGTCGGCCACCGCCTCGCCGAGCGGCACCAGGTTGATCTGGGTGCCCTGCAGCGCGGTGATCTGCCCGAAGGCGCCCTTGTGCGCGGCCTCCACGGCGTGCCAGCCGAACCGGGTGGCGAGCACCCGGTCGTACGCGGTCGGGGTGCCGCCGCGCTGGGTGTGGCCGAGGATGACCGGGCGGGCCTCCTTGCCCAGGCGGTGCTCCAGCTCGCCGGAGAGCTGGGTGGCGATGCCGGTGAACCGCTCGTGGCCGTAGATGTCCCGGGTGCCCTCCTCCCAGTGCATGGTGCCGGGCTCGGGCTTGGCACCCTCGGCGCAGACCACGATGGCGAACTTCTTGCCCCGCTCGAACCGCTCGCGGACCACCGCGGTGAGCTTGTCGATGTGGAACGGGCGCTCCGGGACCACGATCGCGTGCGCGCCGGCGGCCATGCCCGCGTTCAGCGCGATCCAGCCGGTGTGACGGCCCATCACCTCGACGACCATCACCCGCTGGTGCGACTCGGCGGTGGTCTTGAGGCGGTCCAGCGCGTCGGTGGCGACCGAGAC
This sequence comes from Kitasatospora sp. NEAU-69, assembly GCF_057158765.1. Taxonomy (NCBI): domain Bacteria; kingdom Bacillati; phylum Actinomycetota; class Actinomycetes; order Kitasatosporales; family Streptomycetaceae; genus Kitasatospora; species Kitasatospora sp. NEAU-69. Next base: position 388,438 of record NZ_JBWXUE010000001.1, read on the forward strand.
GGCGGTGTCGAAACCGAAGGTGACGTCGGTGCAGGCGATGTCGTTGTCGATGGTCTTCGGCACGCCGACGACCGGCAGGCCGCCGTCGCTCATCAGCTTGGCGGCCTTCAGCGTGCCTTCGCCGCCGATCGGGATGACCGCGTCGATGCCGAGGTCCGCGCAGAGCTTCTTGGCCCGCGCCACGCCGTCCCGCAGGTGGCTGGGCTGGACCCGGGAGGAGCCCAGGATCGTGCCGCCCTGGGCGAGGATGCCGCTGACCGAGTCGAGGGTCAGCGGGCGGTGGACGCCTTCGAGTAGACCTCGCCAGCCGTCCTGGAAACCGATGATCTCGTCGCCGTGGTCGACCACCCCCCGGTGGACCACGGAGCGGATCACAGCGTTCAGACCGGGGCAGTCGCCGCCGCTGGTCAGCACACCAATACGCATTTCTTTTTGCAACTCCCCTGGGGGCACCGCCCAGCCGCCAGGCTGGGGGAAGAACCGGACGGCCGGACTACCACCTTGGAAGGGCGGGGTCAGAATTCGGGCATTTCACCCCGAAGCTGATCATAGCGGCCCCCGCCTCCGGCCGGGCGGGAGCAGGCACGGGGCGGCGTCTTCGGCGCGCCCGCGCGGGTGTGCAGCCGGTTGCCGAGGAGGGTGTGCATCCGACGGTTCTCATTGTCCAGCTATCTCGCCGTCGGAGCTCCGGCCGCCGAATGCTGGACATCCGGCGGCCGGGGAGAATTCACCGACGGCTCGTCAGGACGGGTCCTGACCGGGAAGCGGCCTGGCCGGCCCAGGGCCCAGGCCCCGGGCCTCAGGCCGGCTGGCGGGTGGTGGCGGCGATCCGCTCGGCCCGCAGCGCCTCGTACCAGGTGGTGTCGGCCGGCGGGAGCGCGTTGACGTCCAGTGCCAGCTTGATCAGCAGGTCGGCGACGGCGGGGTTGCGCGCCATCACCGGGCCGTGCAGGTAGGTGCCGAAGACGGTGTCCCGCCAGGCGCCCTCGGTGCCGTTGCCGTCGCCGTTGCCGCCGCCCGCGGTGACCTGGGCCAGCGGGGACACGCCCTGGCCGAGGTGCGTGACGCCCTGGTGGTTCTCGAACCCGGTCAGCGTCGGCAGGCCGAGCCGCTGGTCGGGCTCGGCCAGCACGTCGCCGACGCTGCGGGCGCCCTCGCCGCGCACCGACCAGACGTCCAGCAGGCCCAGACCCGGCTCGCGCTCGCCGAGGTCGTTGATGAACTCGTGGCCGAGGATCTGGTAGCCGGCGCAGACCGAGAAGACGATCGCGCCGTTGTCCACCGCGCGCGGCAGGCCCGGGTCCACCCGGAGCCGCTCGGCGGCCAGCCGCTGCGGGCGGTCCTCGCCGCCGCCGATCAGGTAGATGTCGCCGCTGGTCGGCACCCGCTGGTCGGACCGGACGTCGATCCGCTCGACGTTCAGCCCGCGCTGGCGGGCCCGGCGCTCGATCACCAGGGCGTTGCCCCGGTCACCGTAGGTGCTGAGCAGGTCGGGGTACACCCAGACCAGCCGCAGGCTGCTGTCGCTCATCCTCGAAGACCTTCCGTACGACGGCTGCTGGTCGGGCTGCGGCCGGTGCCCCGCGGGGGGCTGGTGCGCAGGCGGCGGCTGGTGGGCAGCCGGGGGCTGCTGACCGGCGCCGGGCTGCTGGGCGCCGGGGTACGGCGCTCCCGGGTGACCCGGTGCCTGCGGCGGGTAGCCGGGCTGCGGCTGCCCACCGGGGCCCGGGCCCTGGGGGTAGCCGGGCTGCTGCGGCTGCTGCTGGCCCGGATGGCCCGGACCCTGCGGATAGCCCGGCTGCTGCGGCTGCTGGGGGTAGCCGGGCTGCTGCTGCGGCCGGCCGGGGCCGGGGCCCTGGGGGTAGCCGGGTTGCTGCGGCTGCTGGGGGTAGCCGGGCTGCTGGCGCGGATCCTGCGGGTAGCCGGGCTGCGGCTGGTAGCCCGGCGGCGGGGGAGGAGTGCCCATCAGCCCGCCACCACCTTGCGCAGCTGCTGGAACGCGGTGTAGTTCGCGATCGCCTCGATCCGGCCGGGCGGCGCCATCCGGACCGCCTCGTCCAGCGTCTCCACCACCTGGAACTGCAGACCGGCGACCTCCAGGCGGACCGCGAGGTCGAGTCGGCGCTGGCCCATCACGAAGATCGGGTGGCCGTGCAGCCGCTCGTAGTCCACGTCCCAGAGCCAGGAGGTGTCGGTGCCGTCGGCGTCCATCGCGTTCACCGAGAGGATCACCGGGGCCGGCGGGCCGTCGATCAGCGAGAAGGTCTCCAGCCAGCCGGCCGGGTTCTTGGCCAGCAGCAGGCGCACGTCGCGGCCCTGGTAGCTGACCACGTCGTAGCGCCCGGCGACCGCGGCGACCGACTGCATGCGCTCCAGCGCGACCTGCGGCGGCACGCCGAAGACGGCGGCGACGGCGGCCGAGCTGGTCGCGTTCGCGAGGTTGGCGCGGCCGGGCAGCTGGAGCTGGATCGGCCAGGCGGCACCGTTCGGGTCGATCACGTGGGCGCCCTGGAGCGCCCAGTGCGGCTGCGGACGGCGGAACCCGCACTCCTGGCAGTACCAGTCGTCGCCCGGACGCTGCATGACCCCACCGCAGGACGGGCAGGACCAGGCGTCCTCCTTCCAGGCCTGACCGGCGGCCACCCAGACCACCCGCTGGCAGGAGGAGGCGGCCCAGGTCACCAGCGGGTCGTCCGCGTTGGCGATGATCACGGCCTGGGTGTCCTTGAGGCCCTCACGCCACTTCTCGGCCAGCATCCGGGTCTCGGCGGCCCGGTCGAGCTGGTCGCGCGAGAGGTTCAGCAGCGCTATGGCCTTCGGGGCGGTGTCCCGGGCGACGCCGGCCAGGTACTTCTCGTCCACCTCGATCACGCCGTAGCGGGCGTCGGAGCCGCCGGCCAGCGCCGCGGTGATGCCGGCGGGCATGTTGGCGCCCAGCGCGTTGGAGACGACGGGGCCGGCCGCGCCGAGTGCTTCGGCGATCAGCCTGGTGGTGGTGGTCTTGCCGTTGGTCGCGGAGACCAGGACGACGTCGAGGTGGTCGGCGAGCCGCGCGAGCAGGTCGGGGTCGAGCTTGAGGGCGACCTTGCCGCCGATCACCGAGCCGCTGCCGCGGCCGGCTGCGCGGGAGACGGCGCCGGCCATCTTGCCCGCGGTGACGGCGAGCTTGGAGCGGGCGGGCAGTGAGGAGTCGCGCGCGCCGGTGGCCGCGGCCTCCGATCCGGTGCCTGGCATGCTCAGGGGTTCCTCCTCTTACGGGCGACCTCCCTTTGGCCTAGTCAGGGCCGTCGGGCGGCGGGGACGGGGCCAGCCTAACGGCTCCGTCCCGCAGCACCGAGCCACGGGCCCCATCCTCGGTTGCCCGGTCAGGCCTCTGACGGCGCTTCCGACGGCGCTGCGACCAGTGGAAACAGTACTTTGACGGCCTCCGGTCAGCCCGGCCGGGTGCCTGCCGCGGGTGCCCGGCCGGGCGGTGTCCGGGTCGGACCGGGAGCAGCCGAGGAGCAGCCGAGGAGCAATCGAGGAGCAATCGAGGAGCAGCCCGGGAGCCGTGCGGGGACAGCTCCCGCACGGCTCCCGGGCTGCTCCCGGTTCGGTTCTGGTCCGGTCTGGTCCTGGCTCGCCCGAGCGGGCTCAGCGGGCGGCTCAGGAGCGGCCGGGCACCGACGGCCACGGGGTCGGCAGCTGCTCGGCGGCGCCGGCCAGGTAGGCGGTGATCACCAGCGTGCCGTCCTCGACCTGGTAGTCCAGCGGGATCGCCAGTCGCTGCATCGCGCCGATCAGCGCGGTGTTGCCGGCCTGCGTGACGGCGTACACGGTCGCCACGCCCGCCTCGGCGGCCAGTGCGGCCATCCGGCGCAGCAGGTCGAGGCCCAGGCCGCGGCGCTGCCAGCCGTCCTCGACCAGGACGGCCAGCTCGGCGCTGTCGCCGTCCCACATCAGGTGGGCGAGCGCGACGATCCGGTCGTCGGCGGTCTGCACGGCCAGCGTCTGTCCGTGCCGGGGGTCGAGCAGGTGGTGCAGGTAACGGTCGGCGTCCGCGACCGGCCCGTGGTAGCGGCGGCGCAGGGTGGCCGCCGAGCAGCGGCGGTGCATGGCCAGCGCCGCCGCCTGGTCGCCGGCGTGCGCCCGGCGGACCGTCAGCTCGGCGCCGGCCGCAGAGCTCGTGCTGCCGGTGCCGGTGCCGGCGCTGGTGGCGGTGCCCGGGTCGGCGGGCAGCCGCAGCCGGTCCCTGACCGCCGGGACCCGCGGCCCGAGCACCGCGTCGAGCTCGACCAGGGCCTTGGCCCGGGCGAACTCGGTCGGGGTGAACGGCAGGTGCGGCCGGGAGAGTTCGATCAGCTCGCCGCCCGGTGCGGGCAGCCGCATCAGGTGACCCTCCAGGCTGGGCGCCGGGCGGCTGTCGTCGGCCCCCGAGCGCGCGAACTGGCGGATGGTGACCTGGCCGAACAGCCGGCGCAGCGCGACCGGCAGCTCGGCGGCGTCCAGCGCGGTGCGGGTGGCCAGCGCGAGCACGTCGGTGGGGACGTCCACCAGATCGTGTGCGTCGGCCGGCTCGGTCCAGACGTCGGCGCCGCCGGCCCGGGCGACCGCGTCGGCCAGTGCCGAGCGGGCGAGCGAGCGCGGGGCGCGCAGCAGGAACTCGTCGACGGTGGCGTCCGGCAGGGGGTGGGTCTGCAGGGAGATGATGCTCACCCGCAGGACGGCGAGCGCGGTGCAGACGCCGGCCAGGCTGCCCGGGGCGTCCGAGACGGTGGCGCGCAGTCGCCAGAGCCGGGTCTGTGCACCGGCACCGTCGGTCGCGGGGCTGTCGGCCGGGTCGGTCGCCCCCGTCGCCCCGGTCGCGTCGGACCGGGCCGGGCCGCTGTCGTGTAGGGATTCGGGGCCCGGCGGCCCGTGCGGGTGGCGGTGCGACCACCAGACGTGGAACACCGCCGTCGCGACCAGTGCGGCGGCCGAGGCGACCAGCAGCACCGGGCCGTCGTGACCGTGCACGACCACGTTGGCGGTCAGGTCGGCGGTGGCCACGGCGAGGAAGACGGCGGCCAGCTCGACGGTCTCGCGGCGCCAGCGCTCGGTGCCGGCCCGGCGCCGCTCGGCCCGGGAGGCCTGGGCGGTGATGCGGGAGGTGGTGACGCGGGAGGTGGTGGCACGGCGCAGCTGAGTCATGACTCCACGATGACGCCCTGGTGTTTCACGATCACGAATGAGTTATGACCGACTGGTAAATGTCTTCTGTGTAAGTAACAGTCCTGGTCAACCCGGGCGCCGTCGATCGGCCTGGCTACTGGCCGGTATCACCGTGATGATCCGTCAGCTCGGCTGCGGCCGCGCGGACTTCGGCCAGGAGTACGGCCAAGTCGGCCTCGGTCGTCGTCGCGTTCAGCAGGCAGGCGCGCAGCGCCTCGCGGCCGCCGAGCACCGTCCCGGTGACGAAGGCCTGCCCGCGCCGCTGCACGGCGAGCGGCAGGGCCGCGTTGAGCGCATTGAGCGTGTCGGGCCCGGCTCCGTCCAGCGTGCGCGGCCGGGCCCGGAACGCCACGATCGACGTCTCGACCGGCGCCAGCAGCTCCAACTCCGGGTCGGCCTCGATGAGTTCGCCGAGCCTGCGGGCCAGCCGGGTGCACTGCGCCAGGTCGGCCGCGAGGCCGTCGCGGCCGCGGTGCGCGATGGTCGCCCAGACCTTGAGCGAGCGGAACGGGCGGGTCTGCTCGGTGCCGTACTCGGAGAACCAGCCGAGCCCGCCCGCCTCCTCGTCGCGCAGGTAGGACGGGACGAGCGAGAAGGTCTCGCGCAGCAGCGCCGGGTCGCGGACCAGCGCGCAGCCGCAGTCGACCGGCACGCCGAGCCACTTGTGCGGGTCCAGCGCGAGCGAGTCGGCCCGTTCCAGACCGGCGTAGCGGTGCGCGATGACCGGGTCCAGCACGCCGAACGCCCCGTACGCGCCGTCCACGTGCAGCCAGAGCTCCTCGTCGGCGCAGAGGTCCGCGATCGGCTCGAACGGGTCCACCGCGCCCGTGTTGACGGTCCCGGCCGAGGCGACCACGAACGACGGCAGCCGCCCGGCCGCCCGGTCCTCGGCGACCGCCGCGCGCAGCGCGTCGACGTCCAGGTGCCCGTCGGCATCGGCCGGGACGGTCCGCAGGTTGCGGCTGCCCAGGCCGAGCAGCTCGGCGGCCTTGCGGACGCAGGAGTGCGTCTCCCCGGTGACGTAGCCGACCAGCGGCGGCATCCCGGACAGGCCGTCGGCCCGCACGTCCCACCCCGCGCGGGCCGCGGCCCGGCCGCGCGCGGCGGCCAGGCAGACGATGGTGGCCATCGAGGTGCCCGAGGTCAGCAGCCCGCCGCCGGGCGGGTGCGGGAACCCGACCAGCTCGGCTATCCAGCGCACCACGGCCCGCTCCAGGTGCACGTCGGCGTGGTCGCCGCCGGCCGAGCTGGGGTTCATCGCGGCAGCGGCGAGGGTGGCCAGCACGCCGGCCGGCGCCGGGGCCGAGTTGACCCAGCCGAAGAAGCGCGGATGCCCGTTGCCCATCGGGGCCGGCATCACGTCGGCCGCGATCACCCCGAGCAGCTCGTCCAGCTCCCGGCCGGTGCGCGGCAGCGGGGCGTTCAGCAGCTGCTCGCGGGCGGCCGGGTCCATCGGCTGCCAGACCGGCCCGGCCGGGACGGCCGCCAGGTAGTCGGCGACCAGGTCGGCGGCGCTCCGCGCGGCGGCGCGAAACGTCTGGTCGGCGGTTGCGGACGTGGCCGCGGCTGCTGCGGCATCGGCTGCGGTGGGGTGCATGGGGGCGATGGTACGGGTGTGGCGCTGCCGGCCCGCTGCTGCATCCGGTCCGGATCTAGTCCAGCGAGCCGGAGAGGTGGGCCGAGGAGCGGCAGTCGCGGGCGATCTCCTCGTTGGTCAGCTTGGCGCAGAGCCGGCCGGCGGCCCCCGGGTCGGTGTAGTTGACCGTGTAGTAGCTGACCATCCCGTCCACGCAGGACTTACGCTGCCAGCTGTCGGCCGCGCTCGCGCACTGCTGCCCGACCCAGTCCTCCTGGTCCAGGTTGTACTTCATGGTGCGCGAGCCGACGCCCCGGCTGCAGTCCCCGGCCCCGCCGCCGGCCTGCGCGTTCAGGCACCACTTGAGCGCCTGGGCGTAGACCTCCGGGTGGTTGGGGTAGTCGTGCGAGGAGAGGAAGAACGTCGGCGCGTAGAAGTAGCAGGCTGACTGGAAGAGCGCCGGCTGCTCCGGGCACGGGTAGAGCGGCTCGGTGGCCAGCTTGTCGGCGGGCAGCTGCGCCTTGGCGTTCTCGTCCTCCTCGTCCGGACCGAACAGCTGCATGAAGAGGCCCTCGGAGCAGGTGATGATCCGGCTCTGCGAGCCGTACTTGCTGCACAGGTCGCGGGCGGCCGGGACGTTCTGCTTCGTGACGAACATCGTGCCGTGGCCGGTGCCGTGCACGCAGGGGCCGGTCATCTGCGGCTGGCAGAGCTTGAGCAGGTCGTTGCCCGGGTCGGTGGAGGCGGCGAGCATCTCCTCGACCGCGCCGTGCAGGTAGCCGGAGGCGCAGGTGTCGTGGGGGAACGAGAGCACCTTGGCGAAGTCGTAGTTGTACCGCTTGACGGCGGCGTGGCCCAGCTCGTGCGCGATCGGGTGGCAGAAGCGCACGGTGTACGGCTTCGCCTTGGTGATCTTGTCGAGGTCGGCGAGCGCGACGCCGGGGTCGGTGGCGTCCATCTCGGACATCAGCTTGTTGCGCAGGGTGCTCCGGGTCCAGACCGCCGGGTCGCCGGTCGGGGAGGCGGAGGCGGCGCCGCCGGCCCGGACGGGACGGCCGGCCGCGATACCGCCGGCGCCGGACCCGGCCGCCGCCGGAGCCACCGGGACCCACTGGGTGACCGCGACCGCGCCGAGGCCGAGCGCCCCGAGCAGGAATGCGGTGAAGATCGCAAAGATGCGCGGGTGCATGCTGGTCAGAGCCCCCGGTGGTCGAGGTGGACGGCGTCGAGGTGGACGGCGTCGCTGCGGTCGGTGTGGGAGTGGACGGTGTGGGGTTGGGCGGTGTGGGAGTGGGCGGGCACGGGCTCATCCTTCCCCGAGCGTGGGGCGTTGCCGATCCGGGCTGACCCATACGGGGAGTGCCGCCGTGGCATTCGGGGGCTTCGGGAGACCGGGTGGCGCAGCGCGGGCGGGCCGGTTCGGCGGGGGAGCCGGGGTGGCGGGTGCGGCGGGGCGCTGTGGCACGATTCCTGGAGGGCCTTTTCGGCTATCCCCTGCTTATCCCCCGTTCGGATTATCTGGAGTACTGCATGACAGCGTCCGTCCCCGCCCCCGAGCTGCTCTTCCGCCCTGCGACCGAGCAGGACGTCGCGGCGCTGGTCGAGCTGGTGGAGTCCGCCTACCGCGGCGACGCCAGCCGGGTGGGCTGGACCACCGAGGCGGACCTGCTGGACGGGCAGCGCACCGACCCCGCGTCGGTCGCCGAGACGCTCGCCCGGCCGGACAGCCGGGTGCTGCTCGCCGAGCGCCGTGGCGGCGACGGCGAGGGTGCGGGTGCGGGCACGGCTGAGCTGCTGGCCTGCTGCCAGGTGGAGCGGCGCGGGGCGAGCGCCTACTTCGGCATGTTCTCGGTCCGGCCCACGCTCCAGGGCGGCGGCGTCGGCCGCGCGGTGCTGGCCGAGGCGGAGCGCTTCGCGCGCGAGGAGTGGGGCGTCGGCGAGATGGAGATGACGGTGATCGTCCAGCGCGCGGACCTGATCGCCTGGTACGAGCGCCGCGGCTTCCGGCGCACCGGGGAGCTCTCGCCGTTCCCGTACGGCGACTCGCGCTTCGGCATCCCGAAGCGGCCCGATCTGGCCTTCGAGAAGCTGGTCAAGGTGCTCTAGGGCCTGTCCGGGCTTGGAAAGGCCCGATACCCGGCACCGCGATGCGGTGCCGGGTATCGGGCCTTTCGACTGCTCTCCAGGCGCCCTTCTAGGCGACCGGAACCGGCTGCGCCGCCGGCGTGAACGGCCGGCCGTCGAGGGTCCAGTGCGGGTCCGGCACGATCTCCAGGGCCGCGTACACGTGGGCGGCGACGTCCACGTGGCGGACCGGCTGCACGGGGGCGCCGGCCGGCAGGTCCGGGCCGCAGGCGGCGACCCAGGCGGTGCGCTCCAGCTCGGTGCGCCCGCCGTGGCCGCCCTGGTCGACGTGGCCGTGGTCGGTGACGACGATGATCGTCCACTCCTCGTCGGCGAACGTCGGGCGGCTGCGGACGGCGTCCAGCAGCCGGCCCAGCCGCGCGTCGGCGGTGCGGATCGACTCGCGGTACTCCTCGCCGCAGCCCAGGAAGTGCGCGGTCTCGTCCACCGCGCCGAGGTAGACGAAGGTGGCCTGCGGGTCGTCGTCGCCGGTCAGCACGGTGACCGCCTCGGCCGTCACCCGCTCGTCGCAGACCTCCCAGGCCTGCGGGGTGTCCTCCAGCGGCGCGATGTAGGAGAGCCGGCCCGGGGCGGCGAACAGCGGGCCGCCCTGGCGGGCCAGGAAGAGCGGCTCCCAGCCGCCCACCGCGAAGGTCCGGCGCCGGTGCACGGCCGCCAGCCGGGTGGTGAAGTCGGGGAAGACGTCCAGCCGGTTTCCGCCGAGGTGGTTGCCGAGCACGCCGTGCTTGGCGACCGTCACGCCGGTCGTGATGGTCGCCCAGCACGGGCCGGACATGGTCGGTGTCGCGTCGTCCACCTGCACCGGCGCGAGGAATCCGGCGTCGGCCACCTCGTCCAGCCGCGGGGTGGCCAGCTCGGGCAGCAGGTCGAGGCGGACACCGTCGATGCCGACCACCAGGACACGGCGCGGGCCGGCGGGCCAGATGCTGGACACAGGGGACTCCGATCAGTCGTACGGTCATACGGTCAGGCGGGGAAAACCTGACGCGCACCCTAATCGCCCGGCCGCCGGGCCAGAACCGCTGACCTGGTGCTGCGCCGGACCCGCCTTGATATCGGAATCCAACATTCCGCCGCCCGTCACCGAGTGTTCGCCTGGGATCCGCACGGCGTTCCCCGCCTGCGTCGGCGCTGGAGCCGTGGACTCAGCGCGTCATGACCGCGTCCACCTCGATCTCGATCTTCATGCGCGGGTCGGCGAGCTCGCAGACCATCATCGTGGCGGCCGGGCGGACCACGGCGAAGCGGCCGTGCAGGACAGGCCAGCAGGGCTCGAAGTCCTCGCGCCGCGGGAGCAGGTAGCGCACCCGGACCACGTCGGAGAGCGTGCCGCCGGCCTCGGTCAGCGCCGACTCGATGTTCCGCAGGCACTGCTCGGCCTGCTCGATCACGCTCTCGGAGATCGTCATGGTCGCGTAGTCGAACCCGGTGGTGCCGGACACGTAAACGTGGTCGCCGACCACCACCGCGCGGGCGTAGCCGATCTGTTCCTCGAAGGTGGAGCCGCTCAGGATGGCGCGTCGTTCGATCATGCGGCGAACGCTAGGCGGGCCGGCTCCGATACGTCCAATAGTCGTTCCGGCATCGTGTGATACCTCTGGGCGTATGGATCGCCCGGAGCTCTCGCTGTCGCAGCTGCACGCCTTCGCGGTGCTCGCCGAGGAGTTGCACTTCGGCCGGGCGGCGCAGCGGCTCGGTATCGCGCAGCCGCCGCTGAGCCAGCAGATCCGGCGGCTGGAGGACCGGGTCGGGTACCCGCTGCTGCACCGGGGCCCGGGGCCGGTTGCGCTCACGCCGGCCGGCCGGGAGCTGCTGCCGGCGGTTCGGCAGGCGCTGACCGGGCTGTCCGCCGCACTCGACGCGGCCCGCCGGACCGGTGCCGGTGCGGCCGGGCGGCTCCGGGTCGGGTTCTCGGCCTCGCTCGCGCTGACCATCCTGCCCGGCCTGGTGCGCGCGTACCGGGACCGGTTCCCAGGCGTGGAGCTGGAGCTCGTCGAGATGACCACTGCGCCGCAGCTCGCCGCGCTGCACGAACACACCATCGACGTCGGCCTGTTGCGCGAGCCGCACGCCGAGCCCGGTCTGGCCCACGCGCCGGTGCTGTCCGAGGAGTTCGTCGCGGTGCTGCCGGCCGGCCATCCGCTCGCCGGTCGGCGCGTCGTCCAACTGGCCGACCTGGCCGAGGAGTCGTTCCTGCTGCTGCCGCGGATGCTCGGCCCGGCGCTGCACGACCAGGTCCTCGGGCTGTGCGCGGCAGCCGGGTTCGAGCCGCGGATCAGACAGCGGGCGGTGGAGTGGCAGACCGTCAGCGCACTGGTCGGCGCCGGACTCGGGGTCTCGATCGCGCCGGCGAGCATCCGGCGGATCCGGCTCAGCGGCGTCGCGTACCGCCGGGTGGTGCCGAACACCCGGACCACGGTGGCGGTCTGCTGGCGCGCCGCCGACGACAACCCGCTGATCGGGCGGTTCCTGGAGATAACGCGTGGCAGTGGGACGCCGGATTCGCCAGAGTGACGGCCATGGCCTACCGACCGAGTGAACTCTTCGCCTCCACCGCTCCGTACTACGCGAAGTACCGCCCGCCGTACCACCCCGCGCTGTTCGAGCTGCTCCGAGAGCGGCTCGAACTGGACGGCAGCCAGCGGGTGCTGGACCTGGGCACCGGAACGGGCGCGCTCGCGCTGCCGCTGGCCCGACTGGTGCGCGAGGTCGTCGCGCTCGACCCGGAGCCGCAGATGCTCGCGGTCGGGCGGCAACTCGCCGACGAGGCAGCGGTGTCGAACATCCGCTGGCAGCTCGGCGACTTCACCACGCTGGCCGCGTCGGAGCTCGGACCGCTCGACCACGCGGTGCTCGGTGCCTCGTTCCACTGGACCGACCGCGCCCGGCTCCTGCGCGATCTGGACGCCCTGATCGCCCCCGGCGGTGCCGTGGTGCTCACCACGGTCGGCGCCGACCACGAGGACATCGCGCCGCCGTCCTGGGGAGCGGTGATCGCCGAGGTCCGGTCCCGCTACCTGGGCCCGCAGCGGCGGGCCGGCTCCGGGCTGTACGTCTACCAGCCCGAGCTGCGCCACGAGCGGGTGGTGGCCGAATCGCCGTTCTCCCGGATGGAGTTCGCGCAGTGGGACCGGACCATCAGCCGCAGCCTCGATCAGCTGGTCGGCCTCCAGTTCTCCTACAGCTACAGCAGCCCCGCCCAACTCGGCGCGAACCGGGAGCCGTTCGAGCGAGACCTGCGGGCCGCGCTGAGCGCGTTCGAACCGGCGGGCAGGTTCGAGGAGCGGATCCGCACCGAGGTGGTCATCGCGACCCGGCCGACGGCCCGGTAAAGCACGGGGCACGGGCCAGGGCGCGGGTCAGGGCGCGCCGAGGACGGCGGTGGCTGCGAGCTTGTCCGCGAAGGTCTGCTTCCGGCGGTCCCAGATCGGCCAGAGCCAGCCCAGCAGACAGGGCAGGGTGTCCAGCAGGTGCGCGAGGTCGCGCAGGAACGACCGGAGCACGCCGACCGGCTCGCTGCCGTCCAGCCGGACCAGATCGATGCTCATCAGCTGCTTGCCCCAGCTCTGCCCGGTCCGCCCGGCCAGGTACCAGCGGTTGTAGCCGAGCAGCAGCAGTGAGACCGCGCCGAGGCCGACCTGCAGCGCGGCGTTGTCGGGGTCGAAGACGCCCGCGATGATGTTCGGCGCCCCGCAGGCGAGCAGGTCGATCAGCAAGGACACCACTCGCACCGACCAGTGGGCGTAGTTCAACGCGCTGTTCAACGCGCTCTCCTCGGGGTGCGTCGCGGGCGGACCTCCCTACCAGCCTCGCCGGTCGCCGCCAGGGCGCAAGCCGCACCGGTCCCAGGGGTGACGCCGGTCGCCCTGCGAGCCCGGCCTGCGAGCCCGTCCTGCGCGCCCGGTGGGCCGCCCGATGGCCGCGCCGGGCGGGTCAGCAGGCCAGCGAGTCCGCCGCCTGCGCGGCGGTCAGCCGGCCGCGGATCCGGGCGGCGTCCGGCACGCCGAGCCGCTGGGCCAGTGCCAGCGCCGCCGACAGCCGTTCGGTACCGGCAGCGGTGTCACCGGCCGCGAGATCGCAGCCGCCCAGGCCCTCCAGTGCCCGTGCCTCCTCCAGCGGGGAGCCGGCCGCCACCGCCGTCTCCAGCGCCGACGCGAACACCGCCCGCGCCTGCGCCAGCCGACCGCCCGCCGAAGCGTCCGCCGGGCCGCCGGCCGGCCCGCTCACCAGCCCGGTCACCGAGCCGGTCGCCGCTCCGCCGACCGTCCCGGTCACCGGTGCGGCGGCGGGGCGGTCCGCCGAGCCGTCCGCCGCGCGGAGGACCAGCAGCCGCCCGAGGATGTTGCCGGCCTCCGCCTCGCCCACCCGGTCCCCGCGCTCGCGGCAGTTCGCCAGCGCCTGCCGCAGGTGCTCCTCGGCGGCCGGGTACTCGCCGCGCGAGATCAGCACGTCCCCCAGGTAGGCCAGCACCCGGGACTCGCCGAGCCGGTCGCCCTGCTCGCGGTAGCGCCCGAGCGCGTGCCGCAGGCTGGCCGCCGCCTCGGCGTGCCGCCCGGTGGCCTGCTGGAGCACGCCGAGGTAGGCGCCGATGTTCATCCGTCCGCGAGCCTCGTCCAGCTCCTGGTACATCGCGCCGGCCCGCAGCAGGTCGCGCTCCGCCGCCTGGTACTGGCCGGTGACCAGCCGGACCGCGCCCAGGCCCATCAGCGCGTTGGCGTGCCCGATCCGGTTGCCCAGGCCGCGGAAGAGCGCCAGCGCCTGGCGGTGCGCCGCCTCGGCCGCCGCGTAGTCGCCGGTGAGCTGTTGCAGCGAGCCGAGGTTGGCCAGCGCGTACGCCTCGCCGGGCCGGTCGCTGCCCATCCGGCAGAGCGTCAGCGCGCCGCGCAGGCTCTCCTCGGCGGCCGCGAAGTCGCCGGTCAGCTGCTGGATCAGGCTCAGCTCGCTGAGCGCGGCGGTCTGGCCGGCGCGGTCGCCCAGCGCGCGGAACAGCTGCAGCCCTTGGGCCGCCTGCTCGGTCGCCTCGGCGTACTCGCCGGTGATCCGGCCCAGGATGCCCAGCTGACTGCGTGCCTCGGCCTCGGCCCGCTGGTCGAAGGCGGCGACGGCGAGCGCCAGTGCCCGCCGGAAGTACTCGCGCGCGGCGGCGTTCTCGCCGAAGGTGCGCTCCATCGCGCCGAGCTGGGTCAGCACCGCGGCCTGGCCGCTCGGCTCGCCGAGCTCGCGGAAGAGCGCGAGCGCCTGGCGCAGGTGCGCGGCGCCGACCTCGTGCTCGCCGGTGAGCCGCTGGAAGGTGCCCAGGTGGGTGAGCGCCTCGGCCTGGCCGAGCCGGTCGTCGGTGCGCGCGGCGGTCTCCAGCGCGATGTGGTGCAGCGCGCGGGCCTCGTTCCAGTGCCCCTCGGTGCGCAGGAAGTCGTGCAGCGCGGCGGGCAGCCGGACCGCGTGGTACGGGTAGTCGTGCGCGGCCGCGTAGACGACGGCGGCGTGCAGGTTGCCGCGCTCGGTCCGCAGCCAGCCGCAGGCCGCCTCGCGGGTGCCCAGCTCGGGCAGCTCCGGCAGCCTGCCCGGCTCGCCGCCGAGCGCCCGCCGGCTGGTCAGCTGCCGGCGGACCACCGTCGCGGCGCCCAGGTAGTGGTCGAGCAGCCGGGTGACGGCCGCGGCCCGGGTGCCCGGCTCGTCCTCGGCGCCGAGCGCACGGGCGTGCTCGCGGATCAGGTCGTGCATCCGGTAACGGCCGCGGACCGGCTCGTCCACCAGGTGGTGGTCCTCCAGCTCCTCCAGCAGCCGGCGCGCCGTCGCCAGGTCGGTGCCGGCGAGCGCGGCCGCCGCGCGGGCGTCGAAGTCGTCGCCGAAGTAGAGCCCGAGCCGGCGGAACAGGCCGCGCTGGTCGGGCGTCAGATCGCGATAGGAGAGGTCGAAGGCGGCGGCCACCGAGACGTCCTCGGCGCGCAGCGAGCAGAGCCGGCCGGTCGCCGCGGCCAGGTCGGGGACCAGGTCGGCGACCGACCAGGCCCGCCGGTGCCGCAGCCGGGCGGCGGTCAGGTGGACGGCCAGCGGCAGGTAGCCGCAGAGCCGGACCACCTCGATCACCGACGGGTCGTCGGGGGCCAGGTCGGGCCGGCCGGCCTTCGCGGTGAAGAGCGCGGCGGCCTCGTACGGCGACAGCACGTTCAGCGTGATCGGCAGCGCGTCGCCGAGCGCGGGCAGCCGGCGGCGGCTGGTGACCAGCACCAGGCTGCCGGGGGCGCCGGGCAGCAGCGGGGTCACCTGTTCGCTGCTGCGGGCGTCGTCGAGCAGCAGCAGCATCCGCCGGCCGGCCAGCCGGCTGCGCCACAGACCGGCCCGCGCGTCCAGGTCGGGCGGTATCTGCTGCGGCGGGACGCCGACGGTGAGCAGCAGCGCGGCGAGCGCGGTGGCCGGCTCGACGGCGGGGGTGCCGGGGGTGTGCGCGTGCAGCGGCAGGAAGATCTGGCCGTCGGGGAACTCGCCGGCCAGCCGGTGCGCGGCGTGCAGTGCGAGTGCGCTCTTGCCGACGCCGGGCATCCCGTCCACCGCGTGGACGCCGACCTCGGTGCCGGTCGCCAGGCCCGCGCGGCAGGCGGCGAGGAGGCGTTGCAGGTCCTCGTCGCGGCCGGTGAAGCCGGCGACGTCGCGCGGCAGCCCGGCACCGGCCGGCACCGGGCTGTCCGCCGGGGACGCGCTGCCGGGTGCCGCAGTGCCGGGTGCCGTACCGCTGGGCGCGGTGCTGCCCGTCGCCGTAGCGCCGGGCGCCGCATTGCCGGGCGCCGGGCTGTCGAGTGGCGGGCCGGCCTGCGTCGGGACGCCAGGGAGAAGCACGCCGCCCGGCAGCGGTGCCGTCGGCTGCCCGGCCGGGTCGAAGCCGGCCGGGGTCGCCGGAGCGGCCGACGGCGCCGCCGCGCCGGGCTGCGGGGTGGCGGTATGCGGCTCGGCCCGCAGGATCTGCTGCTGCGCGGCGCGCACTCCGGCGCTCGGCTCGATGCCGAGCTCGTCGATCAGCGTCCGCCGCAGCCGCCGGTACACCGCGAGCGCCTCGGCCCGCTGGTCGGTGCGGTACAGCGCGAGCATCAGCTGGCGGTGGAACGACTCGCGCAGCGGGTGCTCGGCGGCCAGCCGGCCGAGCTCCGGGATCAGGCCGTGCGCGCGGCCCAGCTCCAGCTCGGCGTCGAAGCGCCACTCCAGCGCCTGCAACCGCAGCTCCTGCAACTCCTGGAGCAGCGGCAGCTCCTCCTCGGCGAGCCCCGGCAGGTCGGCCAGCGGCGTGCCGCGCCACAGTGCCAGCGCCTCGCCGGTCCGCCTGCTGACGGTCTGCCAGTCCGCCGTGCGGTGCGCGGATCGGGCGCCGGCCAGGTGGCCGCCGAACGTCTCGCTGTCCAGCTCACCCTCGGTGACCCGCAGCAGGTAGCCGGGCGGGACGGTGCGCAGCCGCTGCGCGCCGTCCGGGCCGAGCAGCCGGCGCAGCTGGACCACGTGGTTGTTGAGCGAGGTGCCGGCGGTGGCCGGCGGGCGGGCGCCCCAGAGCGCGCTGGTCAGCCGGTCCCGGGAGAGCGCCCGGTTCGGCTCCAGCAGCAGCACCGCGAGCAGCGCGCGGACCTTGGGGGAGCGCACGGCCAGCGGAGCCCCGGTGGTTGCGTCATGGACCGTCAGCGGGCCCAGCAGGCCGAACCGCAACGGGGTCAGCGGGGCCGGGAGCGCGGCTGAGGCGGGGTCCGAGGGCGCCTGTGGAAGGTCCATTATCGGGATGTTACCCGCCCGTGAGCGGGCTCCGGCAAGGTCATGGTCGACCGAGTCCGGCCGGGTCGGTGCCTCTACGGGGGGAGGCACCGACCGGCCGGTCTCCGTGTCCGCAGTATGTCGTTCGAGGGAGGAGCAGTTGATGACCGGTCAGATGATCAGTAAGCGTCGCGACACCGCCTGGACCTAGGCCCCGCCGCAGCCGCTCACCGGACACTCACCGCCCGGTTACCGGCAGGTCGCCGGACCGCGCGGGCCGGGCAACACGCCGACGCGTGGGGGAGGGTGCCGAGTGGGAGCCGCTGGGTCGGGTAAGTGTTGTCGGGTAGGAGTTACGGGGATCGCGGGGCCGCAGTGGCCGCCGTGGCCCCGGAACCGTTTGGGGTGAGGTCATGACCGACAACGCCGCTGCTGAATTCATGGTCGACTCGCTGGATCCGGAGGACCCGGAGCCGCCCGCCGACGAGCTGGTGCACCCGCTGGGCGAGCACCCGCTGGCCTCGGCCGCGGACGAGGGGGACGCCTTCGAACAGAGCCGCGAGGTACCCGTCGACGACGACGAGTACCCGCGTTGACCGCTCGGTGCCGCGTCGGCCGCCCCCCACCGGCCGGCGTGGCACCGGGCCGCATGCGAGCGGTGGCTTTCCGTGGCCTTCCGTGTCCTTCGGTGACCGGCGGTGGCCGGGCCGGGAGCGCCGGATCAGGAGCGCCGCGCCGGGTGTGCCGGGCGGGCGTAGCTTGGACTGGGAGCGCGGTTCACGCGCCCCGGTCACGACTCCTTCCGGTGGAGGCCGTCATGAAACTGAAGGACGAACTTCCCGTTGACCACCGCCTGGCCCAGGTCTACCGGTACGGCGCCGGACTCGGCGGTCTGCTGCTGCTGATCTGGGGCTGCTTCGGGCTGGCCGGTTCGCCCGGATATCTGAGCACCGACGGCAAGGAAATCGCGGGCATCTCGAGCAACGGCTCGCTGGGCATCCTGTCGATCGTCTTCGGCGGGATCCTGATGATCGGCGCCGTCGTCGGCGGCAACTTCGCCTCCAACCTGAACATGGTGGTGGGCGGGATCTTCTTCGTGGCCGGTTTCGTCGGCCTGATCGCGCTCGACAGCAGCTGGAACCACCTGGCGTTCCGGATGGCCAATGTGATCTTCAGCTTCGCCTTCGGTCTGCTCATCGCCACCTTCGGCATGTACGGCAGAGTCAGCGGCCATCTGCCGCACGACAACCCGTACTGGCAGCAGCGGCACGGCGGTGACCTCAGCGAGGAAGAGGAGCTGCAGGGCCGCTGGCACGTGCCGGCCTTCAAGACCGTGCTGCGGCCGACCGTTCATCACTGAGCACCAACAATCACCACTGGTCATGACTGATCATCATTGATCGCCACCGACAGGATTCGGTAAGGAGCGGCAGGGGAGCAAGAGGGCGAAGCCCCTCGTAAGGTGCCAGATGGAACCGTCCGGCACCGAACGAAGGGGCTTCGCCATGACCGCGACCGCCGAGCACGCCCAGCGAGCGGAGATCGGGGTGATCGGAGGCTCCGGTCTCTACGCCCTGCTCGACGACGTCACCGAGATCACCGTCGGCACGCCGTACGGAGCGCCGAGCGACTCGCTCTTCCTCGGTGAGATCGCCGGTCGCCGGGTCGCGTTCCTGCCCCGGCACGGCCGTGAGCACCGGATCCCGCCGCACCGGATCAACTACCGCGCCAACCTGTGGGCGATGCACGCGCTCGGTGTCGGCCAGGTGATCGCCCCGTGCGCGGTCGGCGGCCTGCGCGCGGAGTACGGCCCCGGCACGCTGCTCGTCCCGGACCAGTTCATCGACCGGACGTCCGGCCGGATCCAGACGTACTACGACGGCCTGCCGCTGCCCGACGGGAGCGTTCCCGAGGTGGTGCACGTCTCCACCGCCGACCCGTACTGCCCGCCCGGGCGGGCCGCCGCGCTCGCCGCCGCCCGCTCGGCGGACTGGCAACCCGTGGACGGCGGCACGCTGGTGGTGATCGAGGGCCCGCGCTTCTCCACCCGGGCCGAGTCCCGCTGGTTCAGCGCGAACGGCTGGTCGGTGGTCGGCATGACCGGTCATCCCGAGGCCGTGCTGGCCCGCGAACTGGGGCTCTGCTACACCTCGTTGGCGCTCGTCACCGACCTGGACGCAGGGGTGGAGACCGGTGAGGGCGTCACCCACGCCGAGGTGCTGGAGGTGTTCGCGCGCAATGTGGACCGGTTGCGCGGCGTGCTCTTCAAGGCCGTCGAGGCGCTGCCGACCGAGCGGGACTGCGTCTGCTCGCATGCGCTGGACGGGGTGACCACCGGGCTGCACGGCTTCTGAGTGGACTGCTTCTGCTTACGGGCCCGCCGCCGTTGGGTACGACGGCGGCGGGCCCGGCTCTCACGTCTCAGGCCTCCCGTCTCCACGGCTGCGGCGCTTGCGGAGACGGAGCAGCAGTGACCTGAGGGGGGTGACCAGGGCGGTGACCACGGCGATCGCGGCCAGCGTCAGCAGCCAGTTGCGCAGATAGGGCAGGGCCAGCACGGTCGGGTTGCTGCCCTGGCCGTGCCGCAGCACGGCGGGCACGGCCACGGCGCTCACCGAGGCGGCGACGATCAGCGCGCCGCGCACGTGCCAGGAGACCCGTGGCAGTGCGGCGCCGACCAGGCAGACCAGCGGCAGCCAGAGCCCGTCGTGCAGCACCGCGCCGCCGACCGCCCAGACCAGCACGTCGAGCGGGTCGTTGACGTACGGGTCGTGCAGTAGGCCGTAGATCCCGAAGCCGATCACGCCGACTCCGGCCAGCGCGAGCAGCGTCCGGACCGTGCGCACCGCAGCACGTCGCATCACAGGACCCCGCATCACAGCACCTCCAGCCGGCTGACCCACTTGGTCTGCAGTACGCCCGGGCGGTCCGGGGCGATCACCCGGGCCGGGTAGCCGTGGTCGGGGGCCAGCACCTCGCCGTTCACCCGCAGCGCCAGCAGCGTGAGCGGGTCGCGCGCGTAGGTCGCCTCCATCTCGGTGACCTGGTACGGCCCGCCGGCCTCCAGCGAGGTGATCCGCAGCCGCGAGCTCGGCGGCGCGCCGGCCCGGGCGACCAGGTCCCTGATCCGCACGCCCTGCCAGCGGGCCGAGGCGCTCCAGCCCTCCACACAGGCGATCGGCAGCTCGGCCTCGTGCTGGTCCATCGCGAGCAGCTCGGCCATGCTCAGCTCGTACGGCTGCGGCCCGCTGACCTTGAGCCGCCAGTCGGCGGGCGTGCTGGTGGTGCCGGCCGCGGCGGCGGTGCGGTTGACCGGCAGGCCCTGCGGGCCGAGGTCCGGGCGGCGCGGGGCGAACAGGTCCAGCCGGCGCAGCCACGGCACGCTCTGCCCGGCGGTGGTCAGCGTGACGAGCGCGACCGAGGCGGTGACGGCGGTCAGGAACCCGCGCCGCTCGGCCTGCCCCGGCCGTATCCGGCGCCAGTTCTCGGCGATCAGCGGCGCCTTGGCGGCGATGTGCAGCAGCAGACCGCCGACCGCGACCCAGGCGAGCCAGAAGTGCGTCTGGCGGAACGGGAACGGCCACACGTACCACTGCAGCGTGTTGAGCAGCCCGGTGAAGAGCTCCAGCAGCATCGACGTGACCAGCAGCAGGATGCCGAGCCGCTCCAGCGCGTGCAGCACGGAACGGACCGGCGGCCACTCGAAGAGCCGGGGGTACACGGTCCACAACTTCGCGCCGAGCAGCGGGATCGCGGCGATCCCGCTGATCACGTGCAGCCCCTGGGTGACCCGGTAGCCGTCCACCGGGCGGCTGGGCAGGTGGTCGCGCAGCCAGCTCGGCGGGTCCTGGAGCAGGTGGCTGGTCAGGCCGGTGGCGAAGCAGATCAGCAGGGCAGCGCCGAGCCAGCGGCCGATCACCACGGCGGTGCGCGGCTCGTGCAGCTTGGACCGGAACGAGTCCTCGGTCACCGGGGGGCGCAGCTCCGACAGTCTCGGCAGCTCCGACAGTTTCGGCAGTTTCGGCAGGCCGGGGCGGAACGGGTTGGGGAGGTGAGGTTTCACGTCCACCATCAGACCGCCGCGTGGCGGCTTTGCGGGGGTGCGACGTGATTACGGAAGTCGTACGTCGGGCCACCGACCGTGCCGGGCGCCGTGCCGTGCGGCGAGCTGCTGGGCGAGCTGCTTACGGAAGTCGTACGGCGTGCCGTCGCGAGGGTGCCGGGCGCCGTCGCGGTGGGAGGGTGACGAGGTGTCCGCTCCTGCTGCCGCGTCCTCCGCGGCGCCCTCCGTCACGTCTTCCGCCTCAGTCACCGCTGCTCGTCTCCGGTGGCGCCGGCTGCTCTGGGTGCTCTGCCCGATCGTGCTCGCCGCGCTCACCGCCGCGCTGGCCGTCACGTTCACCGGCGGCGGCACGCTCGGCCACCGCGCGCCGCTCGCCTTCTGGTACCCCTGCGACCTGCTGCTCTTCGCCGCCGCGCTGCTCGCACTGCGGGCGCTCCCGACCCGGTGGGTGGCCCCGCTGGTGCTGCTGGGCGCGGTCGCGGTCGCGGCGAGCGCGCTGCTGGTCGCGCCGCGCACCAGCGACGACGCGTACCGCTATCTGTGGGACGGCCAGGTGCAGGCGGCCGGCCACTCGCCGTACGCGTATCCGCCGGACGCCCCGCAGCTGGCCGGGCTGCGCGCGCAGGCGCCCGCGCTCTTCCCGCCCGGCGGCGACTGCGTCGGTTGGGACCTGCGGCGGGCGGCCGGCGGCTTCTGCAGCCACGTCAACCGGCCGTCCGTGCCGACCATCTACCCGCCGGTGGCGGAGTTCTGGTTCCTCGGCCTGCACGCGGTCGAGCACGGGCACGGGGTGCGCGCCGCGCAGGCCGGCGGCGCGCTGCTCGCGGTCGGCACGACGGCGCTGCTGCTGGTCGTGCTGCCGCCCGAACGGCGGCGCCGGGCGGCGCTGTGGGGGTGGTTCCCGGGCACGGCCGTCTGGGCCGTCAACGACGCACACGTGGACGCGCTCGGCGCGCTGCTCACCGTCGCCGGACTGGCGCTGACGGCGGGCGGCCGGCGTCGGCCGGGCGGTGCGGCGCTCGGCGCTGCGGCGGCGGTCAAGCTGATTCCGGCGCTGGTGCTACCGGGGGCGCTGTCGGGCCTGCTGGCCCGGCGCGCGGACGGGCGTGCGGACCGGCGTTCGCGCCGGGAGCAGGTGTGGCTGCTCGCCACCGCCGCCGCGGTGTTCCTGCTGAGCTACCTGCCGTACCTGCTGCTCTCGGGTACCAAGGTGCTCGGCTTCCTGCCCGGCTACCTGCACGAGGAGGGCTACCAGCAGGACGGCAGCGGCGACGTGCAGCGCTTCGGCCTGGTCCGGGTCCTGCTGCCGGACCGGCTGGCCGCGCCGGGTGCGGTGCTGGCGGTGCTGCTCGCGGTGTTCGTGGTGCTGCGCCGGGGCGACCCGGACCGGCCGTGGCGGGGCGCGCTGCTGGTCAGCGGGACCGCGCTGCTCGCGCTGACGCCGGGTTACCCGTGGTACGGGCTGCTCGTGGTGGCGCTGGTCGGGCTGGACGGCCGGTGGGAGTGGCTGGGCGTCCCGGCGGCCGGGCAGGTCGCCTACCTGTACGGCACGCAGGCCCAGCTGCCCGCGTACGCGGTGGCGCTGGGCCTCGTGCTGGCCGGGGCGGCGGTGCGCTGGACGGCCGGTCGGGCAGCGGCCGAGGGTGGTCGGTCGGCCTGGGCGGTGAGGCTCAGGCGGGGAGGTCTTCGAGCCGGAAGCCGATCTTGACGGTCACCTGGTAGTGCTTGATCTGCCCGTCCGCGACGTGTCCGCGCACCTGGACGACCTCGAACCAGTCGATGTTGCGCAGGGTCTGCGAGGCGCGGGTCAGCGCGTTGCGGATCGCGGCGTCGGTCCCCTCGTGCGAGGACCCGACGATCTCGGTCACCCGGTAGGTGTGCTCGGTCATGACTGCTCCCGTGAACTGGGCCGGACAGATCCTGGGCCTGACCGGCGGGGCCGGTCGGATTCGGCGCTGCTACCACCGTGACGCATCGGCCCGGGGCCCGCTCGCCGGAGCGCTGGGGTTGCTGGGCGAGGTGGGGCAACACCGGGGGGCGGGCCAACACCGGGGGGCGGGCCGACGGATGACCGTCGGCCCGCCCCTTGCGCGTTACCGGCCCAGGGCGACGAAGCTGCGCCCCGCCACCGCCCACCGCTCCAGCTCGCGCAGGCCGGCCGCCGCCGCGCAGCCCGTAGCCGCGTCCGCGCCGAGCCGGGCCCAGGCGAACGGCGGTCCGCTCCACCCCGTGGCGTCCTCCACCCGGACCTGCACCCGCTCGTCCACCGGGCCCGGCTCCACCTCGGCGAGCAGCACGCCGTCCGGCGCGAGCAACTGGGCGACCCGCCGCAGCAGCGCGCGCGGGTCGCCGCCGATGCCCAGGTTGCCGTCCGCGAGCAGCGCGGTGCCCCAGCGGCCCTCGCCGGGCAGCCGGTCGAAGACCGAGCGGCAGATCGCCGCCCCGCCGGCCTCCCGGGTGCGGGCGACGGCGGCGCCGGTCAGATCGACGCCGAGCGCGGGCAGACCGAGCGCGAGCAACTCGGTCACCAGCCGGCCGGGACCGCAGCCGATGTCCAGCGCCGGGCGCCCGGCCACCAGGCAGCGCAGCAGCAGGCTGCGGTCCGCGGCGTCCGGCGGCGCGCACCACCGCTCGACCTCCAGCAGGTGCCGCTCGCCGTCCGCGCGGCGCAGCCAGAGCGGCCCGCGCCCGGTTCGCATCGCCTCCGCGAACGGATCGTCGGTCCATGGCCGGGGTGATCGGGGTGATCGGGCTGGTCGGGGCGAGCGGGGCGGCGCGATCCGCGGCTCCGCGCGGGGGGCGACGCCGATCGCTGTTCGCTGTGTTGCCTGCTGTGCCGCCTGCTGTGCTGTCTGAGGCGCCGCCGTCACCCCGAGACCTCGACCGCTGCGCCGAGGCTCCGCCAGCAGCGTGCGAACGCGCCGTCCGGCGCGAGCCGCGCGACCGCGGCGGCGTCAGCCGCGCCGTCCACATCGGTCAGCTCCGGGAGTTGACGGACCCTCAGGCCGGCGTCGGTCAGCCGTGCCAGCAGCGCGGCGCCGGTGTGCGGGGTGGACATCGGCACTCCGAGCAGCACCCGGCGCGCCAGCTCGGCGCTCGGCCGGGCCAGCCCCAGGGCCCAGAAGCCGCCGTCGGCGGCCGGTCCGAACCACGCGTCGGCGCCGCCGCGGGCAGCCGCCGCCAGCGGTGCGGCGAGCGTCTCGGCCCGCAGCTGCGGGGTGTCCATGCCGACCAGCAGCGCCGGCGCCTCGGCGGGCGCGTGCCCGAAGGCGGCCGCCAGCCGTTCGTCCAGGCCGCCGGCCACCTGCGGCACCACCTGCCAGCCGGGCGGCAGCCAGTCGCCCGGCGCGCCGTCGAGCACCAGCAGCCGGCGTCCGGCGGGCACGGTGCCGAGCGTGCGCAGCGTGTCGGTGAGCGCGGCTTCGGCCAGTGCGGCCGCCTGCTCGGGCGAGTACGGCGGGGTCAGCCGGGTCTTCACCCGGCCCGGCACCGGGGCCTTGGCGATCACCAGCAGCGTCGGCGGCGGCGCGGCGAGCACCGCGCGCATGTCGTGGACCGCCTGCCGGGTGCCGCGCAGCGTGCCGGTCACCTTGGAGCGCCCGGCGCGCGGCCGGTAGTCGACGTCCACCTCGGCGATCCGCAGACCGGCGGCGTTCGCGGTGAGCACCATCTCGAGCGGGTAGCCGGAGCGGCGGTCGCCGAGGCCCAGGGCGAGCAGCCGTTCGCGGCGGGCCGCGCGCATCGGGCCGAGGTCGTGCAGCGGGGCGCCGGTGCGGGCGCGCAGCCGGCGGGCCAGCACGGCATTGGCCAGCCGGGCGTGCGGCGGCCAGGCGCCGCGCGCGGTCGGCCGCCGCCGTCCGAGCACCAGGTCGGCCGCGCCGGCGAGCACCGGATCGACCACGCGCGGCAGTTGGGCCGGGTCGAGCGAGCCGTCGCAGTCCAGGAAGCAGACCAGTTCGGCGTCCGCGGCGAGCAGTCCGGCGTGGCAGGCGGCGCCGAAGCCGCGGCGCGGCTCGTGCACCACGGTCGCGCCGAGCTCGCGGGCCAGCTCGGCCGAGCCGTCGCGGGAGCCGTTGTCCACGACGATGGCCCGCCAGCCGGCCGGGATCCGGCCGAGGACCCAGGGCAGCGCCGCCGCCTCGTCCAGGCACGGCAGGACGACGTCGACGGAAGGGACGTCGCCGGAAGGAGGGGGGAGGTGAGAGGTCACGGGCTCCACGCTAGGCAGCCGGACCCCGCGCGGGACCGCTACGGCACCTTACGGAAGTCGTACGGGCGCGGGCTGTCACCGGGAGCCGCTGCCGTGGCGCGTGTGTGTGTGCGTGGGGGGCGCTCCCGGGCTTCTTACGGAAGTCCTACGGCGCTCCCGCACCGGCGCGCGTACTCAGGTCGGGTCCCTATCCTCGGAGCGTGACAGAAAATCCGCTCGCCGCCCGACCCGCCGCCCGGCCCGCCGCCCGGATCCTGGTGGTCGATGACGACCCGACGGTCGCCGAGGTGGTCAGCAGCTACCTGCTCCGGGCCGGCTACGCCGTGGACCGGGCGGCCGACGGGCTGGAGGCGCTGGCCCGCGCCGCCGCCGGGCGCCCCGACCTGGTGGTGCTCGACCTGATGCTGCCCGAGATGGACGGCCTGGAGGTCTGCCGGCGACTGCGGCCCGGCGGCGGGGACGGTCCGGCCGTGGTGATGCTGACCGCGAAGGGTGAGGAGTCCGAACGGATCCTCGGCCTGGAGCTGGGCGCCGACGACTACGTGACGAAGCCGTTCAGCCCGCGCGAGCTGGTGCTGCGGATCCAGGCCGTGCTGCGCCGGCAGAGCGCCCCGGCCGCGGCGCCGGGCGTCGAGGCGCCGCTGCGGGTCGGCGATCTGACGCTGCACGTGCAGGCCCGGCGGGCCTTCCGTGGTGACCGTGAACTCGCGCTCACCCAGCGAGAGTTCGACCTGCTCACGTTCTTCGCCAAGCATCCGGCCACGGCCTTCGGGCGGGACGAGCTGATGCACAAGGTCTGGGGCTGGGACTTCGGCGACCTCTCCACGGTGACCGTGCACGTGCGGCGGCTGCGCGAGAAGGTCGAGGACGATCCGGCCGCGCCGGTGCTGATCAGTACGGTCTGGGGCGTCGGCTACCGCTTCGACCCGGTCGCCGGGGTGGGGCCGGCCGGTGCTGACGCGCCCGACGCTGGTGCTGCCGCCGGAGGTGCGTCCGCGTGAAGGATCTGCTGCTGATCGCGCTCTTCGCGGCGCTCGGTGCGGGCGCGGCCGGCCTGCTCGGCTGGCCGGCCGTCCGGCTGCTGCAACGTCGCTCGCTCGCGCTCTCGCTCTTCGTGGTCGCCGTCGTGACCGTGCTCGCGATGACGACCGGCACGCTCGCGGTGGCGCAGGCGATGTTCCTGTCGCACCACGACCTCGGCGTCGTGATCACGGTGACCTGCATGGCCGCCGTCGTGTCGCTGGTCACCGCCGCGCTGCTGGGCCGCCGGGTGGTCGCGGGTAGCCGGGCGCTCACCGTGGCCGCCCGGACGGTCGGCAGCGAGGGCGGCTTCGCCGCGCCGACCGGCCCGCTGGGCTCCGAGCTCGCCGAGTTGAGCGCCGAACTCGCCGCCACCAGCGCCAGGCTGGCCGAGTCGCGGGAGCGCGAGCAGGCGCTGGAGTCCTCCCGGCGCGAGCTGATCGCATGGATCTCGCACGACCTGCGCACGCCGTTGGCCGGCCTGCGGGCGATGGCCGAGGCGCTGGAGGACGGCGTGGCCGAGGATCCGGACCGCTACCACGGCCGGATCCGCACCGAGGTGGACCGGCTCACCGGCATGGTGGACGACCTCTTCGAACTCTCCCGGATCCAGGCCGGCGCGCTGACCCTGTCGCCGTCCCGGGTCTCGGTCTACGACCTGGTCGGCGACGCGATAGCGGGCGCCTACCCGCTGGCCCGTGAGCGCGGCGTGCACCTGACCGGGGAGCGGGTGGAGCCCGCACCGGTGGAGGTGGACGGCCGGGAGATCACCCGGGTGCTCGGCAACCTGCTGATCAACGCGATCCGCTCGACCCCGACCGACGGCGTGGTCGCGGTGGCGGCTCGGCGTGAGGCCGGTGAGGTGGTGCTCTCGGTGACCGACGGCTGCGGCGGGATCCCCGAGGGCGACCTGGCTCGGGTCTTCGAGACGGGCTGGCGCGGCGGCAGCGCCCGCACGCCGCGCCCGGCGCGCGGGGCGGAGGCCGGGGGCGGCGGAGCGGTGCAGCACCACGGCGACACCGGGGCCGGCCTCGGGCTGGCGATCGTGCGGGGCATCGTCGAGGCGCACGCCGGCCGGGCCTCGGTGCACAACGTCAACGGCGGCTGCTGCTTCGAGATCGCGCTTCCGGCGGCGTCCGCGCTGGTGTAGTGCGCGCGGCCGGGGGGCTTGCCTGGTTGCCCGGCCGCCACGTTGCCTGGCCGGCCGGGCGACCAGGCGGTGTCAGCCCGCGCGCCCGCGCAGTGGTGCGGCGGCGAACTCGGCCATCCCGGCGGCGAACGGGACCGCCGGGCGCCAGCCGAGTTCGGTGCGCAGCCGCTGCGAGTCGGCGGTGATGTGCCGGACGTCGCCCAGCCGGTACTCGCCGGTCACCACGGGCGCCGGGCCCGCGCAGGCCGCCGCCAGCTCGCGGGCCATCTCGCCGACCGTGTGCACCGTGCCGCTGCCCGTGTTGTAGACCCGCGCGCTGCCGTCCGGGCGTTCGTCCAGCGCGGTCAGCGCGAGCACGTTCGCCGCCGCGACGTCCGCGACGTGGACGAAGTCGCGCCGCTGCGCACCGTCCTCGAAGACCCGTGGCGCGTGCCCGGCGGCCAGCGCCGAGCGGAAGATCGACGCGACCCCCGCGTACGGGGTGTCGCGCGGCATGCGGGGCCCGTAGACGTTGTGGTAGCGCAGCGTGATCGCGCGGCCGCCGCAGGCCCGGGCCCAGGCGGCGGCCAGGTGCTCCTGGGCCAGCTTGCTGGTGGCGTACACGTTGCGCGGATCGGCCGGCGCCTGCTCGGTCGCCAGCCCGGGGAGCAGCGCCGCGCCGCACCGCGGGCACGGCGGTTCGAACCGGCCGGCCGCCAACTCCCGTTCCAGCCGGGGACCCGGCGCGACGACGCCGTGCTCGGCGCAGCTGTAGCGCCCTTCGCCGTAGACCACCATCGAGCCGGCCAGCACCAGGCGGCGCACCCCCGCGCCGGCCATCGCCGCCAGCAGCACGGCGGTGCCCAGTTCGTTGCAGCTCACGTACTCGGGCGCGTCGGCCAGGTCCTGGCCCAGCCCGACCATGGCGGCCTGGTGGCAGACCGCGTCCACGCCGCGCAGCGCCCGCTCGACCGTCTCCCGGTCGCGCACGTCGCCGTGCGTGAACTCCACCTCGTCCGGCAGCGTCACGCCGGCCAGGCCGTCCGGGTGCACGGCGGGCAGCAGCGCGTCCAGCACCCGCACCCGGTGCCCGGCCCGGACCAGGCGGTCCGCGATCGCCGAGCCGATGAACCCGGCGCCGCCGGTGAGCAGAATCTCCATGGCCCTGACGCTAGCGGCGGGCAGACGGCATCCGGTGCGGTTGCGGCCTGCTGTCAGAACTCCGTAAGGAGCGCGGCGGCCGACGGACGGCGTGGCATCGACCCGGGGCCGATGCCACGCCGTCTACGACGACCGTCGCGCTGTCAGAAGCCGGACAGGCCGTTGGGCGTGCCCAGGCCGGTCGGGCCGTCCCAGCCGGTGCCGGAGGTGCACAGCACGGTGCAGCCGCTGTTCGCCGGGGCGTTCTGGCCGAGCGTGACGTCGTTGAACGCCGCGGACGGGTCGGCGTACAGCGTGTTGGGCCCCTCGACGTCGGCCAGGTTGCCGCCGCGGGCGTACACGCCGGCGATGTACGGGCTGGACTGGCTGGTGCCACCCACCGTCAGCCAGGTCTGGGCCTGACCGGAGAAGGGGGTGTAGTCGTCGTAGATGGCCGCGCCGGTGGTCGGGTCGGCGTCCGCGGAGATGTCCGAACCGGCGCGGTGACCGGCGCAGTTGGCCGAGACGCTGGTCGGCTGACCGAGCGCGGGCGGCAGTTCGGCGGCGCAGCCGCTGCCGGAGCCGTCCCAGGCGACCTCGGTGTAGCCGTTGTGGCCGGCGCCGGGGCTGCGGTAGAGCGCGGTGCCGCCGACCGAGGTGACGGTGGGCAGGTTCTGCGGCCAGCCCGACGGGGTGCCCTCGAAGCCGCCGTCACCGGAGGAGGCGGTGATCGCCATGCCGGGGTGGTAGAAGTCGCGGGCCGCCTGGCCGAGGTCGAGCGTCGCGTCCGGGGCGAACTGGTAGCTGACGCTGGCCGCCGACGCACCGAGCGACGCCGCGGTGTTCATCGCCACGCCGAAGTCCTCGGCCGCCTGGTCCTGACTTGTCGTCATGTCCCGGTTGACGGTGAGCTCCAGGATGTGGCAGCTCGGGCAGGCGGCCGATGCCATGTCGACGTCCAGCGCGGTCTCGACGCCGACCTGCTCGTCGAAGTTCTTCTCGGCGGCGGTCGTGCCCGCCGCCAGCGGCGCGCCGCCGTGCTCGTTGACCTGCTTGAAGCAGCCGTTGGCCGCGGTGCAGGCGGGCAGACCGTACTGCGCGCGGTAGGCGTTGAGGTTGGCCTCGAGGGTGGGGAACGCGCCCTCGTCGAGGATCGCGATGGTGTTGGCCGGGCCGGAGTTGCCGGCCGGCAGGTTGTAGGCGGCGGCGAAGTCCGCCGGTCCGTACCCGGCCGGGGTGCCGGTCACGAGCGCCTTGGCCGAACCGGGAGCCACGGTGACGACCTGGGCCATGCACCGGCCGCGCGCGATGCCCGCACAGACCTGGGCCGTGCCCCGGCCGACGAGCTGGGGGCTGGGCAGGCTCGCCGCCGAGCCGATCTGCGGGCTCGCCGGCCCCTGCGCCTGGGCTGCGGTGGCGGGCAGCAGGATGGGGGCGGTGGCCAACACGCCGACCGCGAACGCCGCCACGGCGGCCTTACGGAAGTTCATCAAAAGGGTTCCTCTCACCGACCGCACGGCGGACCGACCCGGTACGGGTACCGCGGCCGGTCCATCGGGCAGGCGCGTTCGACGTATGTTGGCGCGGACACGTCAACATCGACCTCGTGATGCTCGTACGCTTCGAAGTGCAGCCGGCACGGATGGGAACGCCACGCCGGGTGGGCGCCGCGGTCCGCAGGCCGACGGGCCGTCAGCATCGCCCGGCACACGGGCTACTCGCTGTGCGCGGACGGCAGTTGATGTGTGCATGGACGGTGTGCCGGTGCAACACTCACATCGCGGGACCGGCCGCGTCAATAGGCGTCACAGCGGTCGCAGGACCGTGCGGCGGCGGGGTCGCCCCTGCCCTGGATGCCGGCGGGGGCGGCCGCGCTCGGGGTGGTCCGGCTCAGCCCGTCAGGTGCGCGAGCAGCAGCGGGATGACCCGATCGGCATCCGCCTCCGGCAGCCAGTGCGTGGCGCCTTCCAGCGGCGCGAAGCGGTAGGGCGCCGTCACGTACTCGGCCGTCAGCTCGGCGGCCTCGCGCCCCAGGGCTTGGTCCTCGGTGCCCCAGGCGAAGAGCGTCGGCGCGGTGATCTCACCGGCCGGTATCGACAGGTTCTCGCCGAGCGCCCGGTACCAGTTGAGCCCGCCGGTCAGCGCGCCGTCCGCCAGCCGTTCCACGTTCGACGCGAGCAAGTCGCCCGACAGCACGCCCCGGTAGACGGCCCGGAGCTTGGCCGCGTCGTCCGCCAGCAGCTTCTGCTCGGCGACGTGACCCGGTTCGCGGAAGGCCTGGATGTACTGCGAGCGCTCCCGCTGGTCGCCGTCGCCGGCCAGCGCGCGCCCGAGGGCCCGCGGGTGCGGGGTGGCCAGCACGCTGAGGGTCAGCAGCCGCTCGGGGTGTGCCGAGGCCAGCGCCCAGGCGACCAGGCCACCCCAGTCGTGTGCCACCAGGTGGAACCGCTCGGCCTCCAGTGCGTCCGCGAAGCCGAGCACGTCGGCGATCAGCTCCGGCACCGCGTACGCGGCGACCTCGGTCGGCCGCGCCTTGGGGGAGTAGCCGCGCTGGTCCACGGCGACCGCCCGGAAGCCGGCCGCCGCGAGCGCCTCGATCTCGGCCCGCCAGCAGTCGGCGAATTCCGGGAAGCCGTGCAGCAGCAGGACCAGCTCGCCATCGGCGGGGCCGGCCGCGAGTGCGTCGAAGGTGTAAGGACCGACGGCGAGTTCGGTGGCGGTCGCTGTGACCATGAGTCAACTCCTGTGACGAGCAGGACTATGGGGTGTGTGGTGTGGACTGCTTATCGTTAGCACGGGCGGCTCGGCTGCCGGGCTTCGGGGGCGGTCCGGTGACTGGAGAAGCAGCGCGTTCTGCACGGGAAATTTCCTCGTGCGGCGTCGGTTCACTCGAACTGATGAATGATCGAGAACTCTCGGGCGCGTCCGAGCCATTCGGCTCTACGTTCGGTGCCATTCAGGGCGTGTGACGATCAGCGCGTGTGACGAGGGAGGGCGACATGGCACAGGAGTACTCGACCGGGCCGGCCGACGGGGCGACGGCCGATGGGTCGGCCGCCGACGGGTCCGTGGCGGACGCAAGAGCGGGCCTGACGCGGCGTCGGTTGCTGGCCGGCTCCGCGGCTCTCGGCGGCGCCGCGTGGCTGCTGCGCGGAGCGATCGCTGCGGATCGCGCCGTTGCCGAGACGACTTCGACCGGCACGGCATCGCCGCTCGTCGGTGTCACCGACGGCGTGCTGCCGCCGCCCGCCTTCCCCGCCGGTATCGCGGTCTATCGGCAGGCGTTCGAGAACTGGGCCGGCGAGATCCATGCCGACCAGCTCTGGACCTGCTCCCCGCAGACCCCCGATGACGTCGTGACGCTCGCCAACTGGGCCTACTCCCAGGGCTGGCGCCTGCGGGCCCAGGGCTTCCGGCACACCTGGTCCCCACTCACCGTGGCCGACGGAACCCCGGCCAGTACCCAGGTCCTGCTGGTCGACACCACCGTCCACCTCACCGCGATCGGTGCCGGCGGCCAGCCGGGTACCGTGCGGGCCCAGGCCGGTGCCGACATGGAGCAGATCCTCTCCTACCTGGCCGGCCAGGGGCTCGGCGTCACCAGCTGTCCCGCACCGGGCGATGTCACGCTCGGCGGCGTGCTGGCGATCGGCGGCCACGGCACCGCCGTGCCGGCCGCCGCGGAGAACCCGCTGCCCGGCCACGGCTACGGCTCGGTGAGCAACCTGGTCACCAGCCTGACCGCCGTCGTCTGGGACGACACCGCCGGCCGGTTCGCACTGCGCACC
Source organism: Kitasatospora sp. NEAU-69 (assembly GCF_057158765.1). NCBI lineage: Bacteria > Bacillati > Actinomycetota > Actinomycetes > Kitasatosporales > Streptomycetaceae > Kitasatospora > Kitasatospora sp. NEAU-69. The sequence goes on from NZ_JBWXUE010000001.1 coordinate 420,427, forward strand.
TTCGACCGTTCCGAGCCGGACTCCGCCGCGTTCCTGGTGAACCTCGGCCGGGCCTTCGTCACCGAGGCCGTGCTGCGGGCCGGCGCCGACCAGAACCTGCGCTGCGTCAGCCGGGTGGACATCCCCGCCACCGAACTCTTCGCGCCCCCGGGCGCCGACAGCGGCAACACCTTCGCCGATTTCCTGGAGCGGGACGGCCGGGTGGAGGCGATCTGGTTCGCCTTCACCGACTTCCCCTGGCTCAAGTCCTGGAGCATCACCCCGGACCAGCCCTTCGCCGCCCGCGCGGTCGACCAGCCGTACAACTACCCGTTCTCCGACATCATCCCCACACCGGTCGCGACGCTGGCCGGCGAACTGGTCAGCGGATCCTGGGCGCTGGCCCCGGTCTTCGGCCAACTCCAGTATCTGATCGCCAAGATCGGCCTGACCGGGGACCTCACCGACGTGCTGCTCTCCGGCACGCTGCTCCGCGACCTGCTCACCCTGGACGCCGTCACCCACCTGCTCGGCGACGGCCTGCGCTCCGACCTCTGGGGCCCGTCCCGCACGCTGCTCCAGTACGTCCGCCCGACCACCCTGCGGATGACGGCCAACGGATACGCGGTGCTCGCCCGCCGGTCCGACGTCCAGTGGGTGGTCAACCAGGTCACCAACGGTTACCAGAACCTGCTGACGGCCTACCAGTCACGCGGCCAGTTCCCGATCAACGGTGCGGTGGAGATCCGCGTCACCGGCCTGGACGACCCCTCGGTCAGCGGCGTCCCCGGCGCGCTCCCGCCGCTGCTCTCCGCCGTCCGCCCCCGCCCCGACCACCCCGAGTGGGACACGGCCGTCTGGTTCGACGTCCTCACCCTGCCCGGCACCCCCGGCCTGCACAGTTTCGGCCACGATCTGGAGCAGTACCTGCTCAGCACCTTCGACGGCACCCGGGCCGCGCTGCGCGTCGAGTGGTCCAAGGGCTGGGCCTACACGGCCGACGCCACCTGGGCCGATCCCGACGTCATCGGCCGGGTGATCCCCGACAGCCAGCGCGCCGGCGGCGGCCCCGGCTGGGACCAGGCCGTCGCCACCCTCAACCGCTACGACCCCCACCGGATCTTCGGAAACCCGTTCCTCGACACCCTGCTCCGCTGACGCCCCACCGGCCACCGGCCACCGGCCACCGGCCATCGGCCACGCGGCGCACCCGCACCCGCCCAGCGACACCGGGGACCGACTCGCGTCCCGGTCCCCGGTCCCGACCGCTCCTTCTCAACTCCAGACCGTGATCTCAAAGCGCCGCGCGCCGACCGCGGCGACTGCGGCAATCGCCGACTACGGCATCGACCAAGGCTTGACCGGGAGCGGAGACCCGGTCTCCAGGTACGACTTCAGGTTGGAGAGGACAGCCGCCCACCCGTGTGCTGCCACGTCCCGCTCGGCCTCGTCGGCCAGGTTCTCGTGGGTGACGGTCAGACGGACGATGCCCTGATAGGCCTCGATGTCGAAGCTCACCCGGCTCGGACCGCCGGTCGGCTCCTCTCCGGGCAGCGCCCAGGTGCTGACCAGGCGGCTCGGTCGAACGCTCTCCAGGACGGTGCCGACGACGTCGGCCGTGCGCGTACCGTCCGTCCGCTGGTGCTCCCAGGGTGCACCGGGCTCCCAGCTGGAGACGTTGCTGTGGCCCCAGAACGCGGCCGTTGCCGCCGGTTCGGTCAGTGCGTGCCAGACCTGCTCCGGGGTGCTTTCGAGGTAGCTGACGTAGACGAAGCTCGGCTTGGGGCCCATGCGCTCTCCCGATGCTCTACTCATGCTCTTCCAGTGCGCCGAGTGTGCGATACACCGACGGCCCGGGCACGGCGAACCGCCGTGCCCGTGAGCGGCCCTTGAGAGACCGGGGCACCGGCTGAGCCCCGGCGCCGTTCTTGCCCGTCCGCCGGGCCCGCCGCTGCCCGGCCCGCAGCAGCGGATCGGTGCTGATCAGGCCCTGCGCGACCGGGCTGTGGTACCGGCCGAGCAGAATGTCCGCCATGACTGACGATCACCAGAATGACCCGGTGCCGGCCACGCCGCCCGCTGACCGGAGCAGGCCGGCCGGCGAGCCGGCCAGCGGCCAGGCTGCCCCTGCCCCCGGCCCCGCCCCTGGCGCGCACGAACTCGCCGAGATGCTGCGCCACCGGCTCGACCGGATCGAGTCCCTGCTGGATGCGCCCCAGGAGACCGATCCCGGCACCCCCGGCCTCGCCGCCGCTCGGCCCAAGCCGGTCTGGCAGACCCAGACCGAGGGCGAGGAGCGGTGGTCCGTCACCGTGGTCATCCTCTGCGCGGTGGCTCTGCAGATCTTCCTGCCGGACCGCCTCAGCATCCACCCGCGATGGGTGCTGCCGTCTTTGGAGATCGGCCTGCTGATCGCGCTCACGGCGATGAACCCGCGACGCCTGGAGCGCAGCTCGCGGTTGCTGCGCTGGCTCAGCCTGGCCCTGGTTGCGGCGATCAGCCTGGCCAACGGCTGGTCGGCGGTGAAACTGGTGCACGACCTGGTGCACGGCAGCGGAAGCACCGGCGCACTGCCACTGCTCGGCACCGGCGGCGCGGTCTGGGCGACCAACATCATCGCCTTCGCCCTCTGGTACTGGGAGTGGGACCGCGGTGGCCCGGTGGCCCGGGCCCATGGGACGGCGGAGTATCCCGACTTCCTCTTCCCGCAGATGCAGCAGCAGGGCATCGCGCCGCCGGAGTGGGAGCCGGGCTTCCTGGACTACCTCTACACGGCCTTCACCAACGCCACCGCGTTCAGCCCAACCGACACCATGCCGTTGTCGCTCTGGGCGAAGCTGCTGATGATGCTGCAGTCCGCGGTATCGCTGCTGACGGTGGTGCTGGTGGTCGCCCGGGCGGTCAACATCCTGCAGTAGCCGCAGCTCCTGGGCCACGTGCACCCGGCGCGGCCCTGCCCCTGCGACGGGTGCCGGCCGTCGAGCGGTACCGGATACGCGGCGCGCCGGTGCCGGGACGTCCGAGGCGCAGCAGCCTCCCGGACGGCAAGCTGGAGATACCGCGCTGCAGCACAGAAGCACTGCAGCACCGAAGCACGACCGAGGAGGTCTGGTCCCGATGACCGATTCCGCTCCCGCGCCCCAGGTCTGGCCGACGCTGCGGGCACGTGATGCCCGGGCGTTGATCCACTTCCTGGTGGAGGCCTTCGGTTTCGAGGAGACCGTGGTCTACGGGGAGGGCGAGACCGTCGACCACGCACAGCTCAGCTGGCCGGCGGGCGGCGGCATCATGCTCGGCTCGGTCCGCGAGGATCCCGACGACGACCACTGGGCGCTGCGGCCGGGCAGCTTCGGCGCCTACGTGGTGACCGCCGATCCCGACGCGCTGCACGCCCGGGCGGTGGCCGCCGGCGCCGAGATCCTCACCCCGCTGCACGACACGGACTACGGTTCGCGCGACTTCGCCGCCCGCGACCCCGAGGGCAATCGCTGGTCGTTCGGCACTTACCGGGGCGAACCCCGGAAGACGAAGACCGCCGCTTCCTGAGCCGCCGCCCGCCGGTCGCGTCGGCTGGGCTGATAGCTCGAACGGGTGATCATGCGGTCCGGCGGAAATACCTGGTGGCCGGACCGGGCTGTGCTGGACGGAACTGATGAAGCCGGATGGCAGAAGTGTTCGACGAGAGGTGCGGTGCGATGCGAGACGAGCAGACGCCGGGCGGGGCGGCCGGAGCCGACGGAGGCGGCGCCGCGGGTGAGGGCGCGTTCCGGATCGAGCACGACTCGATGGGCGAGGTGCGGGTCCCCGCGGCCGCGAAGTGGCAGGCGCAGACCCAGCGCGCGGTGCAGAACTTCCCGGTCTCCGGGCTGCGCCTGGGCCGTGCGCACATCGCGGCGCTGGCCAGGATCAAGGCCGCCGCCGCGAAGGTCAATGCCGAGCTGGGGATCGTCGAGCCGCCGGTCGCCGAGGCGATCGGATCGGCTGCCGCGGAGGTCGCCGACGGCCGGTGGGACGATCAGTTCCCGGTGGACGTCTTCCAGACCGGCTCCGGCACCTCCTCCAACATGAACACCAACGAGGTGCTCGCCACACTGGCCGGTGAGCGGCTGGGCCGCTCGGTCCACCCGAACGACCAGGTCAACGCGAGCCAGTCGTCGAACGACGTCTTCCCCTCCTCGATCCACATCGCCGCCACGGCCGCGGTGACCGAGGACCTGCTGCCCGCGCTGGAGCACCTCGCCACCGCACTGGAGGCCAAGCGGGACGAGTTCGCGACCGTGGTCAAGGCCGGCCGGACGCACCTGATGGACGCCACCCCGGTCACCCTCGGCCAGGAGTTCGGTGGGTACGCGGCGCAGGTCCGCTACGGGCAGGAGCGGCTGCACGCTACGCTGCCCCGGGTGGCCGAGCTGCCGCTGGGCGGCACGGCGGTCGGCACCGGCATCAACACGCCGCCCGGCTTCTCCGCCGCCGTCATCGCCGAGCTGGCCCGGGCCACCGGTCTGCCGCTCACCGAGGCACGCAACCACTTCGAGGCGCAGGGCGCACGGGACGCGCTGGTCGAGCTGAGTGGGCAGCTGCGGACGATCGCGGTCGGCTTCACCAAGATCGTCAACGACCTGCGCTGGATGTCCTCCGGACCGCGGACCGGGCTCGGCGAGATCAACCTGCCGGATCTGCAGCCCGGCTCCTCGATCATGCCCGGCAAGGTCAATCCGGTGATCCCCGAGGTGGTCGCGATGGTCGCCGCCCAGGTGGTCGGCAATGACGCGACCGTCGCGATGGCCGGCGCGAGCGGCAACTTCGAGCTCAACGTGATGCTCCCGGTCATCGCGCGCAACCTCCTGGAGTCGGTCGCCCTGCTGGCCAACGCGGCCCGCCTGCTGGCCGACCGCACGGTCGCCGGCATCACGGCCAACGCCGAGCGGGCCCGTGAGTACGCCGAGTCCTCGCCGTCCGTGGTCACCCCACTGAACCGGTACATCGGCTACGAGGAGGCCGCCAAGGTGGCCAAGCAGGCCCTCGCGGAGTCCAAGACGATCCGTCAGGTGGTGCTGGACCGGGGCTATCTGGACCGTGGCCTGCTGACCGAGGCCCAGCTGGACGAGGCGCTGGACGTGCTGCGGATGACGCACCCCTGACCCGCCCCTGATCCAGCCCTGTCCCGCCTCTGACCAGGGCGGCCGCCGCTCGGCGGGTGCTGATCCGGATCGGCGGTGCTCCGGATCAGCGCTGCGCCAGCCGGGGGAACACCACCTCGTCCAGCAGCAGCCCCACCGCGACCGCCACCGGGACTGCCACCAGCGCACCGATGATGCCGAGCAGCGCGGCTCCGACCAGCACCGCGAGGACGGTCACCACCGGGTGCACCGCGACCGCGTACTTCATCGCGCGCGGCATGATCAGGTAGTCCTCGGCCAGCCGGAAGACGATGTAGAAGGCCGCGGTGCCGAGCGCCACCGGGAGCGAGACGACCAGCGCCACCAGGGAGACCACCACGCCGCCGATCGTCGAGCCGACCACCGGCACCAGGTCCATCAGTGCGACGAAGACGCCGAGGACGGCCGGGTACGGCACGTTCCAGGCCTCGAGCCAGAGGAACGTGGCCAGGCCCGCGACGCCCGAGGTGGCGAGGTTGGCCAGCATGAACCGCCCGGTGCGCAGCACCACCTCCTCGACCAGCCCGGCCACCCGCGGCCGCCGGGAGGCCGGTACGAACCGGTAGCCGTAGGCCTTGATGGTCGGCAGCCCGGCGAGGAAGTACAGCGTCAGCGTGGTCACCACGACGAGTGCGGTCAGCGTGCTCAGCACCATCTGGCCCGCGCCCAGCAGCCCGTTCACCACGGTCGCCGTGTTGCTCCCGCTGAGCTGCTGCTTCACCTTGTCGATCAGGTGGTAGCGGTCCTCCAGGCGGCCCAGCGCGGAGTGGTGGTCGTGCAGCTGCTGCAGCCAGCCGGGGATCGCCTTGAGCAGGGCGTTGATCTCGGTACTGAGCGGTGGGATGACGAGCGACACGAAGCCGGTCAGTGCGGCCAGCACCACCAGGACCAGTGCGGTCACCGCCCAGAGCCGGCGCAGTCCGCGCCGGATCAGCCAGGTGACCATCGGCTCCAGGCTGATCGCCAGGAAGAGCGCGAGCAGGACCAGCGTGAGCAGACCACTGATCCGGAGCACCGCGTGCACGATCACGTACGCGACCAGCGCGCCGAGGGAGAGTCCGAAGCCGATCGGGAACCATGACCGGCGGACCCGCCCGTCCTGGGCGGTCACCGGCCGATCCTCGCTCAGCCGTGCTTCGGACACCGGTGCCGCCACCCTCGCGTCGTCCCCTCCGTGCTGCCCATACAACGTGCTGCCGGTACAGCCATCGCCCATGCGCGAGCCGACCGGTCGTCAGCTTCGCGACCACCGGGGCCGTCACCCGACGGAGCGTCGGTGCCGATGACGCGTCAGGGCCGCCTGTCCACGATGGCACGGAGTTCGCTGCCGCGCCCGTGCAGCGACGTCCGTGCGACCCGGGCGTGCGGCGGGTACGGTCGGATCCGGGCACGCCGGGCCCCGCGGACGTGGCCGAGCGGCTCGGCCGCGCACTCGGGCGCACACCCCAACCGCGTGCCTCGGTCGTGCAGCCGGGTCGGGTGACAGCGCTTGGCTCCCGGCGGGAGCAGACGGCACACACCAGCAGCACAGCAGGAGGCGCAGCGATGACTGAGGCAGCGGTGACCGGCCCGGCGGTGCGGTGCGTGCCGGCGATCCCGAGCTGGGTGACCCTGACGGCCGGCGACCTGGACGCCGCGCAGGCTTTCTACGGGCCGCTGCTCGGCTGGACCTTCAGCCGGGGCCCGGACCGCTGGGGACCGTACGTCCGCGCGCTGGTCGGCGGCGTGGCGGTGGCCGGTCTGAGTGCCTCCGCCGACCTGCAGCTCCCGGTCGCCTGGACCACGCACTTCGGCGCCGAGGACGCCGACGCGGTCGCCGAACGGGTCCGGGCCCGCGGCGGCACGGTCGCGATCGGCCCGCTGAGCTTCGACGCCGGTCGGCTGGCCATCGCCTCCGACCGCGCGGGCGCGCCGTTCGGCATCTGGGAGGGGGACACGAGCACCGGCCCCAGCTTCCTCTCGCTCCCGGGCGCGCCGGTCTGGATCGAGCTGCGCACCTTCGACGCCTTCGACTCGGCCCTCTTCTACGGCGAGGTCTTCGCCTGGGACACCCGGCAGAAGCCGCAGCTGGAGGTCCGCTACGAGCATGACCGGGTGGTGCTGCGCACCGAGAACCGCACGGTGGCCGCGATCGCGGTGGCCACCGACCCGGAGGCGCGGCCGACCTGGAACGTCTATTTCTCGGTGCCGGACACCGATGCCGCCGTCGAGCTGGCCGAGCGTCTCGGCGCCGACGTGCTCGGCGAGGTGCAGGACAGCCCGTACGGCCGGGTGGCCCACCTGCGCGACCCGCAGGGCGGCCGGTTCTCGCTGCTCAGCCGTCCGGCCGAAGGCTGAGCCGTCGAGCTCGCTGCCGGGTGATTGTCATGTCAGGATCGTGCGTACCCAGAGTGTGGCGTCGAAGTCGGACAGTCATACCGAAATTCCGGAGAGTGTCGGCCGATCGGGTGGGTCAGGCCGCTGCTCGGTTTGGGTGCGACTCGTCCGGGTACCGCTGGCCGCACGATCAACGAGCCGAAGGAGGCCCAGAATGGAACGTGACAACACCGGTCCTGGTGAGTCAGCGATCTGGAGCGAGCAGGTCAGTCGCAGCGCGGCCGTCACCGAGGAGATCGAGTCCAACGACCCGTTCGAACGCGGCGACACCGAGTGGTACGCCGTCCTCAGCGAGAACTGACCTCAGCGCGAACTGACCGCTCGACCGACCGGCCATCCCGCCGATCGGTCGTCCCACCGACCAGCCGTCTCACCGTCCGGCGGCGACCCAGACCGTGGTCGCGTTGCAGAACTCGCGGATCCCGTGCCCGGAGAGCTCCCGGCCGTAGCCGGACCGGCCCACGCCGCCGAACGGCAGTGCCGGGTGCGAGGCGGTCATCCCGTTGAAGAAGACGCCGCCCGCCTGGATGTCGCGGACGAAGCGCTCCTGCTCGCCCTGGTCACGGGTCCACACGTTGGAGCTGAGCCCGAACGGGGTGTCGTTGGCCAGCTCGACCGCGGCGTCCAGGTCGGCGGCCCGGTACACAGTGGCGACCGGGCCGAAGGCCTCCTCGTGGTGGATCCGCATCCGCGGGGTGACCCCGGTCAGCACCGTCGGCGGGTAGTACCAGCCCTCGGCCAGGGCCGGTGGAAGGTCCTTCGGGAGTTCGCCGCCGCACTCCACCCCGGCGCCCAGCGCCCGCGCGTCCGCGACCAGCTCCGCGAGCTCGTCCCGGCCCTGCGCGGTGGCCAGCGGCCCGATCTCGGTCGCCTCGTCCATCGGGTCGCCGATCCGCAGCGCTGCCATGCCGGCCGTGAAGGCGGCCAGGAACTCGTCGTAGACGTCGGTGTGCACGATGAACCGCTTGGCCGCGATGCAGGACTGCCCGTTGTTCTGCACCCGCGCGGTCACGGCGGTGCGGGCCGCGGCCGCCACATCGGCCGAGGGCAGCACGACGAACGCGTCGCTGCCGCCGAGCTCCAGCACGGTCTTCTTGACCTCGTCCCCGGCCACGGCGGCCACCGCCCGACCCGCGCCCTCGCTGCCGGTCAGCGTCGCGGCCGCCACCCGCGGGTCGCGCAGCACCCGTTCGACGTCGCCCGAGCCGATCAGCAGGGTCTGGAAGCAGCCGTTCGGGAACCCGGCGCCGCGGAACAGGTCCTCCAGGTAGAGGGCGGTCTGCGGCACGTTCGAAGCGTGCTTGAGCAGCCCGACGTTGCCCGCCATCAGCGCGGGCGCGGCGAACCTGACGACCTGCCAGAGCGGGAAGTTCCACGGCATCACCGCCAGCACCACGCCCAACGGCCGGTAGCGCACCCAGGCCTTGTCCGCACCCGCGTCCACCACGTCCGAGGCCGCCGGGTGCTCGTCGGCGAGCAACTGGGCCGCCCGGTCGGCGTACCAGCGCATCGCCTTCGCGCACTTGGCCGCCTCCGCCCGGGCGGCGGTGACCGGTTTGCCCATCTCGGTGGTCATCAGCCGGGCGATGGTCTCCTGGTCCGCGTCCAGCAGCTCGGCGGCCCGGTGCATCAGCTGGGTCCGGCGGCCGAAGTCGCTCAGCCGGTACTCGGCGAAGGTCTGCACCGCCCGGGCCAGGCGTTGCTCGACGGCTTCGGGGGAGTACGGCTCGAAGGTCCTGAGCGTCTGTCCGGTCGCCGGGTTCACGCTAGCGATCGCCATCGGTCGTCTCCTCGGGAGCGCGGGCCACGGAGTCCGCGGGCGCCACACAGCACGCCCGCTCATTCGAGCCTAACCGCGCCCCGGCCCGGTGGCGCGTGGGTGTGCCCGGTGGCGCGTGTTTCGGCCACGGGCGCCCGGCCACGCGTGCCGGGCTTCGCGTGCGGGGCTGCGGGTGCCCGGCTCCGGTGGGTGCATCCTGTAGGCATGCCCGAGGGTGACACCGTCTTCCGGACCGCCGCGCAGTTGCACGAGGCCTTGGCCGGCCGGGTGCTGACCACCGCGGACCTGCGGGTCCCGGCCCATGCCACGGCCGAGCTGACCGGGCGGCAGGTGCTGGAGGTCGTGCCGCGCGGCAAGCACCTGCTGGCCCGGCTCAGCGGCGGCCTGACGCTCCACACTCACCTGCGGATGGACGGACGCTGGCAGGTCTTCGGTCCGGGCGAGCGGTGGACCGGCGGGCCGGCCCACCAGATCCGGGCGGTGCTCGGCACCGCCGAGCGGACCGCCGTCGGGTACCGCCTGCCGGTGGTCGAGTTGCTGCCGACGGCCGCGGAGGCGGACGCCGTCGGTCACCTCGGTCCCGACCTGCTCGGCCCGGACTGGGACGCGGCCGAGGCGCTGCGCCGCCTGCGGACCGAGCCGGCCCGGCCGGCCGCCGAGGCGCTGCTGGATCAGCGCAACCTCGCGGGCATCGGCAACGTCTACGCCGTCGAACTCTGCTACCTGGCCGGCGTCACGCCGTGGACCCCGTTCGGCGAGCTGCCCGCGCCGGAGCGGGTGCTGGCCAAGGCCCAGCGGTTGCTCTACGTCAACCGCCTGCGGCCCGGTCACGTGACCACCGGCGAGCCCCGTCCGGACCGCAGCCACTGGGTGTACGGGCGGGCGGGCAGGCCGTGCCGGCGCTGTGGGAGCCGGATCCTGACGGTGCCGGCGAGCGCGGACGGCCGGGACCGGGTCGCGTACTGGTGCCCGCGCTGTCAGCAGGGGCCGGTGCCCGGGCCGCCGCAGCGCGGAGATCGGCGTGTCCGGAAATGACGTGACCCGCGGCATCGCCGGGAGTAGCGTCCACGACTATGGATGATCTTGCTCCCGATGATCTTGCCCTTGATGGTCCCGCGACCGGCGCCCCTGCGGCCGCCGCTGCGCTCGACCCCGAGCTTGACCGCAGGGTGGCCGAGCTCAGTGCGGCGCTGCGCGCGCCCGATCCGGCGATCCGGGACGAGCAGGCCTACCCGGCGATGCTGGAGCTGATACCGCGCCTCGCCCCCGCGCAGCGCCTGGCCCTGGGCGATGCGATGGCCGAGCGGTTCACGGATCCGCAGATCCAGGCCCGCACCTTCGCGCCGTTGATCCTGGCCGCGCTGGTCAAGGCGGGCGCGTACGCGCCGCACTGGCTGGAGGCGTTCGCCCGCTGGTATCCGGCCGAGACCGATCTGCGCGGATACGACCAGCGGCTCGGGTGGCTGCACGCCGTCGCGCACGGCGCCGATCTGCTCGGCGCGTTCGGCCGGTACGGGCCCGCCGAGCCGGGCGTGCTGCTGGCCCTCGGCGCGAAGCGGATGCTGGCGCCGACCGAACAGCTCTGGGACGCGATGGAGGACGACCGGCTCGCCCGCGCCCTCGCCCGCACGCTGACCAGGCCCGAGCTGACGGCAGCCGAGTCGGTGGCCTGGCTGGACGCGGTGGCCGACGACTTCCGGGCCGGCGAGCCGGGCCCGGTGCCCTGCCACGCCAGCAACACCATGCGGACGCTCTGGATGCTCTACGTCTACGCGGACCGGGGTGTGCGGCTCACCGCTGAGGCCGACGGTGAGCCGCTACCGCTCGCGCACCGGGACGCGGTGCGCGAACGGCTGGCGCAGGTGCTGGCGATCGTGTCGCCGTTCCTGGGGTGATGCCGGTGATGCCGGTGCGGCCGCGGCTCGTCGGGTGACCCCGGGGGCTTCGGGCGCCCCGGTGTTCCCCGGGGGCTGCCGTCAGGTCGCGGAACCGGCCGCCGCGCCGGTCAGCAGGTCGGTGCCCCAGCGCGCGATCGCGGCGTCCAGGTCGAGCGCCCGCATGCCGGACTCGTCATCGGCCGGCCAGTCCTCGCGCGGCACCCGCCACATCACCTCGAACTCGTTGCCGTCCGGGTCCTTCGCGTAGAAGGACTTCGAGACCAGGTGGTCGGTGGCGCCGACCAGCGCGCCGCGCCGGCTCAGCTCGCGGCCGATCTCGGCCAGCTCGCCGAGGCTGCCGACCTCCCAGGCCAGGTGGTACAGGCCGACCCGGCCGGGCTGCGGGCCGGGCGCGTCGGCGCCGACCGTGAAGAGGCCGAGGTCGTGGTCGTTCTGGGTCTCCTGCGCGCTGAGGAAGGCGGCGCGTCCGGGAATCTCGACATCCACCTTGAAACCGAGCACCTCGGTGTAGAACGCGACCGAGCGGGCCACGTCGCGGATGTAGAGCACCGCGTGGTTGAGGCGGCGTACGGGCATCTTCGTTCTCTCCTTGGGCCGGGGCGCTGCTGCTCGGGTTCGTACCGGCTTCACATCCGGGTTCAAATTTGAACAACGCCTGGCGCCAGCGTACCGCTTGGTTCGAATTTGAACAACGGTCGGGCGGTGGGTGGGACTGGGGGTGGGGCGGGGCGGAGGCGGCCGCGCGCTCAGCCGCCCGAACCGGCGAAGATCAGCACGGCCAGGCTGCCGAACAGTACGAGCAGGACCGCTCCCCAGAAGGTCAGCAGCGCGGACACCACCAGCTTGGCCCGTCGGGGATCGCGCACCTTGGCGAACCCCTCGCCGAGCGGGATCCGCAGGAACTTGAGCAGCGCGAGCAGTCCCGCCCCCACCAGCATGACGCCGACGCTCAGCCCGATCAGATCGGCCGCGCCCGGTCCGCTGCCCGCCGCGCGGCAGCCGGTCGCGTCGGCGGCGCACCGCACCGCGACCAGCTCGCCGGCCCGGTGGTCATGGGAGAGGCCGTCGAGTCGGGTGCTGCGTTCCGGTGCGGCGGGTGGCAGGAGCAGGCCGCTGCAGCTGAACGAAACCGACTTGTCGGAGCGTTGCGATTCGCAGTGCTCGACCCGGACCTGACCCGAGATCCCGGTGATTCCGGTGTCGATCACGAATGCCCGGCCGAGCCAGAGCAGCACCAGCACCCCGGCCGCCAGCGCGATCAGCCCGACTCCGGCCAGCTCGGCCGCCTCCGCGACCCTGCCCTGCCGCCCGGTCCGTCCGGTCCGCCTGTTCCGCATGTCCCACCCCTTGTCGATTCCGCAGCGGGTGATCAAATCACACGATCGGCAGGACGCAGGATGCCCGTGGGCGGGTGTGGTCCGGCAGCTGCCGTAGTGGCGCTGCGGCAGCTGGGGGGCGGTGCCTACGCTGGGACCCGCGTGGAAATCAGCGCGCCGGCGGACCGGCTTCACGAGGCCGGGAGGCCGGTGTGGGAGTTTCCGGCGTGAGTGGTCGATCAGTGGAGGCGATGGTGGGAATCGAGCTGGAGCTGCACTCCGGGCCGCCGGTGCGGTCCGACTGGCAGCTCGCCAGGCGAACGCTGCTGCGCGGGTCGTACGAGCACGGCGAGGCGCTCGCGCGGGTGGTCGGCTCACTCGATTGGCGGGGATCGGGGAGGCTCTGCCGGGTGGACCCGTACGACAACACGCTCTTCGACGGCCCGGAGGCCGAGGCGGCGCTCCAGGAGGTGCCCGGCCTGCTGCGCGGCTGCGCCGGCGATGCGCAGACCGCGGCGGTGCACGACCTCGCGCGGATGCTGACGGCCTGTGCGGCGACCCCCGGCAGCTTCCTCTGGTTCATCGGGGACTGAGCGAGCTGCCGTCGTGGCCGAGTCTCAGGCGCCTTCGGGCAGCAGCTCCAGGCCGTGGCCGAGGGTGAGTGCGGTGCCGTGCGCCTTGGTGCGCAGGTAGTGCAGGTTGCTCGGGGAGGCGTGCACGCCGGTCGGGACCCGGGACTGCACGGTGATGCCGAACTCGGCGAGCTGGGCGGCCTTGTCGGGGTTGTTGCTGAGCAGGTCGATCCGGCCGGCACCGAGCGTGTGCAGCATCTGGGCGGCGGCGGTGTAGTCGCGGCCGTCCTCGGGCAGGCCGAGCGCGGCGTTCGCGGCGTAGGTGTCCAGGCCGCTGTCCTGCAGCGCGTACGCATCGAGCTTGTTGTAGAGCCCGATGCCGCGGCCTTCCTGGCGCAGGTAGAGCAGGTAGCCGCCGCGCTCGGCGATCCGCTCGGCGGCCTCGCGCAGCTGCGGGCCGCAGTCGCAGCGGGCGGAGCCGAAGACGTCGCCGGTCAGGCACTCCGAGTGCAGCCGGACCAGCGGGGTGCCGGCCGGGTCCGGGTTGCCGAGCGCGAGTGCCAGGTGCTCGGCGCCGTCGGCGAGGTCGTGGAAGGTGGTGAAGTCGGCGTCGACGCGGTAGCCGTCGCCGAAGCGCAGCGGCACCCGCACCGTGGTCCGTACCCGGGCGGGTGGCGGCGCGGCGGCAGCGGGCGTGGTGACGGGGAGCGTGGTGGGCGCGGTGGGCGGCGCAGTGGGCATGGCGGGCTCCGGTCGTCCGAGGGCCTTGGCAGGCGATGGCGGGCGAAGTAGTTCAAATTTGAAGTCAGTGAGAAGGTGACAGTACACCGCTCTTCAAATTTGAACAACAGCGTTAAGCTGGGCCCCATGGCAGAACCCGCAGAAGCCGCAGTGTCCCGCGCCGACTCCCCCCGGTGGTTGGACGAGCAGGAGATGGCCGCCTGGCGCGGCTTCCTGGCGGCGAGCAACCTGGTGGCCCGTCGCCTGGAGCAGCAGCTCAAGGATGACGCGGGGCTGTCGCACACCCAGTACGAGATCCTGGTGCACCTCTCGGCCGCCGAGGACGGCGCGCTGCGGATGGCCGACCTGGCCGAGCGGCTGGTCACCTCGAAGAGCGGGCTCACCTACCAGGTCGTGCAGTTGGAGAAGGCCGGGCTGGTCGGCCGGCGGTCCTGTCCGAGTGATGTGCGCGGGGTCTTCGCCTATCTGACCGAGCCGGGGGCGGCGGCGCTGCGGGAGGCGGCTCCCGGGCATGTGGCGGCCGTCCGTGAGGCACTGATCGACGTGCTGGACCGGGAGCAGCTCGGCGTGCTGGCCGAGGCGCTGGGCACGGTTGCCCGGCGACTGCGGGAGTAAGGGCTTCGGAGGCGAGGGGCCCCGGGGGTCGGCGGGTGTGATGGCGCGGTGAACGGTCGGGGCCGGGTCGGGTGAACGCTGGGCGGCGAGCGTGGTCTACGCGGGTCCTGGTGGGCCTTCGGACTGCTGAGTGGGCGTCATCTCTCTAGCGTGGCAAGGGTGTTGGCCGCTACGCTCGCTCGGCGCTGTCATGCCAATCATTGGTATGCGTCTCAGACATTCGCGTTTCCGGATGCGTGGTACCTCGACCTGTCAGGCCAGCCACAAGGAGCGAACATGTCCCGCACTGCTCGCACGGCCCGCTCATCTCGTACCGCTCGCACCACCACCCTCATCAGCACCACCACCCCCACCAGTGCCGGCCGCAGCCGCACGTCCGCCGGCATCGCCGTCGTGCTCGGCGCGCTGCTGCTCGGCGCCGTCGCGGCCGCCCCGGCGCAGGCCGACGCCGCTGCTCAGGGGTTCCGTCCCAGCCACCCCGACCGGGACTACGCCGGATCCACCGTCGTCGCACACGAGGGCCGGGGCAGCGCCGGCCCGATCCAGCCGCTGGTCGGCCAGACGCCGGGCCTGGACGTCTCCAGCTACCAGGGCGCCGTCAACTGGTCCTCGACGGCGGCGGCCGGTGCCAAGTTCGCGTACGTCAAGGCGACCGAGGGCACCGGCTACACCAACCCGGACTTCGCGCAGCAGTACAACGGCAGCTACAACGCCGGGCTGATCCGGGGTGCCTACCACTTCGCGCTGCCGAACGCGTCCAGCGGGGCGACCCAGGCCGACTACTTCGTCGGCCACGGCGGCGGCTGGTCGGCGGACGGCAAGACGCTGCCGCCGGCGCTGGACATCGAGTACAACCCGTACGGCGCCACCTGCTACGGGCTCAGCCAGAGCGCGATGACCGCCTGGATCAGGGACTTCAGCAACACGGTGGAGAGCCTCACCGGCCGCTACCCGACGATCTACACCACGCTCGACTGGTGGACCACCTGCACCGGTGACAACGCGGGCTTCGGTGCGACCAACCCGCTCTGGCTCGCCCACTACTCCAGCTCGGTCGGCACGCTGCCGAACGGCTGGTCCTACCAGACCTTCTGGCAGTACGCCGACTCCGGGACCTTCCCCGGTGACCAGGACTACTTCAACGGCTCGGTGGCCCGGCTCCAGGCGCTCGCGACGGGCTGAGTGCTGGAGCCGGTCGTCAGCACCGCGGCAGGGGTGGCGGGGCCGGGGCCGGGGCCGCGGTGGCGGTCCCGGCCCCGCCGCCCCGGTTCTGCTGCCGCGCGGGCGGCGGCCGGTGGCGTGCACGACGGCGCACGGCGAGCGAAGCTTGGTCTCATGGCCAGTGCGAAGCGGGTGCGCGTGCGGAGGTACCAGGGCCTGCCGTCCGGGCCGCTGCGCCCGCGGGCCCTCGCCCGAGCCGGCGCCGGGGAGGTCGCGGAGGTCGTCACCGGGCCGCCCGAGGAGCTGACCGAGGTCCGTTACGACACGGCGGGCCGGCGGCTGCGCACGCACGGGCTCACGCTCGGCCGATGGGTCGGCGAGTCGGGCGAGTGGTGGCGGCTGACCGGTCCGGACGGTGTCGAGAGCTGGTTCCCGGCCCAGGCGGCCAGGTCCGAGGTGCCGGCGAGGTCCGAGGTGCCCGAGAGCTCCGAGGTGCCGGAGGAGGTCGCCGACCGGGTGTGCGCGTACGCCGCCGGGCGGCAGCTGCGGCCGGTGCTGCGGCTGAGCACCCACCGCGAGCGCTCGCTGTTGCGCGACCGGCGCGGGCGCACGCTGGCCGAGCTGGACCGGGACGAGGTGCTGGCACAGCCGCTCGTCCGCTCGCCGGGGCCCGTCGGCGAGCCCCGGCGGCGGGACCGGCTCGCCGGCTGGTCGCAGACCGAGCTGCGGCTGCGGCGGGGGCGACGCCGGCTGCTCGCCGCGGTGGCCGACGAGCTCGGCTTGCCGGAGGTGGCCGCGTCCGACGCGGAAGCGCCCGGCTCGGTCGCGCCCGGCTCGGCCGGACGTCCGACGGCTGGACGTCCGACAGCTGGACGCAGCGGTTCCGGGCTGGTGGCGAGCGCCGCTGGGCCGACCGGCGCCGATCCTGCCGCCGGCACCGCCGGTGCGGCACTGGCCGGGTACCTGCGAGTTCGGTGCGCCGAACTGCTGGCGCTGGACGGCGCGGTGCGGCGCGACGAACCCGACTCCGTGCACCGGATGCGCGTCTGTGCGCGCCGGCTGCGCAGTGCGCTGACGAGCTGCCGGGCACTGCTGAAGCGACCGCGGATCGGCCTGCTCAACGAGGAACTGCGCTGGTTCGGGGCGGTGTTGGGAGCCGCGAGAGACGCGGAGAGCATCGGGGAGCGGCTGGCGGCGCAGGCGGCACGGCTCCCTCCGGTGGCCGAGCCGGCGCAGTTGGCGGGGCGGATCGAGCGGCAGTTCCACGGCCGCTACGCGGCGGCGTACCGGGAGCTGCGCGAAGTCATGGCCGGCGACCGGTACTTCGCGCTGCTCGCGGAGCTGGAGTCGGTCGCCGCCCGGCCGCCGCTGCGCTGTCCGGCGGCGCGCGGGGTGGCGGAGTTGGAGCGGCTGCTGCGGCGCGAGCAGCGGCGGACCGGCCGGCGGATGCGGGCGGCGCTGGCACTCACGCCGGGTGGTCCGGACTCCGACGAGGCGCTGCACGCGGCGCGGAAGGCGGCGAAGCGGGCCCGGTACACCGCCGAACTCGTCGGCCCCGGCGGCGCCGAGCTCGCGCGCCGGATGCGCGCGCTGCAGGAGGCGCTGGGCGCGTACCAGGACGCGGTGGTCGCGGAGCAGTTGTTGCCCGGGCTGGCTCGCGAGGCCCACGCGGCTGGTGCGGAAACGTTTGGCTACGGTCTGCTCTTCGCTGCCCAGCGACCGTCCGCTGCAGCCTCGTTGGCCGCCGCCGTGCCGGCCTGGCGCCGCGCCGGGGGCAAGCGCCTGACCCGCCTGCGGTGACCGGCGGACTGGTGACCGGTGGGCGGATCAGCGGCTGACCGGCCGATCTTCTGTGCAGGTGGCGCACCCGGCGCGGCCGCAAAGCTGGTAGCGTTGCGTGCCCGCTATCTCACGCTCCGTCAGACGTCGCCAGGGGAACCGTGTCCGAGCAGCTGAACCTGAGGATCCCGCAGTCTTCGCTCGACCGGGGCGAGCCGATCGATCTCGCCGATCCCGCCTTCTGGCGGCTGCCGGCCGCCGACCAGGCCGCCGCCTTCCGCCAACTGCGCGCGCTGCCCGCGCCGGTGTACTTCGCCGAACGGCCGGCCGGCCGGCTGGGCCGGGGCCGCGGGTTCCACGCCCTGGTCCGGCACGCCGACGTGGTGGCCGCCAGCCGCAACCCGCAGGTCTTCACCAGCGCGCCCGGCGCCACCACCCCGGCGCCGGCCCGCTGGGTGCGGCTGCTCTTCGGCGACTCGATGGTCAACCTGGACGACCCGCGCCACGCCCAGCTGCGCCGGATCGTCTCGCGCTCCTTCACCCCACGGCTGCTAGCCCGGGTCGAGCAGGACATCCGGGCCACCGCCGAGCGGATCGTCGACGAGGTGCTCGCCCGGCGGCCGGACGAGTTCGTCTCGACCGTCGCCGCCGTCCTCCCGTTCGAGGTGATCTGCACGATGATGGGGATTCCGGCGGAGCTGCGCCCGGCGATCCTGCGGCAGATCGACCAGTCCGCCGCGCACACCGGGGTCGCGCGCCCGCTGCGCGAGCGGATCCGGGTCCCCGGCCAGGGGCTGCGCGCGCTGGCCCGGTTGCAGGGGATGGTCGCCGAGCTCGGGCGCGAGCGCCGGCGCCGGCCCACCGACGACCTGATCTCCGCGCTGGTCACCGCCGACGTCGAGGGCCGCGGCCTGACCGGCCGTGAGCTCGGCGCGTTCTTCTCGCTGCTGCTGGTGGCCGGTGTGGAGACCACCCGCAACGCGCTCGCGCACGCCCTGCACCTGCTGACCAGTCACCCCGAGCAGCGCGAACTGCTGCTGGCCGACCTGGACGGCCGCCTGGACGGCGCGGTCGAGGAGATCCTGCGCCACGCCACCCCGATCATCCAGTTCCGCCGCACGCTGGCCGCCGACCACACGCTGAACGGCACACACCTGGCGCGCGGCGAGCAGGTCGCGCTCTTCTTCGGCTCGGCCAACCGGGACGAGACGGTCTTCCCCGACCCCGACGCCTTCGACATCACCCGCCACCCGAACCCGCAGCTCGGCTTCGGCGGCGGTGGGCCGCACTTCTGCCTCGGCGCCCAACTGGCCCGCCAGGAAATGCGGGTGTTGCTGCGCGAGCTCCTCACCCGGCTGCCGGACATCCGCTCGGTGGGCGCGCCCGAGCTGGTGCCGTCCAGCTTCGACAACCGGGTGCGGACGCTGCGGTTCACGTTCTAGCCGTCACCCGGGCGTTCCTCAGAGATCGCCGAGCGGGACGCCGGGGTCGGCGAGGGCGGTGAGGTCCACCGGACGGCCGGAGCGGACGAGCGCGCGGATCTGGTCGGTGACGTCCCAGATGTTGACGTTCATCCCCGCCAGCACCCGCCCGCCGGCGGTCCAGAACGCGATGAACTCGCGGGTCGCCGGGTCGCCGCGCAGCACCACCCGGTCGTAGTCGCCCGGCTCGGCGTAGCCGGTGTACTCCATGCCGAGGTCGTACTGGTCGGTGAAGAAGTACGGCAGCCGGTCGTACGCGGCCTCCTGGCCGAGCATCGCGCGGGCGGCGGTGCGGGGCTGGTGCAGCGCGTTGGCCCAGTGCTCGACGCGGATCCGGCGGCCGAGCAGCGGGTGCTGCGCGTTGGCGACGTCGCCGGCCGCGTAGATGTCGGGGTCGGAGGTGCAGAGCGAGGCGTCGGTGGTGATGCCGTTCTGCACGGCGAGTCCGGCGGCTTCGGCCAGGCCGGTGTTCGGCACGGCTCCGATGCCGACGAGGACGGCCTCGGCCGGCACCAGGGTGCCGTCGGCCAGCCGGACGCCGGTCACCGTGCCGGCCTCGCCCGCGAACGACGCCACCTGGACGCCGAACCGCAGGTCCACGCCGTGCGCGCGGTGCAGGTCGGCGAAGACCTGGGCGACGTCCGGGCCGAGCACGCGCAGCAGCGGCAGGTCGAGTGCTTCGAGCACGGTCACCTCGACCCCGGCGGCCCGTGCGGCGGCGGTTGCCTCCAGGCCGATCCAGCCGGCGCCGACCACCGCGATCCGGCCGACGCC
Source organism: Kitasatospora sp. NEAU-69 (assembly GCF_057158765.1). Lineage (NCBI taxonomy): Bacteria > Bacillati > Actinomycetota > Actinomycetes > Kitasatosporales > Streptomycetaceae > Kitasatospora > Kitasatospora sp. NEAU-69. Next base: position 440,058 of record NZ_JBWXUE010000001.1, read on the forward strand.
GGCGAAGAGCGCGCGCAGCCGGTCGCTGTCGGCGACGGTGCGCAGGTAGTGCACACCGGCCAGCTCGGCGCCGGGCACCGGCAGGTGGCGTGGGGCCGAGCCGGTGGTCAGCAGCAGCTTGGCGTACGGCAGGTGGGTGCCGTCGGCGAGGGTCAGCCGGTGGGCGGCGGGATCGAGTGCGGTCACCGTGCTGCCGAGCCGCAGCCCGATGTTCTGCTCGCGGTACCAGGCCTCGGGCTGCACGTAGATCTTCTCGCGCGGCTCGGTGCCGAGCAGGTAGCCCTTGGACAGCGGCGGGCGCTCGTAGGGGAGTTCGGACTCCTCGCCGATCAGCAGCAGCTCGCCCTGGTAGCCCTCCTCGCGCAGGGTCCGGGCGGCCTGGGCGCCGGCGAGGCCGGCGCCGACGATGACGTAGGGGTGGGTCGGGGCGGGGGCTGCCATGCGCGCTCCTTGGTGGCTGTGGCTGTGGCTGTGGCTGTGGCTGTGCGTGGTCGGGTAGTCGCTGCAGGTGCTCGACCAGTCCATCAGAGCGGCCGGGGCAGCGGAAGCGCGCGCCGACACGCGTCCGGGGGGAGGATGGAGGCACCCTTGCCACGCCGGCGCGGCCGGCGGGTCGTGGAGGAGGCCAGCGATGGAGACACCGCAGACACCGCAGACACCGCAGGCCCGGCAGACCGAGCGGACCCAGCGGACGGCGCAGACGGCGGAGCCCGGCCGGGAGGGGAAGGTGCCGGGCGGTTCGACCGGCGTCCAACGGGCGGCACGGGCGGCGAAGCAGCCGGGGCCGACGATCGGCGGCGGCTGGGACGCGTTCTACCACATGCGGCTGTCCACGCTGCTGACGCTGATCGGGGCCTCGATGGGCCTGGGCCTGGTCGGTGCACAGGTGGAGACGACCTGGGTGCTGGTGCTGTTCGCGATCTTCTGGGGCATCACGGTGGTGGCGATGATCACCTACGCGGCCCGGCTGGCCGTCGAGCACGGCCACCACGTGGCCCCACATTAGGTCCGTCCGTCGGCCGTTGGTCCCCGTCTCGTGGGAGGCGGGGACCAACGGCGTTCAGAAGTGCAGCTGGATCACCTCGAAGGCCGCTGCGAAGCGGGTGCCCAGGCGGGTGCCGGCGGCGCGGGCCATCGACTCCAGGAAGCCGGAGGTGTCTGCCATCGCACCGCCGAGGCCGGCCAGGTACGCGGCGTGGGCCTCCAGCGAGGCGACGCCGGTGGCGAAGCTGTCGGTGGTGTCCACGGCGTGCCGGGCCTCCGGCGAGCCGGCTGCCCAGAGCTGGCGGACGCCGTTCCAGGGTTCCAGGCCCTCGTCGGTGAGCTCCCGGAAGACCCAGCGGTTGCCCGCGTCGCGCACCGCGTCCAGCGTGGCCCGGCCGGCCGCGATGTGGTCGGCCTGGTTGGGGAAGACGCCGCCGTAGGTGTCCCGGAAGTTGCCGGTCAGCACGATCTCCGGGCGGTAGCGGCGGACCAGGCGGGCGATGTCGCGGCGCAGCGGCAGCCCGTACTCCACTACTCCGTCCGGGTGGTGCAGGAACTCCACGGTGTCCACGCCGACCAGCGCCGCCGAGGCGACCTGCTCGGCCTCCCGGATCGGCTTGCACTCCCGTGGGTCCATCGCGTCGATGCCGGCTTCGCCGCTGGTCACCATCGCGTAGACGACGCGCTTGCCCTGCGCCGTCCAGCGGGCCACGGCGGCGGCCGCGCCGTACTCCATGTCGTCCGGGTGCGCGACCACCGCGAGTGCCCGCTCCCAGTCCTCGTCGAGCGGCTGGTACGGCTCCGGCTCGGGCTGAGTCGGCTCGGTCATCGGGCTGGCCTCCTGCTGGCTCGGTCGATCGGGCGTCCGTCGATCATCTGTGCGTCGATCAGCTGCGCGCAGCCCACTATGGCGCACGATTGACGCCGGGTCAGGCAGGCTTGCGGCCCGACACCGAGACCAGCGTGTAGGAGAGCGCCCGGAAGTCGGGGCGCCGGACCAGCTCGCAGAAGGCCGTCAGCTCGGCCTCGGTGAGACCGCCGGCCAGCAGGCGATCGCGCAGCAGGCTCACGTTGGCCTCGTGCAGCCGGGCACCGCCGCCGGGGGACCAGCTCTCGGCGTGGACGGTGCTGAGCACCTCGGTCAGGCCCAGCCCGGTCATCGCGGCGTGCGCGCGCTGGGCCCAGGAGAGGTCGGCGCCGGCGGCAGTCAGCACGGCGAGCACGGCGTCGATCACCCGGGTGAAGAGTGCGGTCTCGGCCGGGTCGGTCTCGCTCAGGACGTGCAGCGGGCTGCGGTCGAACTCCTCGATCAGCAGCACACCGCCCGGCCGCAGCGCATCGGCCAGGGTGGCCAGTACCCGCTCGCGCTCGGGCAGGTGGATCAGCACCAGGCGGGCGTGGATCAGGTCGAAGTCACGGCCGGGCGGCTGCTCGGTCCGCACGTCGTGGTGCAGTGCGGTCAGGTTCGCGGGGGACCGGTCGGTGAAGCGGAGCAGGTCGAGGTCGGTCGCGATCACCTCGCCCTGCGGGCCGACCCGGTCGGCCAGCAGCCGGGCGATCGAGCCGCCACCGGCGCCGATCTCCCAGCAGCGGGCGCCCGGGCGCAGGCCGAGGGCGTCGATCCTGCGGGTGGTCGCCGGGTCGAAGTAGTCCTGGAGAGTGCTGAACTGGTCTTCGGCGCTGTCGGCACGATTGTCAAATGCGTACTGGGCGGCGGGCATTCGATCCTCCGGCGCTAGCAGGACTGATGGATCGTCAGAATAGGTGAGCGGGAGGCGGACAAGGGTGGGACGGCGGTTGACCGGGCCCACTCGGTGAGCTCCGCGAGGCGCCCGGGGCAGGTTCGGTGGGCAAGTTCAGTGGGCAGGTTCAGTCGCCGATGGTGGCCAGGTCCTGGACGGTCAGGTTGGAGAGCGTGCGGCCGTCGTTCTGCACCTCGCGCAGGTACCACTTCTGCACCGGTGAGTGCGTGGTGGCGCCGAACTGCCAGGTGCCGCGCGGGCTGTCGATCTGGCCGAGGCCGGCGATCGCGTCGTTGACGCTGTCCGGGGTCGGGTGCCGGCCGGCGGCGGCGATGGCCTTGTCCAGCACGGCGGCCGCGTCGTAGGAGGCCATCGCGTACGTGGTCGGCGGGCCCTGGTGCTTGCTCTGCCAGCCGGCGACGAAGGTGCGGTTGGTCGCATTGTCCAGGTCGGGCGCGTAGTTGAGCACCGAGCGGATGCCCTTGGCCGCCTCGCCCTGGGCGTTCAGCACGCCGCCCTCGGTGAGGAAGCCGGCCGCGTAGAGCGGGACGTCCCGGACGTCCGACTGTGCGTACTGCTTGACGAAGTCGGCCGCCGCGCTGCCCGCGTAGAAGCAGTAGACCGCCTTCGCATGCGAGTTCCGGATCTGGGTCAGGTACGGCGTGAAGTCGGTGGTGGCCGGGAACGGCGTGAAGAGCGCCTTGCCGTTCGGGTTGGCGAGCTGGCCGCCGGCCTTGGCGAAGGCGTCGGTGAAGCCCTGCAGCTCGTCCCAACCGCCCTGGTAGTCCGGGCCGATGGCGAAGACCGGGCCCTGCGCCGTGTCCTTGACGTACTGGGCTATCGCGGCGCCGGGCTCGTTCGACAGGAAGCTGGTGCTCCACTGCCGGCTGACGTCCTTGACCACCGGGCGCCCGTTCGAACTGACCAGCGGGATCCGGTGCTCGGTGAGCAGCGGGGTGACCGCCGCGACCGAGCCGGCGCCGACGATGCCGGTCATCGCCAGCACCTTGTCCTGCTCGACCAGCTTCGTCGCGGCCGGCAGTGCGGTTGGCGCGCCGTCGCCCTCGTCGGCCACCAGCAGGTCGATCGGGTGGCCGCCCAACTGGCCGCCGTGCGTGTCGAGATAGAGCTGGAAGCCGTCCCGCAGGTCGGTGCCGACGGCCTTGTACGTCCCGGAGAGCGAGGCGAGCAGGCCGATCCTGAGTGGCGTGGCGGCTGCCACGGCCGGGTCGGCGGCGCTGCTGCACGCGGTCGTGCCGGTGCTGAGCGCGGTGGCGAGCAGCACGGCGGCGACGGCGCGGCCCGTCCTGCGGGAGCGCGGGGGCATGGCGGAACTCCAGGTGGTCGAGCTGGTCGGGCGGGCTGGTCGCTGAGCTGGTCGCTGAGCGAGCGGAGGCTGGCGTCAGGAGCTGCTGGTCCGGGCGGAGTTCAGCAGCGCGGCGCGGGCAGCCGGGGCGAGGGCCGGGCCGACCTGGTTGATCAACTCGGCCATCTCGTAGGAGACCTGGCCGATGTCGCAGCTCTTGCTCGCCAGCACCAGCAGCGAGGCGCCGCTGCTCACCGCCATCGAGAAGAGGAAGCCACCGCGCAGCTCGGTGAGGTTGCTGACCACCGGGTCCGCCTCCAGCAGCCGGCCGGCGCCGGCCAGCAGGCTGACCAGGCCGGAGGCGATGGCCGCCAACTGGTCACCGCGCTCGGTCTCGACGTCGCGGGTGGCGGCGATCAGCAGGCCGTCGGCGGAGACCGCCACGGCGTGCGTGACCTCGGGGACCCGGGCCGCGAAGTCGTTCAGCAGCCAGTTGAGGTCGGGGGTGGTGGTCGAGGTCACTGGTCTTCCTTCTTCTGTTCGGACTTCTGTGCAGTCGGACGCGCCGCGCGGGGGCTCGGGTTCAGCAGGGCTGCGGTGGGGGCCGGTCGGCCGGTGCGGCTGGCACCGATGCCGCGGGCGTAGGCGGCCATCGCGGCGGAGACCTGGGCCGGGTCACGCCGCTCGGTGTCGGCGGCGGCCAGGGTGTCGGCGGCGGTCAGGGTGTCGGCGTGGGTGTGGCTCTCGGACTGGACGGGCGTGGTCGGCAGCCCGGGTCGGTCACCGCTGCGCGGCCGGCGCTTCGGCAGGCCGGTGGCGGTGGTCCCGGGCGTGGCGGACGGCTCCATGGTGGGCCGGGCGTCCGCGGCGGGCGAGCGGACCGGAACCGTGGCGACCGGCGCGGCGGCGGCCGTGGTGGGTGCGGCGGCGGTGGGTGCGGCAGCGGCGGGTACCGGCTTCGCGAGCGTGAACACGCCCGTCGGGAGCGTCACTTCGGCGATCGTGCCGCCCTCGGGGCGGGGCCGGAGTTCGACCCGGATCCCGTACCAGGAGGCCAGCTGCCCGACCACCGCCAGGCCCATCGCCCGCACGCCGGTGACCTCCAGCGGCGGCGGCGCGGCAAGCCGCGCGTTGACCGGCGCCCACTGGTCGGCCGCAAGTCCCAGGCCCTCGTCGCAGATCAGCACGGCGACCCGGTCGGCCAGCAGCCGGGCCTGCACGGTGACCCGGTGCTCGGGCGGCGAGAACGCGGTCGCGTTGTCCAGCAGTTCGGCGAACAGGTGCACCACGTGGTCCACCGCCTTGCCGGCGACCAGCAGCCCCGGGTCGAGCGACTCCAGGTCCACCCGGGTGTAGCGCTCGATCTGGCCGATCGCCGCCCGCAGTACGTCTTCCACCGGCGCGTCGGTGGCCCGGACCCGGGCCGAGGCCTCGCCGCCGAGCACCAGCAGGCTGTGGTTGTTGCGGCCCATCCGGCTGGCCAGGTGGTCCAGCGCGAAGAGCCGCTCCAGCCGGGCCGGGTCGTGCTCGTGCTGCTCGGCCGCGTCCAGCGCGCGGATCAGCGCACCGGTCAGCCGCTCGCCGCGCCGGGCCAGGCCGACCAGCACGGTGCCGAGCCGGTCGCGCAGCGCTGCCTGCTCGGCGGCGATCCGCACCGCCTCCCGGCTGACCGTGTTGAACGCGGCGCCGACTTCGGCGACCTCGTCCCGGCCGTGGATCTCGATCGGGTCGCCCGCCGCGGCGGCGAACTCCTCCGGGGTCGCGGAGCCGAGCGCGCCACGGGCGGTCAACGCCTCGACGGCGGCGGGCAGTCGTTCGTGCGCGACCGCGTGCGCGGCGTCGCGCAGCCGGCGCAGCTCGCGGATCATCGGACGGCCCAGCCGCACCGCGAGCAGGATGGCGGCGGCGACCACGAGCAGCACCGCGAGGCTCTCGCCGAGCGTCCAGAGCCGCTGGTGGTCGCGGAGCGCGGTGACCTCGGCCAGGTTCGCCTGGTCGATCCGCTGCTCGACCTGCTGCAGCCGGTCGACCCGCTGGTCCATCGCGGCGGTCCAGACGCCCGGCGCGGGCAGCGGGTCGCCCGGCCGGGAGCGGGCCACCGCGTCCTCCAGGCGGCGGGCGTCGACGACTCCGTCGCCGCTCAGGTTGCCGTCCAGCCAGTTCTGCCACTCGGGGGCGGCGGTGCGGTCGAACTCCAGGACCGCTTCGGTGTAGCCGGTCCGGCCGGCGGCGATCGCGTCCTGCGCGGCCGGCGTCAGGCCGCCGGCGGCCTGGGCGCGCAGCACGGCCAGCTCCTGCAGGCTCGCGTACTCCTCGGCCCGGGCCAGCGCCACCGCGCTGTTGATCCGGTCGGCGAGCCCGGCGGACGCGCCGCCGGCCTCGGCCACGTCGCCGCGGTAGTCGAGCAGGTCGGCGACGATGATCCGGTACTGGAAGGTGACCGCGGAGAGCTCGGCGCCCGGCCCCGACTGCACCTGTTGGCGCAGCGCGGGCAGTTGGGCGAGGGCGTGGTCCACGGTGCCGAGCAGGGTGTCGGTGTCCCCGGACATCCGCTGCAGGCGGTCGCGCAGGACCCGGTAGCGGGCCACGCTGGTGTCGGTCGCGCGGGTCTGCTCCAGGTACGTGTTGGTCCGGTCCGCCCCGGGATCGCTGGAGAGCAGCAGCGCGGCCGTGGTGCGCTCGTCCTGCAGCCGGCGGCTCAGGTCGCCCGCCTGCGCGCCGAGTGCGGCCAGCGTCTTCAGCCGGGCGGCGTCCAGCGCTTGCCCGGCGGTGCTGCGCAGCGCGAGCGCGGCGAAGGCCAGCACCGCGATCAGCGGGACGGTGGCGAGCAGCGCGAGTTTGCGGGTGATCCTCATCCGGCCGGGCCCCCGCACGCGGGGAGCTGAGCACGTGCGTCGCGTGCGGACGGGGGTGGGGGCTGACGATCGGTCATCACAGGGCCTTGGGTGCGGTCTTGCTCGGGATCGGGGCGCGGGGTGGGGGCTGCGGGCGGGGGCGGCGGGGTGCGCGGGATCGTGTGCACGGCGGGGTGTGGGCACGCGTTCGAGAGACGAACGGATCTTCCCGTGCGAGGTCAGGCGGAAGCGTAGCGTACTCATTCGCTGTCAGCGGCCCTGCCTGGCTTCGTGGTTGGGGCCGCTGCCGGGTGCGGGCGGGGTGCGGGCGGGTCGGTCGTACCCGAGCCGATCCCGCTCGGGTGCTGTGCCGCGGGCTGTGGTGTCCAGGTGTGGTCGGGGCCACTGGCGGGGTGAAATCTCACGTTCGGTAGCTGAGGCAGTGACTCTGTGTCGAGCGCGTGGGCTGTCGTCGGGGTGGCGTCCACCACAGAAAGGGGTGGTCGAGGCGGGCGAAAGGCGTGTTTTCGGTGGTTATATCCCGATTTTTGGCTTTTGTTTCCTTGGGTAACCCGGTCTGACCTGGGGGATCGCATAACTGTTGAGACGGCGACGGCCGTTGCCTAAGTTCGTTCTCGGTGCAGCGAGCACCACCCGGGTTCACCCCCAGCGCACCGCCTCGGTGCCCACCGCGCAGACCGGCTCGAACCGGCGCGTCCGGTGTTGCGGGTGGCCGGGCCGGCACGGAACGCGTCCTGCGTCTCCGGCCGTCCACAGGATGCGGCAAGCGATCGACCGGCACTCCTTCCACGGGGTGTGGTTCCGCCTGCCTGCCCGGGGTCTGTCGAAGGGATGCACCTTGACTTTCCGTAACGAGAACACCGCCACCACCGCTACTGCCACCAGCAAGAAGCGCAACCGCGTTCGGATGGCGGTCATGGGTGGCGTCATCGCCGCCCTGCCGGTGGCGGGCCTCGTCGCGGCCACCACGGCCTCCGCCGCGCCGACGTCCACCTGGGACGCGGTTGCCCAGTGCGAGAGCACCGGTAACTGGAGCATCAACTCCGGCAACGGGTTCTACGGCGGGCTGCAGTTCACGCCGTCCACCTGGGCCGCGTACGGCGGCACCCAGTACGCCGCGCAGGCCAACCAGGCGACCAAGGCGCAGCAGATCTCCGTCGCCGAGAAGGTGCTGGCCGACCAGGGTCCGGGTGCCTGGCCCGTCTGCTCGGTCAAGGCCGGCCTGACCGCCGGTGGCGCGCCCGCGGCCGTGGACACCTCCTCGTCCTCCGCTGCTCCGACCGCGCCTGCCGCCCCGAAGGCCGCCCCGCAGCAGCAGAGCGCGCCCGCGCCGCAGCAGCAGGCCGCCCCCGTGCAGCCTGCCGCCCCGAAGCAGCAGAGCGGCAAGCCGGCCGCCGGGAACACCGGCAGCTACACGGTGAAGAGCGGTGACACGCTGAGCGCGATCGCCGCCGCCAACGGCACCACCGTGCAGGCGCTCTTCGCCGACAACGCCCAGACCATCGGCGCCAACCCGGACGTCATCATGCCGGGCCAGCTGCTGAGCATCTGAGTCTGACGCCGGACGTCTGAGTAGCTGAGCACAACCAGTACGAGCGAGTGGCCCCTTTCCGGTGACGGAGAGGGGCCACTCGCGGCTGTCCGCGGACAGGTCCTAGCGGGATGTCACCGTGACGGGGTCGCCGGACCGCACCGTCCCGGGCTCCAGCACGGTGAGATAGAGGCCGACGCAGGCCAGCCTGCCCAGCGTGAATACCGGAACCCGGTGCTCACGCGCGACGGTGCGCATCAGGGCCGGGTCGGCGGGCAGTCGGCCGTGGGCCAGGGTGGGCACGACGCAGCGCGGGGTCGGCACCTGGACCTGGAACAACGCCTCGCCGATCCGCAGCCGGGCGCCCTGCCAGGTGTCTTCGAGGTAGCCGGGCGTCGTGCCGGTGTCGAGCACGAGGTTGGGGCGGAACCGGCACGGGTCGAGGTCGCCCGTCGGGTGGTGCCGGCGCAGTTGGTCCAGGGTGCCGGTGGTGACCACGTGCACCATGCCGAAGTCGAAGAAGGTGCCGGCGGCGGTGCGGCCCGAGGTGATCGAGGCGCCGGTGGCGTCGGTGACGGCTGTCGGGGCCATTGCCTCGGGCAGGCCGCCTTCGTAGTCGGGCACCTGACGCTCCAGCAGGCCGACCTCCGGTGGCTTGTCGCTGAGCGTCACAGGGCGGCCGAGCAGGGTCGACAGCCGTCGGTCCAGCTCCGGTGTTCCGGCGGCCGGCGTGGCACGGTCCTGCCGCTCGGCACTACCGGGCAGGACGACCCGGACGGTGCCGGACGCGGTCAGCTCGGCCCGACAGCTCAGCAGCGGCCCCCACTTGCGCGGGTGCTTGGCGCTGCCGACCGCGCCGTCCGCGTCGAGGACCGCGAAGGCGCGGTCGCCGGCCAGCCCGAGGGTGGTGAACTCGCCCTCGGTCAGCCGCTCACCGAGCATCGACTTCACCGGGTAGCGGTGGATCGTCCGCACAGTTGCACTCAGGGTCATCCGGTCGCCGCTCCCACTCCCGTTCCCACTCCCGTCGCCACTCCGGCTGCCGCTGCCGCTGCCGCGCGCCGGGCCAGCTGAACGGCCGTCGGCAGCGCATGGTCCGGCGCGGCGGTGACGTCGGGCTGCACCCCGGTGCCCTCCCAGTTGGTCCCGGTGCGCGGATCGACCGGTGCCATGGTCGGGATGAACGCGGAGAAGCCCTCGGCCAGCGGGAAGAAGTCGCCCGGGTTCGCAGCGCCGGCGCTCGGCTGCCCGATGACGGTGGCGCGTCCCAGGCTCTGGGCCGTGTAGGCGAAGGCCTCACCGGCCGATGCGGTGCCGGGGCCGATCAGCAGGAAGAGCGGGGTGTCCGGGCGGTGGCCCAGCGCGTTGTCCGCCGGGGTCCAGTCCTGCTCCGGCTCCCCTCGGCGCGAGGTCATGGTCAGCAGGTGGGTGGGCTCCGGCGGCAGGAAGTGGCCCAGCAGCAGGGTGCCGCCGGACGGCCAGCCACCGGGCACCTGGCGCAGATCGATGATCACCGCGTCGGCACCTGCGGTCATCGTCATCGCCGCCTGCGCCGTTGCCAGCGCGGCGGGGTCGTCGGTGTCGCAGATCAGCGAGAGCTCCAGCAGGGCGACGCCGTCCTCCGGCGTGCCGACCTGCCGGAACCCGTAGTTCATCCGACGCAGCGCCCGGGGATCGTCCAGGCCGGTGCGGGCCGGACCTTCGGCGTCCGCTTCGCCGGGCAGCCACCGCAGGGTCAGGTGCCGGTCGTGGCCGCGCAGGAAGGGTTTCAGCTCCGCGACGAGCGCCTGCGGGTCCGGCGCGCCGGTCTGCCAGGTGCGCAGCTGCTCGGCGATCGAGGCGGCCGCTTCGGGGAAGACGTAGTGCTCTTCGATCCGGTCGGCGAGTAACCGGAGTATCGGTTCATGCACGGGGGTGTCCTGTCGTAGGTGGCGGCGTGGGGGCCGCAGGGGGCTTTTCGGCGAGCTCTGCCGTGGGCTCCGCGGCGTGGTCCAGGAACGGGCGGCGCTCGATGATGGCGATGGCCCGGTTGACCACCTCGCTGAGGCACAGGCCGAGTTCCGCGTCCAGCGCCTCGGCGGCGCGCTGGGTCCGCGCAAACTGCTGCTCGACGGCCGGCAGCAGGCGGCGGGCCGCGTCGGTGGGGCGGACGCGTCGTTCGCGTCCGTCGCTCCCTGGTGCCGACTCCAGCAACCCGTCCGCACGCATCCGCCGCACGGTCTGGCTTGCTGCGGCGTGGGAGGTCCCGGTCGCGAAGGCGAGTTCCCGCACGGAGAGTGACGGCATGTCGGCCAGCGCCCGCAACACGGGGGTGTAGCCGGACCGGAAGCCGAGCCCGGCGGCGGCGTAGGAACGCTCCACCTGGCCGTCCAGGAGTTCGCTGAGCCGGCGCAGGCCGGTGCCGAGGGTGCGTCGGTGCTGATCTTCAACCACGGCGGGACTGTAACACCGCCTTTATATTTTTCGGAACACCCATGGACGCCGGGCAGGCCCTACTCGGCGGTCAGCACGGCGACCAGCTGCTCCCCGAACTCCCGCGGCGCGTCGGTGAATCCACTGTGTGCGCCGGGGAACTCGGTCAGTTCGACGCCGAGCCGCTGCGCCAGCAGTGCGGCCGGGCGGTAGGGCAGGTGTCCGCGGGTCTCACGGCCGGCGGCCAGGACCAGGCGGTCCGCAGCAGCGGCGAGCGCTGCCTCGTCGGGGACGTACGCGGTGAACTGCCGCACCTCGTGCTCCATCGCGAGCGGTGCGTTCGCCATGAGCCGCGCCATCATCTCGGTTGCGCGGGGCGGGAGTTCGGCGGCGGTGGTGGACGGCTCGGTGAGCGTGCCGCCGATGCCGGCGACGAAGTGCGCGGCCGCCGCCGCGAGCCCCTCGGCGCGGAACAGCCGGTAGACCTCGTCGATGAACGCCCGCTGCTGCGCCGCGTCCGGCAGGATCGCGAAGCACGGCGGCTCGTGGGCGACGACCCGGGCCAGCCGCTCGGGGTGGCGGGCGAGCAGGTCGAGCGCGACGATCGCGCCGGAGCTGCCGCCGAAGACGTACGAGGCTTCGCCGTTCGGGGCGAGGTGGTCGAGCAGCCGCAGCGCGTCGTCGGCCTGCACCTCGACCCGCTGGTCGACCGGCCTGGGTGGATCCAGCCGACTGCGCGAGTAGCCGCGCGGGTCCACGGCGGCCACGGTGAAGTGCTCGGCGAGCGTGCCGGTGATGCAGTCGAAGATCGCCGCGTCACCGCCGGCACCCGGGAGCAGCAGCAGGAGGGGGCCGGCGCCGCGCAGCTCGTAGTAGAGGGTCGCGCCGGGGACGTCGAGCGTTCCGGTTCGCATAAGGGTCCGCCTTTCACAGCTTCCTAGGGGCTCTAGGTTGTCGCCTAATATACAAAGGCGCAGCGGGAAGTGCACGGGTATTCCCGATCGGGACGCATCCCCTACCGACTATGTCTGTGACAGATGTACTCTGTGGGCGAGTATTCGGCCCACCTGAGGAGACGGTCAGCATGCCGGTGCGCGAGGAGCGGTCGCAGCGCCACCGTCCGATCGGCACGGGCGTGCGCACGCTGCTCACCACCGAGCGGCCGCGCCCGGAGCTCGTCCGCAGGTACCCGGGCGCCTGGCGGCTCGCCGTGGCGACGGTCTGCTTCGGCGCGTTCATGGGGCAGCTGGACGCCAGCATCGTCACGCTGACCTATCAACCGCTGCGCACGGAGTTCGGCAGCAGCCTGGCCGCGGTCGAGTGGGTCTCGCTCTCCTACCTGCTCGCGCTGGTCGCGCTGCTGGTGCCGGTCGGCCGGCTCTCCGATGTGCGCGGGCGCAAGCTGATGTACCTCTACGGCTTCGCCGTCTTCACCGTGGCCTCGGCCGCGTGCGGGCTGGCGCCGGGGCTCGGTGCGCTGGTCGGGTTCCGGGTCGTGCAGGCCGTGGGCGCGGCGATGATGCAGGCCAACAGCGTCGCGCTGGTCACCACGAGCGCACCGCCCGACCGGATGCGCAGCGCGCTGGGAATCCAGGCGGCCGGTCAGGCGGTCGGGCTCGCACTCGGGCCGACGGTCGGCGGCCTGCTGGTGGCGACGCTCGGCTGGCGCTGGGTCTTCGGCGTGAACGTGCCGATAGGCATCGTCGCGCTGGTGGCCGGCCACTACCTGCTGCCCCGCACCGAGCAGCGCGCGAGCGTCTCGCGGATCGACACCGCCGGGGTGCTGCTGCTGGCGGCCTCCACCACGGGTGGGCTGCTCGCGCTCTCGATCGCCTCCGGGCTGGGCCTGCCCGCCTGGACCGCGCTGCCGCTGGCGGCGGCCGCGGGCGGCGCCGGCTGGGCGTTCATGCGCCGGCAGAGCCGCTGCGCCGCGCCGCTGATCGACCTCGCGCTGCTGCGCGCCCAACGGCTCGGCCCGGGACTGCTCGCCGGGCTCTGCGGCTACCTGGTGCTGTTCGGGCCGCTGGTGCTGGTGCCGGTCGAGCTGGCCCGGCACGGCAGCGCGCCGCTGACCACGGGCCTGGTCCTGACCGCGCTGCCGCTCGGCTTCGCGTTCGCCGCCACCACGGCCGACCGGCTGCTGCCCGGCTCCTGGACGGACCGCCGGCGCAGCCGCTGGGGTGCGCTCGGCTGCGTGCTGGCGCTCGCGCTGCTCGCCGCGCTGCCCGCCGGGCCGGGCACGCTGCCGTACCCGCTGGCGCTGCTCGGCCTGTCGCTGGGCGTCTTCACGCCGGCCAACAACACGCTCGTGATGCGGGCGATCCCGGCGAGTGCGGCGGGCACCGGGGGCGGCATGGTGAACATGACCCGCGGTCTGGGCACCGCGGTCGGCGTCGCCGCCGTGACGCTGACGCTGCACCTGATCGGCGGGCCGGCCGGCGCGCGGGCGGCGGCGCTGGTGCTGCTCGGCTTCGCGGCGCTCGCCTGCGCGACCACGCTCGGCCGGCGCGGCGCGGCAACGCCGAGCCGCTGACGGCCGTACGGACTGCGGGACTGCGGGACTGCGGGGTTATGGGGCTACGGGGCTACGGCTCGTCGGAGCCGGCGAGGGCGTCCTCGATGTCCGCGAGGATCTCCGCCTCGGTGTACGCGCCGTACTTGACCAGTGAGTTGATCAGCGTGCCGGAGAACTCGCCGAGCGAGACGACGAGATCGAAGAAGTCCTCCTGGCTCGTCTCCCACGCCTCGCCGAGCAGCTCGGACGGCTGCGGGCCGCCGCTGTCGAAGAAGCTGCGCGGAACCGTGACCATCTGTTTCTCGTGCTCGGAGGTCAGCTGGGATTCGAGGATGTCGAGGAACATCCCGGGCGACACGCCCTTGTGCTGGGCGCAGAGTTCGGTGACGGTCGCGGCGGCGATCGCGGCACCGGCGGCGAGGTACATGATGTTCGCGCACTCGCCGGTGCCGATGTCCCGGCGCATGGTCCTGCTGACGATGCGGCAGCCCGGGTGCTTCAGCCGCTCCGTCTCCACGAGCATCGCCGGATCGCGGCATGCCTGGATCAGTGGCAGGACCTGGTTCTCAAGGTGAGCCATGCCCACCATCGTGCCGCTGCCGAACGGCTGCTGTCCGCGAGATCGGACAACTGAGAGCAATCGGGTGATTACTCGTGCGTCCACGGAGCTGGGTCCACCCGTCGGTAAACTGATGACGCATGAGATTCACCACAAATTCGCCTGCCGAGGATGCAACGCGAGTAGATCAGCCGTCAACATCTCTCATATGACTATCAGGGGAATCCGGTTCGGCCGGATGAGTGGGGGCCGGCGCCGTGCGGCAGCCGTGCTGACCGCCGGGACGCTCGCCGTCACCGGGCTGGTCGGCGTCACCGGTGCAGGTACCGCCGCAGCGGACACACACAACTTCCACACGCCGAAGATCAAGCACGTCTGGCTGATCGTGCTGGAGAACAAGTCCTACGAGGCCGCGTTCACCGGGCTCAACCAGAACAGCTACCTGTGGAAGACGCTGCCGCAGTACGGCGAGCTGCTGCGCCAGTACTACGGCACCGGGCACTACAGCCTGGACAACTACATCAGCCTCGCCAGCGGTCAGGCCCCGGCGCCCGACACGCAGGCGGACTGCGCGCAGTACAAGAACGTCTCGCCCGGCACGCCGGCCGACGACGGCCAGGTCAACGCGGCGAGCGGCTGCGTCTACCCGTCCTCGGTGGGCACGCTCTTCAACCAGCTGGACGACAAGAAGGTCAGCTGGAAGTCGTACATGCAGGAGATGGGCAACACGCCCGGCCGTGAGGACCCGTACAACTGCGGGATCCCCGGCGACCCGTCCGGCGCGGGTGTGCCGAACCCGGGCGGTGCCACCGCGCAGGACCAGTACGTGGCCAAGCACAACCCCACCGCCTGGTTCCACTCGCTGATCGACCACCCGAGCGACTGCGCGAAGGTCGCCCCGCTCGACGGCCTGCCGGCCACCGCGGGTCACCCGGCGGTCAGCGGCCTGGCCCAGGACCTGAAGAGCGAGAAGACCACCCCGGCCTTCTCCTGGATCACGCCGGACAACTGCTCCGACGCGCACGACTCCACCTGCAAGGGCGACAACGGGTCCGGTGACCCGAACAACCACCAGGGCGGCCTGTACGCCTCGGACCTGTTCCTGCAGAAGTGGATCCCGCAGATCATGGCCTCGCCTGCGTTCCAGGACGATGGCATGATCGACATCACCTTCGACGAGGCCTTCCCGCCGTACCAGCTGTACGGCAACTCGACGGCCGACTACACCGGCAACGCCACCGCCGCGCTGAACACCCCGACCGACACCGCGCAGTCGATCGTCGCGTGCTGCAACGAGCTGCCCGGCCCGAACACCCCGCAGCCCGGTGACCAGGCCTTCGGCCAGGACACCACGCCCGGTGGCGGTATCACCGGCTCGGTGCTGATCTCCCGCTACGTCAAGCCGGGCACGATCAGCGACCAGCCGTACAACCACTACTCCTGGCTGCGCAGCATGGAGGACCTCTACGGCATCTACCACGGCGGCTCCGACGGCCACGGCCACCTCGGCTACGCCGGTGCCCCGGGCCTGCGCCCGTTCGGTCCGGACGTCTACAACAACCCGAGCGGCAAGGCCATGCAGCCCGCCCCGATGGGCAGCAACGGCGTCTACCTGGCCAAGAGCACGCTGCCGCCGCACCAGCCGAGCGTGCTGACGCCGGACTTCACCGGTGTGACCGCGGCGACGGACAGCCTGAAGCCGGGAGCCGGTAAGTGATCGACCGCTCCAGCAGCCGAGGCCGTGCCCTTCGTGGGTACGGCCTCGGCCGTCCGTTCCGGCGGCCCGCCGCCGTGCTCTCCGCCCTGCTGCTGGCGAGCGGCCTGGCGGCCGGGCTGACCGGCTGCGGCAGTCAGCAGGCGAAGCCGCAGGACCTGGGCAAGGTGCCGATCCCGACCGCGCCGGCCTCGCCGGTCACCGTCACGGCGGCGCCCGGGCACGCGCAACTGGTCGCGATGGGCGACCCGGTCGCGCTGGACCTCGGCCCGCAGCAGGGTCAGATCACCGCGACCGGTCCGGACCTGGTGAACGCGGCGCCGCCGGTGGGCGGCAAGCCGGCCACCTCCTCGCCGGGCACCATGACCGTGGTGCTCAGGGTTCCGGCGGGCAGTCAGGTGCTGGACGCGAGCGCGCTGACGGCCACCGACGAGCTCGGCCACGGGATCCCGCTGACCGCGGACGGCACCACGGCCACGGCCACACCGGGGCACGACGCGGTGCTGCACCTGGCGGGCACCTTCGCGGCCGGGCACGCGACGCTCAGCTGGAACGTCTCCGGCAAGCCGCTGGCCACCTGGGACTTCGAGGTGGAACTGGACTGACGGCCCGTCGAATGACGACGGGCCGCCAGGCTCTGCCACTCACTCGGGTGGCGGGTGGTTACTTCTTGACGGACATGACCCACTCGTCCACGGTCACCACGTCCGCCTGCCGGGGGAACACCTTCTCGGTGAGCACCCGGTGCACCTCGGGGTCGCCGTCGAGGCAGCCGTCGGAGAGCACAGTGAGGCCGAAGTCCTGGTCGGCGGCCTCGCGCAGCGTCGAGAGCACGACGCCGCTGGTGGCGATGCCGGTGAGGACCAGGGTGTCGATCCCGCCGCCCCGCAGGACCAGGTCGAGGTCGCTGCCCGCGAACGCGCTGACCCGCTTCTTGGTGACGACGATGTCGCCGGGCCGCGGCGCGACGTCCGGGTGGATCTCGCTGCTGGGGTGCCCGTCGGTGAAGGCGCCGGTCTGCGACAGGCCGCTGAAGGCCTTGTTGCGCGGGCTGACCTCCGGGTAGCCGGCCCGGAAGCCGATCACCACGTAGATCACCGGGATGCCGGCCTCGTGGGCGGCGTCGATCGCGCCGCGCAGGCGGGGCAGGTAGCCCGCGTCGCCGTCGAAGCGGCTCACGATGCCCTGCTGGACGTCCATGACGAGGAGGGCGCTATTCGACATGCTGCTGTCCTTTCACAGAGCCGGTCGGCTTGTCCGATCCGGCGTGCTGGTGCTGGTGCTGGTGGTGGGGGTCGTGGAGGTCGTCGGGCCCGGTCCGCGCAGTCTGCGGCGAGGCGGCGGCGGGCTCCGGCCGGCGGCTGCCGCGCAGCGCCGAGGCGAGTGCGCCGATCAGGGCGAGCACGGCGGCGGCGCCGAACACGGTGACCAGCCCGTGGTGGAACGGCCCGGAGACTAGCTCGGGGAAGAAGCGCGTCCCGGTCAGTGTCTGCGCGTTGGCCGCCGGCAGTGTGTCGAGCACACCGCTCGGGCCGAGCAGGTGCCCCACCGGGTTGTTGCCGAGGAAGGTCGCGAAGAGCGTGCTGACCGGCGGCAGCGCGGCGACCTGGCCCGCCGTCCCGGCCGGGACGCCCTGCGCCTGCAGGCCGGTGTCGAGCGCGTGCGGCAGCGAGCCGGCCAGGCCGGCCACCATCAGCGAGAAGAAGAGCCCGATCGACAGGGCCGAGCCGGAGTTCTGGAACGTCGAGCGCATGCCCGAGGCAACGCCGCGCTGCCCGGCCGGCACGCTGCCCATGATCGCCGAGGTGTTCGGCGCCGAGAACATGCCCTGGCCGAGTCCGCTGACCAGCAGCAGTGCCGCGAACGCGGGGTACGGGAAGTCGACCGGCAGCGCGATCAGGCCGACGAAGGAGGCGGCGACCAGCAGCAGCCCGGTGGTCGCGAACATCCGCGCACCGAACCGGTCCGACAGGTAGCCGGAGACCGGACCCCCGATCAGGAACCCGACGGTCAGCGGCAGCATGAAGATGCCGGCCCAGAGCGGGGTGCGCTCGAAGTCGTAGCCGTGCAGCGGCAGCCAGATGCCCTGGAGCCAGACGATCAGCATGAACTGCATCCCGCCGCGGGCGATGGCTATCAGCAGCGCCGCCAGGTTGCCCGCGGCGAACGCGCGGATCCGGAACAGCCGCAGCTGGAACATCGGTTCGGCGATCCGGGTCTCCGCGACGCAGAACGTGCCGAGCAGCAGCACGCCGGTGCTCAGGCCGGCGATGACCCACGGGTTGGTCCAGCCGGTCGGGTGGCCGCCGTACGGCTGGATGCCGTAGGTGATGGCGGCGAGCAGCGTGCTCGCGCCGCCGGTGAAGGTCAGGTTGCCGATCCAGTCGATCCGGCCCGGCCGGCGGGTGCCGGTCTCGCGCAGGCTGCGGTAGGACCAGAACGTGCCGACCACGCCGAACGGGACGCTGACCCAGAAGACCGCGCGCCAGTCGATGGTGGCCAGCACGCCGCCGGCCAGCAGGCCGAGGAACATGCCCGCCAGGCCGGTGATCTGGTTGATGCCCAGCGCCATGCCGCGCTGGCTGGTCGGGAAGGCGTCGGTCAGGATCGCGGCCGAGTTCGCGGTCAGCATCGCGCCGCCGACGGCCTGCACGACCCGGAACCCGATCAGCCAGAGCGCGCCGCCACCGCCGTGCAGCGGGTCGAGTGAGAGGGCGAGCGAGGCGGCGGCGAAGACGGCGAAGCCCAGGTTGTACATCCGGACCCGGCCGAACATGTCGCCGAGCCGGCCGAGGACGACCACCAGGACCGCCGAGACGAGCGTGTAGCCCAGGATCATCCAGAGCAGGTAGCCGATGTTGCCGGGGGCCAGCGGGTCGAGGCCGATGCCGCGGAAGATCGCCGGCAGCGAGATGATCACGATCGAGCTGTCGATGGTGGCGATCAGCACGCCCATCGTGGTGTTCGACAGCGCGACCCACTTGTAGCGGTCGCCGGTCTTTCCGGTGGCCGGCGCTGCTGCGCTGCTCCCGGTGGGCCCGCTCGTCCCGGTGGTCACAGTCGCTCCGCGAGCCGGTCGAGCAGCGGCAGTACGGCGGCCAGCTGCTGCCGCTCGGCCGGAGTGAACTCCGCGTCCAGCGCCGTGGCCAGCAGCTGCACCGATTCGGAGCGGCGGTCGGTCACCATGCGGCGGCCCGTCTCGGTCGTGGTCACGACGGCGCGCCGGCCGTCGGTGGCGTCCGGCCGGCGGCTCACCAGGCCGCGCTCCTCCAGCGTGGCCAGGGTGGTCGCCATCGCCTGCGGGCGGACCCGCTCCAACTCGGCGAGCGAACCCGGGAAGTCCGGGCCGTCCCGGTCGAGCCGGGCCAGTACGGAGATCTCGGACTGGGTCAGGTCGCCGACGCTGTGGGCCTGCCGCACCCGGCGTGCGATCCGGCCCACGGCCAGCCGGAGCCCTGCACCGAGCGCTGCCGCGTCGTCTGTGGGTGGTGTGGTCTCGTCCATGAGTAGTAACAGTAGCTTTATCAATCGACTGTAACTACATTGGCTCTCGGATTCGGCTGGATTCGTGTCCTTGGGGCGGTCGGGGGCCGTGAGCGGGAAGAATCGCGGGGGAGGGCGGGGGAAGAAGCGCAGGGAGGAACAGGGAGTGCCCATGAACAGCGCCGCCGTGCTCACCGACGCGTTCGGCCGGATCCGCGAGGCCGTCCACGCGGCGGTCGACGGGTTGACGCCCGACCAGCTGGCGGCGCGGCTGGACGGGCACTCCAACTCGATCGCCTGGCTGGTCTGGCACCTGACCCGGATCCAGGACGACCACCTCGCCGACGTCGCCGGCACCGAGCAGGTCTGGCGCGCGGACGGCTGGGCGGAGCGCTTCGAGCTCCCGTTCGCGGTCGGCGAGACCGGCTACGGGCATCGCAGCAAGCAGGTCGCGGCGGTCCGGGTCGGGTCCGCGGAGCTGCTCACCGGCTACCACGACGCCGTCCACGAGCGGACCGTGGGCTTCCTGCACGGGCTGCGCGACGCCGACCTCGACCGGGTGGTGGACGAGTCCTGGACACCTGCGGTGACGCTCGGCGTGCGGCTGGTCAGCGTGGTGACGGACGACCTCCAGCACGTGGGGCAGGCGGCGTTCGTGCGCGGGGTGCTGGAGCGGCGCTGAGCGGGGCGTTGACGGACGGACGGGCGTGCTCGGGTAGCCGAACGCGGTGCCTGCCCCGGTGGTCGGGACGGGCACCGCGTTCGCGTCCGTGGTGTCGGGCGCTGTCGGGCGGGCGGGCTCAGTTCTGCCGCGGGGTCTGGATCACGTTGCCGTCGCGGCAGTCCGACATGGTGTGGTCGCCGAGGTGGTGGGTGAGCATCGGGACCAGCGTGAGGTCCCCGAGGCAGTCGGCGGTCGCCGGGAGGTGGGCGGCGCCGTTGAGCGTGCTGGAGAGCGGAGTCGAGTCCGCGGCCTCGGCCGGGACGGCGAGCAGCAGGACGGGGGCGGCGGCGAGCGCGGCGGTGGCGATCATCTTCCTCATGCCCGGTGCAACGAGCGCCGGTTGCCGAGGTCACCGCAGGGCCGGCCGCTGAGGTCAGCGCAGGGCCGGCTGCCGAGGTCAGCGCAGGGCCGGCGGGGCGGCCGGCAGTGCGATGGGACGGGCCGCAGTACGGGCCGACAGTGGTGTCTCCTACGATGACCGCCATGAACACAGAGGGGCCCGAGAGACGGCTCATCGATGGCCGGTTCGAGCTGTTGGCGCCGCTCGGCGGCGGGGGAATGGGCCTGGTGTGGCGGGCCCGCGACAACGCGCTGCAGCGCGAGGTCGCGCTGAAGGAGGTGCGCCCGGCCGAGGGTGGCACGCCGACCGATCCGGCCGCCGCACGGGAGGTACGCGAACGGGTGCTGCGCGAGGCGCGGGCGCTCGCCCGGCTCCAGCACCCGAACGTGGTGACGATCCACCACATCGTGGACGCCGCCGAGCACCCGCACCCGTGGCTGGTGATGGAGCTGGTGACCGGCGGCAGCCTCGCCGACCGGCTGGCCGCCGGCCCGCTGAGTGTGCCGGAGGCGGCCGGGATCGGGCGGGGCGTGCTCGCGGCGCTGCGAGCCGCGCATGCGGCCGGCATCCAGCACCGCGACGTCAAGCCCGGCAACGTCCTGCTGCGCGCGGACGGCACGCCGGTGCTGACCGACTTCGGGATCGCCGCGATGCAGGGCTCGACCGTGCTCACCGGGACCGGCGAGCTGATCGGCTCGCCGGAGTACATCGCACCGGAGCGGATCCGCGGGCTGGAGGGCGACCCGTCCTCGGACCTGTGGTCGCTCGGCATGCTGCTGTACGTCGCCGTCGAGGGGCACCACCCGCTGCGCCGCGGCACGGCGCTGGCCACGCTGGCCGCCGTACTGGACGAGCCGCTGCCACCGCCGACCCGGGCGGGGCAGCTGGGGCCGCTGCTGGCCACGCTGCTGGCGAAGGACCCGGCGGTGCGGCCCGGCGCCGAGCAGCTCGACGGGTGGCTGATGGCGGTGCAGGCCGGTCCGGCGGGCTTCGGGCCGGTGGACGTCGGCACGGTCCAGCTGGGTGCGGGCGGTGCGGGCGGGTTCCCCTCGGGCGGGTTCGGCTCTGGCACGTTCGGGTCCGGTGGCTTTGCGTCGGGCGGGTTCGCGTCGGGCGGGTTCGGTCCGCCTGGTCCGCCCGGTATGCCGGCCGACCGGGTGCCGTCGGTGTTCCTGACGAAGCAGCCGACGCCCGCGCGGCGGGGGAGCGGCCGGGCCGTGCTGGCGGGCGGCGGCGTGCTGGCCGTGGTGCTCGCGGGCGCGCTGATCTGGACGCTGGGCCCGGGTGGCGCGACCGCCTCGCAGGCGAACGGCGGGGCGAAGACGAAGGCACCGCTGACGAGCGGTGGTTCGACGGCGCCCACGCCGTCTGCGCCGGCCGGCTCGGCGTCCGCGGGCACCTCGACGCCGACGCTCGCGCTGCCCCTGCCGCCCGCGGACACCGCAGCCTCCGTCGACCTGCTCACTCCCGCCGCCCTCCGCAGCACGATCGCGGCGATGAGCCCGGTCATGGGCGGGACCAAGGTCAACCAGCTGGTCGTCTACCCCGAGTACGCGATCGCCGAGGTGCCGACCGCGGCCGACCCGAAGGAGTACGACGACTTCACCTACCGCAGCGGCAGCACCACCCGCACGACCGGCGGCACGGTGACCGGGACCGGGCTCGACAGCCACCCGATCGATGTGCAGGCCATCAACTGGGACGTCCTCCCGGCGCTGCTGCAGAAGGCTCAGGACAGCTTGAACGTCGCGCACCCGACGAGCCGCTACATCATCGTCGGCGGGGACATCATGGACGGGACGCCGAGCATCTCGGTCTACCTCTCCGACGACCACGATGCGAGCGGCTATCTGGAGGCCAAGCTCGACGGGACGGTGGAGAACACCTATCCGAACAGCAACTGACGGCTGATCGAGGCGATCCGCTCATCCGCCAGCCCGGTACCCGGCGGATGAGCGTATAACCGGTCGCGGTCCGCCCGTGCTCCGCGTTAGAACGGTCTGATGGCAGACAGCATGTTCACCGCGCCCGATCTCGCCGAGCTCTACGATCCGCTCTGCGCGGGCCGGCGGGACTTCGACTTCTACCTGCCGCTGCTGATGTCCGCCTGCTCGGTGCTCGATGTCGGCTGCGGCACCGGGGAGTTGCTGCACCGGGCCAGAGCGGCCGGGCATACCGGGCGGCTGTGCGGCCTAGACCCCTCCGATGCGATGCTGCGCCGGGCCCGCCGGCGCTCCGACGTCGAGTGGGTCACCGGCGACCTCGCATCGGTCGGCTGGGACCGGGAGTTCGAGCTGGTCGTGATGACCGGCAACACGTTCCAGGTGTACCTGACGGACGAGGAACTGCGCGGTGCGCTCGCCGCCGTCCGCGCCGCGCTGACCGAGGGCGGGCGTTTCGCCTTCGAGACGCGCAACCCGGCGGCCCGCGAGTGGGAGCGCTGGACCCCTGACGCGGTCGACGAAGTGACCGACGCCAGTGGCGCGTTGGTGCGCTTCTGGCGCGAGGTCGAGACGCCGGTCGACGGCGGGCTGGTGCGCTTCACGCACACGTTCTCCGCCGACCGGTGGGAGCGTCCCCGGGTGAGTACGAACACGTTGCGCTTCCTGGGGGCGCAGGCGCTCGCCTCGTTCCTCGGCGAGGCCGGTCTGGAGATCGAGGCGCAGTTCGGGGACTGGTCCGGCGGGCCGTTGACCGCGACCAGCCCCGAGATCATCACCGTCGCCCGGCGGCGCAGTGGCCTGCGGGGTCAGGGCTTGCGGGCGACGCCGACGGCGGCCAGCCGGAGCACCGGGTTGGTGGCCAGTGACGGGGTGTCGGCCTCGGGGTGCCACTCGGAGACGGTGACGACGCCGGGGTCGACCAGGTCGAGTCCGTCCAGGAAGCCGGCGACCTCGGCGATGGTGCGGAACTGCGCGCGGCCGACGCCCTGGCGCAGCACGGCCTCGGCGGCCGCGGCGTCGGGGTCGCCGGCGGCCAGCAGGTGGTGGATGAAGACGTAGCTGCCGGACGGGAGCGCGTCGACCAGCTCGCGGACGATCCGGGCCGGCTCCTCGTCGTCGAGGATGTAGTGAAGGATGCCGCAGAGCAGCAGGCCGACCGGCTGCTCGAAGTCGATGTGGTCACGCAGCCCCTGGTCGGCGAGGAGCGCGGCGGGCTCGCGCAGGTCGCCGTCGACGACGATCGTCTCCTTGCTGTCGGCGAGCAGCGCGCGGGCGTGCACGAGGACCACCGGGTCGTTGTCCACGTAGGCGACCCGGGTGGCCGGGTCGATGGCGCGCGCGATCTGGTGCACGTTGTCCGCGGTGGGCAGGCCCGAGCCGACGTCCACCAGCTGGCGCAGCCCCGCCTCGCCGACCAGGTAGCGGACCACCCGGCGCAGCACCGCGCGCTGCTGCTTCACGCCCAGGTGCACCTCGGGCAGCGTCTGTTCGATCCGCTGGCCGAGTGCGCGGTCGGCGGCGTAGTTGTCCTTGCCGTTGAGCAGGTAGTCGTAGACCCGGGCTATGTTCGGCTGCGGCGGGTCGTGGATCGCGGAGTGGAACTCGCGGGGCAACTCCTGCTTCGGCACGGCTTGTCTCCTTCGGATCGAACCGGAGCGCCGTTCGCCCGGATCTGACAGCTCGGGTGGAGTATAGCCAGGCACCGCACGGCGGCCCCGGGCCGGAGCCCGGGGCCGCAGGCGGCCGATGACCAGTCAGTTGGGGCGCGGAGGCAGAGGACTCACGCCTGGTCAGGAGGCATTGGGACGGGTCAGACCCGGTCGGCCGCGATCATCAGGTAGTGGAAGCTGCCCTCCTTGTACGCGGTGAGGAACGCGTCCTCGATACCGCTGGCCACCGCCGCGTGCGCGCGCAGCTCCCAGTAGGGGATGGTCGCGGCGGTCAGATCGACCACGCTGATCGGGACCAGGTTGTTGGCCGCCATCGCCGCGAAGTAGTCGCTGCGCGGGTGGATGTCGCAGATGTAGTGCGCGTCGATCTGGCTGACGGCGCGGGACGGCTGGCGGCCGTGCAGGTCGTTGAAGCAGCCGGTGATGGTCACGTAGCGGCCGCCGGGCTTCAGCACGCGGGCGTGCTCGGCGAAGAGCTTGTAGAGGTCCACGTACATGGTGCTCTCGTTGTTCCAGATCGCCTGGAAGGTGGCGTCGGGGAACTCGTTGTGCAGCATGTTGCGGAAGTGGAACGCGACCTTGTCGGCCACACCCCGCTCGCCGGCCTGGTTGTTGGCGAACTTCACCTGCTCCTCGGAGATCGAGATGCCGTCGACCTGGCAGCCGAACCGCAGGTTCGCCATGAAGCTGGTGCCGCCGCGGCCGGAGCCGGCGTCCAGGATCCGGTCGGCCGGGCCGAGCGCGCCGAGCTGGTCGAGCAGGTAGTCGGCCTGGGCGGCCTCCAGCCGGTGCAGCTCCTTGACGAGCCGCTCCTCGCGGCCGGCCGGGTCGCCGTCCAGCACCGACCAGTCCGGCTCGCCGATGCCGTAGTGGTGGTGGTACGTGCCGTCGACCTCGCCGAGGCGGATGTTGACCGGGTGCTTCTCCTTGTTCCAGTACTCGGCCACCGACCGCTGGTACCGGGTGGTCAGCACCGAGGCGGAGTCGTCCTCGCCGGTGGCGGAGGTGGTGGAGGTGGCGGTGGCGGGGGTGTTGAGCGTGGTCATCTCTTCGGTCCTCAGCTCTCGTTGTATCGGGGACTGCCGGCGTGCCACTCCTTGTTGCCGCCGAGCCATGCCCACAGCGCGCCCAGGTAGCGGGTCAGCACCGGGTCGCCGGACAGGCTGAGCGCGGCGGCGGAGGCCTCGAAGGAGTGCACGAGCTCGTTGTGCAGGTCGGCGGCGCGTTGCAGCGCCTCGGCGGGTGAGCAGCCGTCCTCGGCCGCGATCACGTTCGGCAGGTTGTACTCGACGCCCTGCGCGCCGTCCTCCTTGTGCATCGAGTAGACGTCGTTGAGCAGCACCGAGGCGAGCGCGGCCTGCAGCGTCGCCCGGCGCACCTCGGGGGCGCCGTAGACGTGGGCGGGCAGCTCGTAGCCGCCCACCACGTCGACCAGCGCCATGCACGGGAGGAAGCTGTTCATCTGACGGTTCGCCAGGTACTCCCAGACGGCCGGCGGTCTGCCGCCGATCCGCCAGCCGGCCTCGGCGTCCATGCCGAGGAAGAGGCCGGCGATCTCCTGCCGGAGCCGGTTGACCTGCGCCCCGCTGGCGTACTCGGCGAGGCCGGCGACCGAGCGGCGCAGCGCGTTCCAGACCGGTGAGGTGTCCATCGCGCGCTGGTAGGCCTCGCGGTGGCGGCCGGGCAGCTGGGCCGGGTCGATCGCGGACTGGGCCAGCATCAGCTGCGGCCCGAGCCGTTCGGGGTGGGGGCCGGTGGTGGCCTCCTCGCAGAAGTAGTCGTCCACCGCGAACTCGGCGGCCATGCAGCGGGCGGCGGCGAGCAGCCGGTCCGGGTCGTCGGTGTCGGGGTGGGTGAGCATCAGCAGGCGTCCGAAGTCGGCCTGCCGGAACTTCTCCAGCTGCCCGGCGTAGATGCCGACCTGCTCGGCCCAGTGGACCAGGCGGTCGTTGACGACCCGGGCCAGCTCGGGATCGTCGCGCAGGTGCGGCGGGCAGTAGAGCTCGGGGAGCGCGCGGCCGCCGGCCGTGGGGCTGCTCCCTGTGGTCGTGGTCGTGGTCGCGGACGCGTTCGGGATCGGCGTGGGCGCGGTGCGCGGGCGCAGCAGCTCGGTGAGGCGCGCGGCCGAACTGCCCAGCCCGGTCGGCCCGGTGGGAATCCGCGGCCGGGTGGGGATCGGGAGCCGCGTCGCGGTCGACACCGCGGCCGCGGCGGTCGGGAGGGGCGTGCTGAACGCTGCCATCGGGTTCTCCTGGTGTCGGGTCAGGACCGCGGGGCAGCGATGTCGACGTTCTCCAGGATGCCGACGGCGTCCTGCACCAGGATCGCCACCGAGTAGTACGCGGTCACCAGGTAGCGCATGATCGCCTTGTCGTCGATGCCCATGAACCGCACGTTCAGGCTGGGCTCGAACTCGTCCGGGATGCCGGTCTGGTGCAGGCCGATGACGCCCTGATCCTGCTCGCCGGTGCGCATCGCGACGATCGAGGAGACGTGTCCGTCGGCGATCGGGATCTTGCCGCACGGGAAGATCGGCACGCCGCGCCAGGCCGGGACCTGGTGGCCGTTGACGTCGGTCCGGTCCGGGTAGATGCCGCGCTTGGTGCACTCGCGGAAGAACGCGGTGATCGCCTTGGGGTGGGCGAGGAACAGGTCGGTGCCGCGGCGCATCGACAGCAGGTCGTCCATGTCGTCCGGAGTGGGCGGCCCGGACCAGGTGTTGATCCGCTGGTCATAGTCGGCGTTGTGCAGCAGGCCGAACTCGCGGTTGTTCAGCAGCTCCCACTCCTGGCGCTCGCGGATCTCCTCGACGGTGAGCCGCAGCTGCTGCTCCAGCTGGTTCATCGGGTCGTTGTAGAGGTCGGCGACCCGGGTGTGCATCCGCAGGACGGTCTGGGTCAGCGACAGCTCGTACTCGCGCGGATCCGGGTCGTAGTCCACGAAGGAGCCGGGGATCTCGGCCTCGCCCTCGTGGCCGGCCGAGATGGCGATCTCCACCTCGCCCTTGGAGTTGACCTTGCGGGAGCTGTTCGCGAGGAACTTGTCGATGTGCTCGCGCAGCGGCTCGGAGCGGTTGAAGAGCTCCATGAAGGAGTCCCAGGCGAGCACCAGCATCGTTCCGGCGGTGGCGGCCTTGACGGTCGCGCCCCACTGCGGCTGTCGCTGGAGCAGCGCCTCGTCGCCCAGGTGGTCGCCGTCGGCCAGCACGCCCATCGTCTTCTCGGTGCCGTACTTGCCGGTGCCGATCCGGTCGAGGCGGCCGTGCGCGACGATGTAGACGTTCTGCACCGGGGAGCCCTGCTCGACGATCACGTCGCCGCTGCGGAAGTCCTGCACGGTGAAGCGCCCGGCGAGTTCGGCGAGCAGTGCGTCGTCCGCGAAGTCGCGCAGCACCGGAATCTCGCGCAGCGTCTCGGGGATGATCCGGACGTCGTCGGCGCCCGCCTGGACGAAGCAGACCCGGCCGCGGCCGACGGCGAGCGAGAGCCGCCGGTTGACCCGGTAGGCGCCACCGGACACCTGCACCCAGGGGAGCTGGCGCAGCAGCCAGCGCGAGGTGATGCCGCGCATCTGCGGGGCGGACTTCGTGGTCGTGGCCAGGTTCCGCGCTGCCGCGGTGCTCAGGCTGAGCTGGACGGAGTCCGGGAGGGGACGGGGTTCCGGTTCCGAGGTCACGGTTTCTCCTGAAGTAGACAAGGGCGGGAGCCAGGGGATGACTGTGGGCATGGGCATGACAATGAGCGCGCGGTGCCGCGCCGCGCGCGCCCTGCGGTACGGGCGGCGGGCGTGGTGCGCTGATGGTGCGGGGAGGGGCCTGCGGGGCGGGGTGGCCTTCGGAATCGCTCCGATCGGCAGTGCCAGACGTTATCAACGTTGGTTTTCAGGGCACGTCAGTACGAAGTCAATCGGCCAACTTTTTCAGCTCGGGCCGACCTGTCCGAGATCCGGGGCTCGCGCGTTCTGGCTGTTCAGGCATGGTGTGCCAGGGTGCGGTGGCCGGGCGGGCGAGAGTCGGCGGGAGGATCCGGAATGCTGTATTCCGCTCTCGGTGAACCGGCCCGCCCCGGCCCTGGGCGCCGTCGCGGGCATGGGCGGCGATCGGTGTCCCTCGTGTGAACGGTCGGCGGGCGATGCGAAGGTAGTGGCCGGAAACGGACGGCGGGCGTCCGCCGGAGGGTGGCGCGGGCGCTATAGTGCGCGCCCCTGCTGAGCAGACGTCAGCTGACGTGACCTCAAGCCTGTTCGGACTCGGGCAGGGTGTCAGGCAGGCAGAGGATGGCGGTCGCGTCGTCGCAGGCCTGGTAGCGCGGCCGGCGGTCGCCCTCGGGGTCGGCCGCCTCGGCCTTCCTGACCCGGGCGATCAGCTGGTCCGGGCCTTCCTCCTGAAGGAGGTCGAGCAGCCCCTGCCAGTCGGTGAGGCCGTAGCCCTCGGCGAGGCAGGCGGCGCCGTCGGTCAGCAGCGCGGCCCGGGGGACCGACGAGCGCGGCACCGCGCCGGTGACGGCGTGGAAGGCGGCGACCGGGCTCGCGCCGGCCACCCAGTAGCCGTCCGGCACGTTGCGGTGCACGCGTTGCGCGGCGACCAGCCGGTTGACGGCGCGGCGGTGCTCGGGCGTGCCGATCCGGTGCCGCCGGGTCGCCCGGTGCTCCTCCTGCGCGAAGCAGGCCACCCGCAGGTCGGTGACCACTCGCAGGCCGCTCGGGCGGTCGAGCAGCAGCACCGCGTCGGCGACGGACAGGTACTCCAGCTCCTCGGCCCCCTCGCGGAGCATCGCGACCGCGCAGCACGGGGTGCCGGGGTGGGACAGGTCGCAGCTCTCGCGGTGCAGGTCGGCGACCCGGCCGATCGCCTCGGCCAGGCAGTCGGGCAGGGTCGGGGCCGGGCGGCGGGAGGCCTCGCGCAGCAGCGCAGTGCTCAGCTCGGCGACGAACCAGGCGGTGCCGTGCGTACAGCCGGAGCCGAGTTCCTCGGGTGAGCTCAAGCCGTCCAGCACCAGGGCGACGCGCGGGTTGGCCGCCAGGAAGTCCTCACTCGGCCGGTCGGCGGACCCGGCGGCAGTGGCGAACGACACGCGCATGGCAGCGAGCCTCTCACGGGTGGCTCAGGTCGCGCAGCGCGGCGAGGGCCAGTTGGGGGAACGGCCCCTTGCAGGGCTCGCAGCTCGCGGAGTGCGCCGGGTCGTTGAGCCAGTAGCCGGCGACCTGGGTGCGCACCGAGCCGGCGGCCCGGTCCAGCTCGGCGCTGGTGGTGGTGGCGCCGGACGGGTTGGTGCTGATCCCGGCGAGGATCCTGACCGCCGGGTTGGCCGCGCGGGCCTGGGCGGCCGCGGACGAGACGAACTGCGCGAAGAGCGTCGGATCGTTCTGGGCGCCCTGGGCCTGGAGGTCCAGCACGTCGGCGGAGCGGGCGATCCGGCCGAGCAGGCCCAGCTGGAGGAACGCGTCGAACTTGCCGCCGTCGGCGGTCTGCGGGCTCAGCACGTTGATCAGGTCGGTCGAGGGCGCGGCGATGAAGAGCAGCCGGTGCTGGTGGACCAGGTCGGCGGCGAGTTGGTCGTAGTGCGCCGGGTCGGCCTGCTCGTCCTTCGGCGTGAGCGACCAGTGCTCGTTGTCGTAGAGCACGGCGCGGATCCGCGGGTCGAGCGTGCCCCGGGCGAGCGCCGACTTCAGCGCGGCGTAGCTGGTGAAGCTCGCCGTCGGCGTGCTGGTCCAGCCGTCGGGGACGGACCAGTCGGCGGCGCCGGTGAGCACGTACGCCTGCGGCGTGTCGAGTAGTTGTGCGGTGCCGGCGTCGGTGTCGCGCAGCCGGGTCAGCGTGCTGCCGCTGACGATCCAGGAGGTGCCGCCGGTGGCCGGGGGGCCGGTCGGCGCGATCGCGGTGGAGGTGGGCGTGGGCGTGGGCGTGGGCGCGGCGCTCGGGTGCCCCTGCGAGTGCCGGACGGCGAGCACCACGTACGTGGCGACGGCGGCCAGCACCAGCAGCAGCGCGAGCGCCGCGGTGTTGCGGGAGATCCTCATCGGGTTCCACGTTGTTCGGGGACGGGACCGGGGGCGGGAACCGGCAGCAGCGAGCGGACGGCGGCCGGCAGCCGCACCGGCCGGGCGCCGATGGCGAGCAGCGACTCCAGCTGGAAGAAGCGTTTCATGAAGGCGAACACCAGGAACAGGGGTGCCCAGGCCAGCAACCGCCACCGCCGGTAGTACAGGATCACCAGGAACCTCGGCAGCAGCGCGGGCAGTTGGGCCAGCACGAAGACGATCAGGAAGCGCGGCACGTTGTGCTGCTCACCGGGGTTCAGCACGCCGTACAGCACGGTGAGGATCAGCACGAAGAAGTGGATCGGGTAGGCGAGCTTGCCCCCGGCGGCCCGCGGCAGCTGGAACCAGAACCGCGGCCCGGGCGCGCCCTGGCCGAACGGCGTGAACCGCGCGAAGGTCATGATGTTGCCGAGCCCCCAGCGGAACCGCTGCACCCGCAGCTGGCCGACGTTGGCCGGCACGTCCTCGTAGGAGACCCCGCTCGGGTCGATCACCGCGCGCCAGCCCAGCCGGCCCAGCGCGCAGGTGAACTCGGCGTCCTCGCCGAACATGCCGTGCACGAAGCCGCCGAGCTCGGCGACCGGCTCGCGGCGGAAGGCGCAGAACGTGCCCGGCACGCACGGCACGCCGTCGACCGTGGTGACGCAGCCGAGTGAGTAGCCGTAGGTGAAGAGCTGTTCCATCGCGCGCATCCGGTCGATCCAGGTGCTGTACGGCTCCTTCGGCAGCGTCAGCAGGCCGACGGTGCCGACCCGGGGGTCGGCGAGGAAGTGCGGGATCGTGCGCAGGAAGGCGCTCTCGTCCAGCGCGCAGTCGGCGTCCACCCGGTAGACGTAGTCGGCGGTGCAGCGCTCCAGCGCGAGGTTCAGCGCCTTGGCCTTGCCCGCGTGCGGGCCCTGGATCACCACGCCGGTCGCGTGCTGGTAGCCGGCGACGGTCGCCTCGGCGAGGGCGCGGGTGTCGTCGGTCGAGCCGTCGTCGCACAGCACCACGTGGACCGGCCCGCCGTAGGTGGCGGCGGCCCGGTCGATCGAACGCAGCAGGCGCTCGATCCCGGCGGCCTCGTTGTACGCCGGGATGATCACGTCGAGTGGTGGGCGTTCGGCGCCCAGCCGTGGCCGGCGCGAGGTGGTGAGGCGGACCAGGCCGAGCAGCGCGTACGTCACGTCGGTGACGGCGAACCGCAGGCTGGCCAGCAGCAGGAACGCGGCGAGCGGGTGGCCCTCGACCTGGCCGATCAGCGCGAGCGCGAAGCTGCCGACCAGGCTGACCGTGGCGAGCAGGCAGAGCGCGAGCACGAGGTTGTCCTGCCAGTCGCCGCGCCGCAGGTTCGGCAGCGGCGACAGCGCGGGCAACTGGAAGCTGCTGAAGGCGAGTCGGTAGACCAGCAGGTAGCCGAGCGTGGTCTGCAGCACCAGCGCGATCAGCGGGGCGGGGCCGAGCGGCAGCCCGGTGGCGGCGCCGACCAGCGCGGTGAAGCACTCGGTGAGGATCGAGAGCGCGACGAAGACCGGTGCGTGCGCCAGGATCATCAGCCGCCGGCCGAGGGTGGCGGGCAGCACCAGCGCGATGGTGATCAGGTAGCCGACCACGGCGGCCGGGACCAGCGGCGGCAGGCTGTTGGCGTACAGCGTGGTCAGCCGGGTGTTGCTGTCGGCGGCCGACAGCGCGTCGGCGACCAACGCGCGGTAGGCCTGGTCGAGTTGCGGGTGCCGCAGCGCCACGATCAGCACGCTGACGGCCGCACCGACCAGCAGGAAGGCGACCGCGCGCGGGATCGAGGGCCGCCGGATCGGGGGCAGGTTGACGATCCGGCCGGAGCCGGTGTCCGAGTCGTCGAACCGCCGGGACAGTGGCTGGCGGACGAGCAGCAGCAGCAGGAAGACGTCGGCGGCGAAGAGCGCGATGGCGGTGGGGTGGTACACAGCCGCCGTCACCCGCCCTGTCCGGCGCGGCCACTGCTGCCACCGCTGCCGCCGGTCAGGCCTCGGGAGAGCAGCACCCGGCGCTCCAGCGGTGCGAAGACCAGCAGGTTGACCGCGATGCCGACGCAGAGGATCAGCAGGATCGCGCAGAACGCGAGGCCCATGTCGCCGGCGTCCTGGGCCTGCTTGAGCAGCCGGCCGAGACCGTGGCCGAGTTCCGGCGAGACGGCGATGATCTCGGCGGCCATCAGTGAGCGCCAGGCGAACGCCCAGCCCTGCTTGAGCCCGCCGACATAGCCGGCCAGCGCCGCCGGCAGCAGCACGTGCCGCACCGAGGCCAGCCGGCGGGCGCCGAGGTTGCGGCCGACCAGCAGGAAGAGCGGCGGCACCTGGTCCAGCCCGGTGACCAGCCCGAGCGCGATCGACGGGACGGCGCCGAGCAGCACCACGCAGTACAGCGCGGCGGGTGTCACGCCGAAGACCATCACGGCCGGGGGCACCCAGGCGACCGAGGGCAGGTTCTGCAGCCCGGCCAGCACCGGACCGAGCACCACCCGCACCGGGCGCAGCCGGCCGGCGAGCAGCCCGAGCGGCGTGCCGATCAGGACCGAGACGGCGAAGCCGATCAGGCCGCGGCCCACGCTCTGGCCGATGCTCGGCCAGACCTCGCCCTGGTGCAGGGCGGAGAGCATGCTGCGGCCCACCTCGGCCGGTCCGGGTAGCACCCAGTCGGGCTCCAGCCGGGCCAGGAAGACCAGCTGCCAGAGCCCGGCCAGCAGCAGCACCGCGAGCAGCGGCGGCAGCGCGGCGCGGCGCAGCGCGGTCGCGGTGGCCGCCGGGCGGCGCAGGGGGGTGTCCAGCGCGTCGAGGCCGGCCTCGAGCAGGCCGACCCCGGTCGGGTCGGCTCCGCGCGGATCGGCCGGGGTCGGGGCGGGCTCAGCGGCGGGCATGGCGGCTGATCTCCTCTCGCAGCTGCTCGGTGATCTCGACGGCCAGCTCGGCGACCGAGGCGTCCTCGATCCGGCGCGGTTGCGGCAGCTCCACGCGCCAGCGGCCGGCGATCCGCCCGGGCCGGGAGGAGAGCAGCACCACGTCCTGGCCGAGGCGGACCGCCTCGCGCACGTTGTGGGTCACGAAGACCACCGCGCAGCCGGTCTCCTGCCAGAGCCGGATCAGCTCGTCGTGCAGCACGTCGCGGGTGATCGCGTCGAGCGCGGCGAACGGCTCGTCCATCAGCAGCACCTGGCTCTGCTGGGCCAACGCCCTTGCCAGCGCGACGCGTTGCCGCATCCCGCCGGAGAGCTGATGGATCGGGCGGTGCACCGCGCCGTCGAGCCGGACCAGCGCGAGCAGCCGTTCGGCCTCGGCCCGGCGCTCGGCCCGTCGCACGCCGCGCAGCCGCAGCGCGAGTTCGACGTTGCGGCCGGCGGTGAGCCAGGGGAAGAGCGCCGCCTCCTGGAACATCAGCGCGGCGTGGCCGCCGGCCACGTCGACCGTTCCGGCACTGGGCTGGTCCAGGCCGGCGATCAGGCTCAGCAGGGTCGACTTGCCGCAGCCGGAGGCGCCGAGCAGGCAGGTGAAGCCGCCGGCGGGGACGGTCAGGTCGATGCCCTCCAGGACCGGCGGGCCGGCCGCGCCGGGCCGACCATAGCTCTTCGTCACGCCGCTCAGGCGGACGGCCGGACCGGGCGCCGGCTCCGCCGCGGCGGCGAGCGGCGCCGGGCTCGATGCGATGCTCACAACGGGGTGTCCTTAGGAGTGGGCCGGGCTTGTGGGTGTGAGGGTGCTGACCGGCGTGCCGGCCGGCGTGATGGCGGGGCGGCCGCGCGCGGCGAGTGCCGCGTCGAGCGGGCCGAGGTCGTAGATGCCCGCCACCGAGCCGCCGGCGGGTGGCACGGCCAGCACGCCGACCGCCTCGCCGTGCTTCAGCAGGGTCGGCAGCGAATCGGTGACCGGGTCGTCGGAGAGCGTGAACTCCCCCCAGGCACGGTCGAGTTCCGAGCTCCGCAGGGTGCTCCCGGTGAGCGTGTCCAGCGCCGAGCGGGCGGCCTGCCGGGCGGCGGCGGGATTGGCGGTGATCCAGCTCTCGGTGTCGAGCTGGCCGTTGATCAGGTCGCGGACGGCCGCCGGATGGGCGGTCAGGTAGCCGGTGGCGACGACCAGGTCGGTGGTCGCGAACCGGCCGCCGGGCCAGAGCGAGCGCTCGTCCACCAGCACGTGCCCGCCGCCCTCCAGCACCAGGCGGGAGGCCCAGGGCTCGGGCACCCAGGCGCCGTCGATCCGGCCGGCGCGGAACTGTGCCAGCGTGGTGGCGTTGTCCTGCGGCACGACGGCGACGTCGCCGCCGCCGCTCGGATCGGTCCGGAACCCCTGCTGCCGCAGCCAGTAACGCAGCGCCACGTCCTGGGTGTTGCCGAGCTGCGGGGTCGCCAGCGTGCGGCCCTTCAGCTGCCCGGGGCTCGTGATGCCGGGGCGGACCACGAGCTCGGCGCCGCCCTCGGTCGCGCCGGCGACCACTCGCAGCGCCTGGCCGTGGCTGCGCAGGTAGGCGTTGAGCGCCGAGGACGGTCCGACGTACGCGGCGTCCAGGTGGCCGCCCAGCAGCGCGGTCATCTCGGCCGGACCGGCCTCGAAGACCTGCGGCTCCAGCCGGATGCCGCCGAGCGCGCCGGCGTAGCGGCCCTGGTCGATGCCGATCACGGCGCTCGCATGGGTGACGTCGGCGAAGTAGCCGAGCCGCAGCGCCGAGCCGGACCCGGCCGCGGCCGCCGGCTGGAGGCCGCAGCCGGCCAGCGCCAGCAGCAGGAGCAGCGCCGGCACGAGGGCCGTGGCCATCGCTCGGGTCGAGGTGGCGGTGGTGGCGGGACCGGGCCCGGGGCGGGCCGGGTCAAGGCGCATGGCGGCCGGCCCCCAGCTCCAGCGGGCCGGCCATGCCCGCCGTGAGCGTCGCGCCGTCGTTCGGGTCCACCAGCAGGAACGAGCCGGTGGCCCGGTCGGTGCGGTACGGATCCAGCGGCAGCGGGTCGGCGGTGCGCAGCGTGAGCTCGCCGATCTCGTTCGCCGACAGGCTCGGCGGGTCGGCCTTCGCGGCCAGCGTGTCGATGTCCAGCCGCAGGTCCAGCGAGCGCACCACGGCCCGGACGGTGCGGGTGCCGTGCTGCACCAGGACCCGGTCGCCCGCGTGCAGCGGCCGGTCGGCGAGGTGGCAGACGGTCGCCGTGACGTCCTGGGTCAGTCGCGGTCTGGCCCCCACCGACACGATCAACTCACCGCGTGAGACGTCGAGTTCGTCCGCGAGGCGGAGCGTGACGGACTGCGGGGCGACGGCCAGGTCGACGTCCGGCTCGCCGAGCCGGTCGATCGCGGTGACCGTGGTGTGCCGCCCGGACGGCAGCAGCACCACGTGCTCGCCGCGGCGCAGCACGCCGGAGGTCAGCCGGCCCGCGTAGCCGCGGTAGTCGCGGTACTCGCCGCCGCTCTGCGGCCGCAGCACGTACTGGACCGGGAACCGGGCCGGGGCGGCGGTGACGTCCTCGGCCACCTCGACGGATTCGAGGTGTGCCAGCAGCGTCGGGCCGTCGTACCAGC
Organism: Kitasatospora sp. NEAU-69; assembly: GCF_057158765.1. Taxonomy (NCBI): domain Bacteria; kingdom Bacillati; phylum Actinomycetota; class Actinomycetes; order Kitasatosporales; family Streptomycetaceae; genus Kitasatospora; species Kitasatospora sp. NEAU-69. The sequence goes on from NZ_JBWXUE010000001.1 coordinate 475,388, forward strand.
CCATCGTGGCGGACGGGGTGACCACGTTGTCGCCGTGCAGTGCGCTGATCGGGATCGCGACGAGCTCCGGCAGGCCCAGGCGGGCCGCGTAGTCGGCGCACTCGTCGGCGATCGCGGCGAAGACCGCCTCGGCGTGATCGACCAGGTCCATCTTGTTGACCGCGAGGACGACCCGCGGCACCCGCAGCAGCGCGGCGACCGCGGCGTGCCGGCGGGTCTGCTCGGTGACGCCGTTGCGCGCATCGACCAGCACCACGGCGAGGTCGGCGGTCGAGGCGCCGGTGACCATGTTGCGGGTGTACTGCACGTGTCCCGGGGTGTCGGCCAGGATGAACCGCCGCCTGGCGGTGGCGAAGTAGCGGTAGGCGACGTCGATGGTGATGCCCTGCTCGCGCTCGGCGCGCAGGCCGTCGGTGAGCAGCGCGAGGTCGGCGGCCGGCAGGCCGCGCTCGCGCGAGGCGCGTTCGACGGCGGCGAGCTGGTCGGCGAGCACCGACTTGGTGTCGTGCAGCAGCCGGCCGACCAGGGTCGACTTGCCGTCGTCCACCGAGCCCGCGGTGGCCAGCCGGAGCAGCGAGGCCTCGGCCGGGCCGCCCGCGTCGGCGGGGAGTGCCGGCTCGGCGAAGGGAAACGCGGCGGCGGGTGTGGTGTCGGGAACGGCGGTCATCAGAAGTACCCCTCGCGCTTGCGGTCTTCCATGGCGGCCTCGGACAGCTGGTCGTCGGCGCGGGTCGCGCCGCGCTCGGTCAGCGTCGAGGCGGCGATCTCCACGATCACCTGGTCCACCGTCACCGCGTCCGACTCGACCGCGCCGGTGCAGGACATGTCGCCGACGGTGCGGTAGCGCACCTGGCGCCGCTGGAGCGCCTCGCCCTCCCGGGGGCCGCCCCAGCCGCCCGGGGCGAGCCACATGCCGTCACGCAGGAAGACCTCGCGCTCGTGCGCGTAGTAGATCTCCGGCAGCTCGATCTTCTCCCGGGCGATGTACTGCCAGACGTCCAGCTCGGTCCAGTTGGAGAGCGGGAAGACCCGGACGTGCTCGCCGGGCCGGCGCCGGCCGTTGTAGAGCGACCAGAGCTCGGGGCGCTGGCGGCGCGGGTCCCAGGCGCCGAACTCGTCGCGCAGCGAGAACACCCGCTCCTTCGCGCGGGCCTTCTCCTCGTCGCGCCGGCCACCGCCGAAGAGCGCGTCCAGCCGGTTGTGCGCGATCGCGTCGAGCAGCGGGACGGTCTGCAGCGGGTTGCGGGTACCGTCCGGACGTTCGTGCAGTCGGCCGTCGTCGAGGTACTCCTGCACCCGTGCGACGGTGAGCCGCAGGCCGTGCTCGGCCACCACCCGGTCGCGGTAGGCGAGCACCTCGGGGAAGTTGTGGCCGGTGTCCACGTGCAGCAGGCCGAACGGCGGCCGCGCCGGCCAGAACGCCTTGAGCGCCAGGTGCAGCATCACGATCGAGTCCTTGCCGCCGGAGAACAGCAGCGCCGGCCGCTCGAACTGCGCGGCGCTCTCCCGGAAGATGTGCACCGACTCGGACTCCAGCACGTCGAGATGCGCCAGTCGTGGGGGAACCGGCGCCTTCATGTGTGCAGCCCGCATTCGGTCTTGGCGAGGCCGGCCCAGCGGCCGGAGCGTGCGTCCTGGCCGGGCAGCGGCCGGCTGGTGCACGGCTCGCAGCCGATCGACGCGTAGCCGTCCAGCAGCAGCGGGTTGACCAGCACCTGGTGCTGCGCGAGATACGCGTCCACGTCCTGCTGGGTCCAGCCGGCGAGCGGCGAGATCTTCACCATGCCGTGGGTGGCGTCGTAGTCGACCGTGCGCAGCTGCGCCCTGGTCGGCGACTCGTCGCGGCGCATCCCGGTGATCCAGGCGGTGTACGGCGCCAGGCCGCGGGCCAGTGGCTCGACCTTGCGCATCGCACAACATCGGTCCGGGTCCCGCGCGTAGAGGCGCGGGCCGTAGGCGGCGTCCTGTTCCGCGACGCTCTGACGGGGCGTCAGCGAGAGGAGGTTGACCCGGTAGGCGTGCGCCACGGCGTCGCGGGTGCCGAGCGTCTCGGCGAAGTGGTAGCCGGTGTCGAGGAAGAGGACGTCGATGCCGGGGGCCACCGCCTGGGCGAGGTGGACCAGGTGGGTGTCCGCCATCGAGGAGGCGAGCGCCAGCCGGCGACCGAAGGTCTGGTGGGCCCATCCGATGATCTCGGCCGCGCCGACCTGCGCCAACTCGGCCTCGGCTCGCTCGGCGAGCCTGCGCAATTCCCCGTCGGAACGGGCCCTGATTTCCATGGAGCCATCCTTTCCTGGGCTGAGTGGTACCCAAGGTATACAGCGAACAAGCATTCGGTGACAGTCCCTGCTGACGAAAATTCTCAGGTGAATGAAAGGGCTCCCGAAAGGCACCTGACGTGCCATCAGGTGCCAATGACGGTGGGCCTGTCGCAATGATCTTGAATGGGTCCCGAGAGTGATCTTGAATAAGATTCATGGGTGTCTTATTGCGCCACTGGCTGGAACATGCCAAAGTTACCGGCGGGTCGGTGGCGCTGGCCTAGGCTCGGCAACTGCGTTGCTGAGCTGCGGTTTTGAAAGACGATCAGAGTCTTTTGGGGCCGCTTTGTGGATCACCGGCTGTACTGGACACGTCACCGATCTTCTGGCAGAGTCGCTGAATGTCCGGCAGCCCCCCACCCTGGCTCGCCGCCCCGCAGCCGCTTTCAGTAGCGCTGCTGCGCCTTTTCCCGGAGTGACCGTACTGCTCCAGCAGTAATTGTGTCGCGCCGTCTCGCACCCTTTTCGCACAGCCACGTCGTCGCGCTCGCGGCTATTTCTGCAGGGGAGTGTACACATGCGTGTCCTGGTACTCGGCGGCGATGGATTCTGCGGCTGGCCGACCGCACTGTATTTGTCGGACCGTGGCCACGAGGTGACAATCCTCGACAATCTGAGCCGCCGCGCGATCGACCTGGAGCTGGAGGTCGAGTCGCTCACCCCGATCCGGCCCATCGGCGAGCGGCTGCGGGCCTGGCGCGAGGTGTCCGGCCGGGAGATCGGCTTCGTCCGGCTCGACCTCGCCACCGAGTACGACCGGCTGGCCGAGGTACTGCTGCGGCTGCGGCCCGACGCGATCGTGCACTTCGCCGAGCAGCGGGCGGCGCCGTACTCGATGCGCTCGACCCAGGCCAAGCGCTACACGGTGGACAACAACGCGCGGGCCACCCACAACCTGCTCGCGGCGCTGGTCGCCACCGACACCGACGCGGCGCTCGTGCACCTGGGCACGATGGGCGTCTACGGCTACGGCTGGTCCGGCTCGGCGCCGATCCCGGAGGGCTACCTGACCGTCAAGGTGCCCACCCCGGACGGCGATCTGGCCCGCGAGATCCTGCACCCGGCCAACCCCGGGTCGGTCTACCACCTCACCAAGACGCTCGACCAGCTGATGTTCGCGTTCTACGCGGCCAACGACCAGCTGCGGATCACCGACCTGCACCAGGGCATCGTCTGGGGCACCCAGACCGCGCAGACCGTCCGCGACGAGCGGCTGATCAACCGCTTCGACTACGACGGCGACTACGGCACGGTGCTCAACCGCTTCCTGATGCAGGCCGCGATCGCGCACCCGCTCACCGTGCACGGCACCGGCGGCCAGACCCGCGCGTTCATCCACCTGCGGGACACCGTGCGATGTATCGAGATCGCGCTGACCAATCCGCCGGCCCGCGGCGAGAAGCCGATGGTCTTCAACCAGGTGACCGAGACGTTCCGGGTCGGCGACCTCGCGAAGCTGGTCAGCAGCCTGACCGGCGTCCCGGTCGCGAACCTGCCCAACCCGCGCCGGGAGGCGGAGGAGAACGACCTGGTGGTGAGCAACGAACGGTTCCTCGCGCTCGGTCTGCAGCCGACCACGCTCTCCGAGGGTCTGCTGGAGGAGTGCACCGAGATCGCCGGGCGCTACCGGCACCGGGTGGACCTCGGCAAGATCGTCGCGCGCTCGGTCTGGCGGTCCGGCATGGAGACGGCGGCGGACCTGCTGACCGATCTGCCGTCGGCCGACGACCCGCTGCGCTAGGGGGGAGCGCGATGGCCAAGCCCGCGCGCCCCGTGCGCGGAATGAACGCGGCGCTCGCCAGTGGCGAGGCGGGCGTCGGAGAGATCAAGGCGGCCCGGCAGCCGATGGGGGTCAAGCAGCTCCTGGTGGCGCTCTGCGTCGCGGTGGCAGGCACCGGCATCGGCTTCGGCACCTACCACGCGATCGCCAACCGCCCGGTGACCTTCAGCGGCCAGGTCACGCCCGAGCACGCCTACTACCTGAACTTCGTGAACACCGGGACGGTCCAGGCGCTGACGGTCCATCCGGGCGACCACGTGAAGGCGGGTCAGGTGCTCGCGACGCAGCTCAGCAGCGTGGCGGCGGCGAACGTGGCCGCCGCGCAGGCCGCCGTCGATGCGGACACGGCAGCGCTCGCGCAGGCCCGCAACCCGCAGACGACGGCCGACCAGACGACCCAGGGGCAGCTGGACGTCGCCAAGGCGCAGGCCGCCGCGAACACCGCGCAGGGCGCGCTGGCGCTCGCCGCGAACAGCGCGCAGAACGACGTGGCCTCGCAGACCACGGTGGTGACGACCAACCAGACGACGCTGGACAACGACAACACGCGGTACGCGCAGTACTGTTCGGCGACGGCGACGGCGACGGCGACGGCGACCGCGACACCGCCGGCCTCGGCCTCCGCCCCGGTCCCGTCGCTGGCGCCGACCTCGGCCGCGCCGACGCCGGCCGGCGGGCCCGCGCCCGCCACCGATCCGGCACCCGCGCTCTCGCCGGCCCCGCCGCAGCCGCAGCCGATGCTCGCACCGGCGCCGGACCAGCCCGACTCGGCGCTCGCCGCCCCGATGGCCCGGCCGAGTCGTAGCGCCTCGCCGACCGAGACGCCGACCGGGGCCCCGACGCCGACGGTCACGCCCACGCCCACGCCCACCGAAACGGCGACCCCGACCCTGTCGCCGACCGGTACGCCGAAGCCGACCGCGTCCCCGACCAGGCAGGAGCCGACCCCCTCACCGAGCCGGACCTCCCCGAGCCCGACCGCCGCCACGACGAGGCCCGCTCCCGGTGCGTCGTCCTCCGCGACGGGCGGTGGGACGGACAGCCCGACGCCGAGCGCGACGCCGTTCGGCGAGGAGCAGCTCTGCAACGACCTGCAGTCGCAGATCGAGCGGGACGGCGCCGCGCTCGCCCAGGCCAAGGCGAGCCTGGACTCGCTCCAGTCCACCAACCAGGCGCAGCAGGCCCAGGACCAGCAGAGCCTGGCCCAGAGCGAGGACACCCTGCAGGCGGCCCAGGCCCGGGTCGCCGCCCAGGGCACCGCGCTGACACCGGCCTCGATCGCCCAGGCACAGTCGCAGCTGGCCTCCGCCCAGGCCCAACTGGCCTCGGACCAGCTGGCCTTGCGGCAGACCTCGATCACCGCGCCGGCCGACGGCGTGGTGGCGGACACCGCCGGGGCGGTCGGCGACACGGTGGGCTCGGAGGGTGTGCACAGCTACGAGGGCCCGGCGGCGCAGTCCGGCACGCTGGTGAACCAGGAGCCGGGGATCCAGCTCTTCGTGCCGAGCGCCGCCCCCGGCAGCAACGCCGGCAGCACCGAGGCGACGTACTCGGCGCTGATCACGATGTACGCCGGCCCGCTGAGCGTCACCGCGCAGCTCCCCGAGTCGCAGATCGCCTCGGTGCACCAGGGGCAGGCGGCCAGCCTGACGTTCTCCGCGACCGGCCGCACCGTCCCGGGCCGGATCAGCCGGATCCTGCTGGACCCGGCCCGGGTGCCGGGTGCGACGTACTACAACGTCACCATCACCACCGACGTCCAGCAGTCCTCCGTGCTGGCCGGCATGTCGGTCGATGTGACGCTGAACTGAGCACTGGAGCTGCCGAGTTGCAGAACTCGGCAGCTCTTGGCCGGCACCCGGCGGCCGCGCCGGTGATCCGCACCCTCCCGAAAGGTGACGTCCGTGTTCAGCAATCGTCCGTTCAGCCGGCGGGACGCGCTCTGGCTCGCCGCCGCCGGCAGCGGCGGTCTCGCGGCTGCCGCCACGTCGGCGGCCCCGGCGGTGGCTGCCACATCCGGTCCCGGCGGTCATGCGCGGCCGCCGGTCCTCACCACCCCGACGGCCGTCTTCGACGTGACGGCCTACGGCGCGCTCGGTGACGGCACGAGCGACGACACCGCGGCGATCCAGGGCGCCCTGGACGCGGCCGCCAAGGTCGCCGGCTCGGTTGTCAACTTCCCTCCCGCTCACGGTGGTTGCTACCGCGTCTCGGGCCTGGTGGTGTCCGGCGGGGTGGCGGTGCTGCAAGGTCAGTCCGCGCTGTACGCGGCGAACGCGCCGACCGTCGCCACGCTCACCGGATCGGTGCTCGCGCCGCTCACCTCGGCCGCCACCGGACTGCTCACCATCGGCAGCAGCGGGAACGGCGCGGTGGTCAACACGAACCCGCACGGCCTGATCGTCGACGGCCTGGGCTTCCTCGGCACCACGGCGGCCGGCACCGGGATCTCCGGCTTCTGCGCCGCCACCGTGATCGACACCTCCGACGTCACCTTCCGCAACTGCCGGGACCTGTACTGCGACCCGCCCGGCTTCGCCGGCTACCCGACCGGCGGCAAGGGCACCGGCGGCTTCGTCCGCTTCCTCTCCTCCGGGACCGACAACTTCTTCTCCGTCAACGGCCGGCTGCTCTTCTGCTGCTCGTACGGCGCCGGTACCTTCCTGGTCGCCGACGGCCTGTCGACCGCGTACCCCGGCGGCGGCAGCACCGACGGCCAGGTGATGGGCTGCCAGGTCAACGGCCACAACCACGGCGCGATGTTCGGCCCGGTGCTGGCCGGAGCCGGCGGCTGGATCGTGATGGAGAGCCACTTCTCCTCTCCCGAGGGCAGCAGCCACATCTGCTACGGCACTGCGGGCAAGCCGTGGACGCTGCGGCTGGACGGCAACTACTTCGACCTGATCCGGATGTTCCCGGTGGACTGCAACGGCCGCGGCCTCCAGGCGACCGGCAACTACTTCCGCGCGCTGAGCAACACGACGGCGATCCGCTTCGGCCCGGGGCTGGCCACCGGCGGCGGCGATCCGGCGGCGGTGCTGACCGGCAACGTGCTGGACCTGAACGGCTCCACGACCGTCGAGAGCTTCGCCCGCTTCGACGGCTTCACCGCCGCCCAGTTCGCCTCGGGCGGCGGCGGCCAGTACAGCGGCAACCTGGTACACAACCACGGCGCCGCGATGCCGAAGAGCTGGGTGAGCCAGTACATCGACAGCAAGGCCGCCAGGATCGCCGGCACCTCGACGGCGTCGCTGCAACTCCAGGAGGGACCGGTGCTCTCCTAGACCCGGCGTCGGCACCGGCGTCGGCACCAGAGCTGGCGCCGGCGCCGGGTCCGGTGCCGTCAGAGCCCGACGTAGCCCTCGGCGAACTGGTCCTGGTGCCGGCGCGAACCGCGCAGGTTCTCCAGCCGGGCCCGTTGCAGGCCGCGCAGGAAGGCCGCCTCCTGGTCGGTGCCCGCCGGGCCGTGCAGCAGGTTGATCATCCAGTGCGAGAACTCCTGGGCCCGCCAGATCCACGCCAGGCAGTCGGCGGAGTACCGGCGCAGCGGCTCCTCCTCGCCGTCGCGCAGCTGCGCGGTCAGCGCCCGGGCGAGCTGCTGCGCCTCCAGCACGGCGAGGTTGGCGCCCTTCGCGGCGGCCGGGCTGATCAGCGCGGCCGCGTCGCCGACCAGGAAGAGCCGGCCGTACTGGATCGGGTCCAGCACGTCGGAGGCCATGTCGATCACCCGGCGCTCCAGGATCGGCCCCTCGTGCAGGGGGGCGTGACTCTCGGTGTGCAGCCGCAGTTGCAGCTCCTGCCAGACCCGGTGGTCGTCCCACCGCGCGGGGTCGGTGCCGCGCGGGACCTGCAGGTAGTAGCGGGTGACCTGCGGCGAGCGGGCCATCTGCCCGGCGAAACCGGCCTCGTGGACGCCGTACGCGACGCCGCCCAGGCTCTGCGGGGCCCCGGCCAGCAGCGCCAGCCAGGAGACCCCGTGGTCCCGGTGGTGGCGACGGGCGGCCCCGTCCGGCACCGCCGTGCGGGCCAGCCCGTGCCGGCCGTCGCAGCCCGCGACGAACCTGCCGGTCAACGGGCGCAGCTCGCCGTCGGGCGCGCGGGTGAGGAGCTCGGGACGGTCGCCGAGCAGGCCGGTCAGCGCGACCGCGGCCGTCTCGAACCGCAGCTCGCCGCCACGGGCCAGGAACTCGGCGACCAGGTCGCGCACCAGGTCCTGCTGCGGGTAGACGGTGTGCGCCTCGCCGCGGCCGAGGCTGCCGTAGTTCAGCGCGAACTCGCCGGATCCGGTGCGGAACGTGCAGGTGTCGTGCCGGGCACCGTGCGTGAGCAGGCCGCCGGCCAGCCCGCCCTCGGTGAGGACCCGCACCGTCCGCTCGGCCAGGAAGCCGGCCCGGGCCCGCTGCTCGATGTGGGCCCGGCTCTGCCGCTCGACGATCAGGCAGTCGATGCCCGCCGCGAGCAGCAGGTTGCCGAGCACCAGCCCGGCCGGCCCGGCACCGATGATCAGGACGCTCGCGCCGTCCCCGGTCCGCTGAGGGTCGCTCGTCTCCCGCTGTTCCACTGCCTGTCTCCCCTTGTCGCCCCGCCCGGCGGCACCCGCCCGCTCCGACTTCCTATCAGCTGCGCGCCCGTCCCGGAGGCCGTTCGAACGCTTCGCCGGCGGCACTCGCACAGGCCTCCGGCGGGGACGGTCGGCGCCCGCGCGGGACAGCCGGCACCCGGACGGGCCAGTATGGGAACAAGACCGCGCGGGTCCGCCCGCCGGCTCGGATGAGGTGGTTGCGGTGGGCATGTCCAGGCCCGTATCCGCGCGGCTCGCAGAGACAGGCGCCGAGCCGTCCACCGACGACGCCCTCGACCCCGCCCTCGACCCTGCCGAGGACGCCCTCGACCCCGTCGACCTGGTCGCCGAGCTGTTCCGCGCCGCCCCCGATCGCCTCGGCACGTACATCGGCGGGCTCTATCTGCTCTCCGACAACGGGCAGCTGCTGGAGCTGCTGATGACGCTCGGGGCCGCCCGGCAATTCACCCGTCCGTGGCAGCACGTGGGCCTGGCGGCGCCGCTGCCGGTGACCGACGCGGTGCGCGGCGGCCGGGTGGTCTGGGTCGCCGGGCCGGAGGAGCTGGCCCGCCGCTACTCACGGGTCGCGGTCGCGATGCCGTACGCGTTCTGCCTGGGCGCCGTCCCGCTGGTCTCGCGCGGGACGACGTACGGCGCGGCGTTCTTCATCTGGCCGGCCGCACACCCCGCCGACCTGTCGCCCGCCGAGCAGCACGGGATGACGGCGTTCGCCGCACAGCTGGCCGAGCTGCTGGCCGCGGCGGCCCGGTCCGGCCGGCCGGTGCGGCCGGGACCGCGGCCGGTGACGGTCGATCCGCCCGCTCCGCTCGACACCTTCGCCGCCGTGACGGCGCGGCTGCCGGAGGGCATCTGCGGCATGGACCACGGCGGCCGCCTGTCGCTCGTCACGCCGACCGCCGCCGCGCTGCTCGGCAAGCCGGTCGAGCGGCTGCTGGGCGTGAAGCCGTGGTCGGCGCTGCCGTGGCTGCGCGACCCGATCTACGACCACCACTACCGGGCGGCGGTGATCAGCGGGCAGGCCACCTCGTTCGTCGCGCTGCGGCCGCCGGACCACTGGCTCTCGTTCCGGCTCTTCCCGGACGCCTTCGGCGGACTGACCGTCCGGATCGACCGGGCCGCCGTCACACAGCGCGACCTGCCACACCTCGCCGCTACCACCAGCGCCGGCAGCGCCGACACCACCATCGCCGAGCCGCTGGCGCACACCCGCCCCGGCGCGCTCTACCACATCCTGCACCTGGCCACCGCGCTGACCGAGGCCGCCACCGTGCAGGACGTGGTCGGCATGGTCTCCGACCAGATCGTGCCGGGCTTCGGCGGCCAGGCCGTCGCGATCCTGATGGCCGAGAGCGGCAAGCTGCGGATCGTCGGCCACCGCGGCTATCCGCCCGGACTGGTCGACCAGTTCGACGGCACCCCGCTGACCGAGGACACCCCCGGCGTGCAGGCCTCGACGAACCCGGTGCCGGCCTTCTTCGAGAACCGCGCCGAGCTGGAGCGGCTCTACGCCGGGCGCCGCGAGACCCAGGACGGCATGGCGGCCTGGGCCTACCTGCCGCTGGTGACCTCCGGCCGGCTGATCGGCACCTGCGTCCTCGCCTTCGCCGAACCGCACCGCTTCGGCCTGGAGGAGCGCGCCGTGCTGACCTCGCTCGGCGGCCTGATCGCGCAGGCGATGGACCGCGCCCGGCTCTACGACACCAAGCTCGAATTCGCCCACGGCCTGCAGGCCAGCCTGCTGCCGACCGCGCTGCCGGTGCTGCCGGGCCTGGCCACCGCCGCCCGCTACCTGCCGGCCACCGAGGGCATGGAGGTCGGCGGCGACTTCTACGACATCATCCCGGTGGACGGCGACGCGGTGGCCGTGGTGATCGGCGACGTCCAGGGGCACAACGTGAACGCCGCCGCGCTGATGGGCCAGATCCGGACCGCCGTGCGCGCGTTCGCGACCGCCGACGCCGACCCCGGCACGGTGCTCGCCCGGACCAACCGCCTGGTCATCGACCTCGGCACCACGCTGCTCGCCAGCTGCGCCTACCTGCGGGTCGATCTGGCCCACCGCCAGGCCTGGCTGGCCGACGCCGGCCACCCGGCGCCGCTGCTGCGCGACCCCCGGGGCCGGGCCCGGCTGCTGACCCCGCCGAGCGGCATGGTGCTGAACGTCGACCCGGCCGCGGACTACCCGCAGACCCGGATCGGGCTGCCGGTCGGCACCACGCTGCTGCTGTACACCGACGGCCTGATCGAGACGCCCGGCACCGACATCGGGCAGGCCCAGGCGGTGCTCGCCGCCGCGCTCGCCCGGCACGGCGACCTGCCGCTGGACGAGCTGGCCGACGCGCTGATCGGCCAGGCCGGCCATGCCGAGCACCGCACCGACGACATCGCGCTGCTGCTGGTCCGCTCGGTGCCGTACTGACCCGCGGCGCCGTGCCGGTCAGCGGTGCGGCGGTGCAGCGGCCAGGGTGATCGGCCGGCGTGATCGGTCAGCGGTGCAGTGTGGTGGTGCTCAGCTGCGGGTCGGCGCCGATCTCGGCCTGGGTGAACCGCTCGGTGACCCACTGCTTCTCCGCGAGCAGCGCCGTCTGGTCGGCGTAGTGCGGCGAACTCGGGTTGCTGGACTCGGAGTAGGTCAGCAGCGTGCGGGTGTGTGGTCCGCCGGGGGTCAGCTCCGTGGCCATCACGAAGCTGGAGCCGCGGGCGAAGTTGTCAGGGGAGGCGTCGATGCCACCGTTCGCGCCCGACGCGGGGTGGCCGTGGATCACGTTGAAGCAGCCCTCCGCGTCGGAGCATCCGGGCAGCGGGACGCCGGCCCACTTCTGCGCCTCGGCGGGGGAGGCGGTCACCGGCAGCTGCTCGCGGGCCAGTTGCTGCACGGCGTCGGCCAGCGCGTGCTGGACGACCGGGGCGCTGCCGTCGAGCCCGCGCGGGGTGGTCAGCGGCTGGGCCGGGTCGTAGGGCACCTTCGCCCAGGCCGTGGCGGGGTCGTCGCCGAGCGAGTTCCAGAGGGCGTTCCAGAGCGTGGCGCCATGGCTGTCCAGGTCGGCGTGCAGGTCCCAGGCGGCGAGCGCGTCGCAGGCCGCGCGGACGTCGACCTTGCTGCCGTCCGTCGCGGTCAGCACCGGGTTGGCGCGGCACATCGCGACGGCGTCGTCACGGCCGAACTCGCCGGTGTAGTTGCGGTCGTTCAGCGTCAGGGTCTGCAGCGCGGGCAGCGTGAAGCCCGGCGCACCGAGGCCGTCGGTGCCGGCGAGGCGCCCGGCGAGCATCTGCAGACCGAGCTGCGGGCGCGGGGCGAGCTGGGGGTCGCTGTCGTACTCGCCCGGGAACCCGCTGAGCGGCTGCGCCGGGTTGGCGAGCATCGCGCCGTTGTTGGAGTTGGCCACGTAGTCGGTGCGGTTCAGCGCCGGGGCCTGGGCGGGGCCGAAGATGCCGGGCTCGACCGCGTCCGGGTCGCTGCCCCAGTCGCAGGCGGTGGTCGAACCGTCCAGCGCGCCGAAGTTGCCCGGGCCGGGCACCTGGCAGTGCTTGACCTGGTCGTCGGTGAGGTGCGGGACGACGGAGGAGTCGGTGAGGGACGCGCTGCCGCTCGTGTCGGCGGCGATCGTGTAGTTCCACGCGATGCCCTGGTAGGTGCGCTGGGCTGCCTTGAGCTGGCCGAGGTTCTGGGACTGGTCCATCGCCAGCCACTCGTTCATCGAGCGGACGTTGTCGGCATTCGCGTCGCGGATCGTCCACGCGTTGCCGGGGGTCCAGGCCAGCACCGGGCCGTAGCGGGAGTTGTAGAGCGTCTTGGTGACGGTGGACAGCTTGCCGTCGCTGCCGCGGACGGTGACCGGGACGCTCTGCCGGGTCATCTGCTCGGTCTTGCCGTCGACCAGGTAGCTGGTCGGGTCGCCGGGCACCAGCGAGAGCCGGTAGAGCGTGAAGTGCTGCGCGCCGGTGGTGGTCTGGGTCCAGGCCAGGCCGGTGGTGTGGCCGATCTCCACCACGGGCGTGCCGTAGAGGCTGGCGCCGGACACGTTCAGCTCGCCGGGGATGGTCAACTGGACCTGGTAGAAACGGGCGTCGCCGACCCAGGGCAGGTGCGGATTGGCGAGCACCATGGCGTCGTGCGCCTGCGTCGCGTCGCGGCCGAGCGCCCAGCCGTTGCTGCCGTCGCCGCTGTCCTTCGCCATCGGCGAGCCGGGGGGCAGCGGCGAGCCGGTCGGGCTCGGCGGGAGGGCGGGGTCCGACGCGGAGGCGGCCGCAGGCGAGTTCGAGGAGCCGGCGGGGGCCGGTGGGACGGCGCCGGCGATGTTCTGCTTGAAGTTGGAGGTACCGCCGGCCCGGTCGATGTCGTAGATGTTGTTCCAGACGTCCATCGCGGTGATCGGGGTGACCCAGGCCTGGCCGCGGCAGGTGGCGTCCGGCAGGTTCGCGACGCCGGTCTCGCGCAGGTAGCGGTTGTAGCCGTCCACGTAGCCGTCCACCAGCCGGCGCAGCTGGTCGGTCGGGCCGAGCGGTGCCGGGCGGGCGATCAACTGCTTGACCGTACCGGCCTGTTGCAGGCCCTGGTAGTACGTGTCGCTGGTCAGGTTGTCGGTCCTGCTGACGAGCGTGTCGTTGGTCTGGGCGGCCGGACCGAGGTACTGGGACCGCTCGCCGCGCAGTGTGAGCACCCGGTCGGCCATCTGGCACAGGTTGTCCTGCGCGAACGCGTAGCCGTAGCCGTAGCCGAGGCCGGTGTAGTCGCTCGCGGTGATGTGCGGGATTCCGTACTCGGTGCGCTGGATCCGGACGCCGCGGCCGTGGTCGCTCGCGGCGGACGTGGACGCGGACGCGGAGGCGGAGCCGGGCAGCAGCGACAGCGGCGCGGCGGCCAGGCAGAGCACCGCCGCCGCTGCGGCCAACCGCTGTGCGGTGGATCGGTGGTGACGGGCGGTCGGTTCCTCATTCGGCGTCATGAGCAGTACCCTGCCCGCTCTGCCTGCGGGCGGCATCGGACTGGCGGTGTATTCACCCCGGCCCGGGTAGCCCTGGAGGTGTACGTCCGCCGGGCCAGGGCGGGCGGTCTGCCCGCCTCAGGTGTGTGTGCCCGGCTCAGCCCTTGGCCGGGACGTAGTACGGCCGGTTGTGCGCGGCGACCGGCGCGGACTGGTAGGTCCAGACCCCGGCGGCAGGGCTGGTGCCGACCAGCGCTGTCAGGTCGCGGCCGACCGTGCTGCCGTGGTCGGCTACGTCCAGGCTGACCCGGTCGGCGGTGGCGGCGTCCAGGAAGTGGTGCTGGTAGGGCTGGTAGACGTTCATCGGCCCGGCCAGCAGGCCCGCCCCCGGGTCGGTGCCGTAGCCGGTGATCGGGGTGTTGGTGACCGGCTCCGCCGGCAGGCCGGCCAGCCGCGCCTCGAACGAGAAGAGGGTGCGGTCGGTGCGCTCCAGCGCGGTGCCGTCCGGGCCGAACTGCGCCTGCTTGCAGGTGATGGTCCAGGAACGCTGCTCGGCCGGCCCGTTGAGCGAGGGCATCACCGTCTCGAACCAGCCGGGGTACTTGGGCTCGGCGTACAGCCGGCGGCCGGCGTCGATCGCGAGCGGGTTGTCGCAGAGCACGTGGATCCGGGCGATGCCGAGCAGCTTGGTCTGGTCGACGCCGCGTGCGTACTCCCGGTACCCGAGCTCGGGCAGCCGGCCGGCCGCGTTCGCCGGGTGCGCGATGATGTTCACCTCGATCTCCTGGGTCACCCCGGCGCCCGACGGATACTGCGCGAAGTACAGCTGGTAGTTGAGCGAGATGCAGGCCAGCCCGTCGAACTCGGCGACGGCCAGGTCGGGGTGGTGTTCGGTGAGCACCGCTCGCACCGGCCCGGGGTCGACCAGGTAGTCGATCCCGATGTTGTGCAGCGCGCCGTAGTGGAACGGGAGTTGGTACGGCGCGGGGACGGGCGGCAGGGGCAGTGGCTGGTCGGGGCTGATCACTGGTCGGCTCCTTCGTAGCGGCCTGCGGCGGCGCTGGGGGTCGGGGCGGGGGTGGTGGTGAAGGCGGGGGAGGAGCTGTGGACCGTGACCGGACGACGCTTGGCCAGCAGCTCCCGGTGGATCCGCTCGCTGCTGCGCAGCGCGAGCGCCGCCATGGTCAGTGACGGGTTCGCGGTGGCCACGCTCGGCATGCTGCCGCAGCCCACCGCGTACAGGTTGGGGTTGTCCCAGCACCGCTGCCACTGGTCCACCACCGAACTGCCCGGCGCCGCACCCATGATGTGGGTGCCGGCGCCGTGCCCGGCCGCGCGGTAGGCGTAGCCGCGGCCCTGGTACTCGAACCAGCCCGGCCAGTCGGGCCCGGGTTCGAAGCGGGTGTGGTCCTGGGCGCCGAGCAGCGCGAAGAGCTGGTCGGAGACGGTCTTCGCGGCCGCGATGCCGCGCCTGACCCAGTCGGACAGGTCGTAGTGCAGCACCGGGCGCGGGTTGCCGAACGCGTCCCGCAGCCGGGGATCAACGGTGACCCGGTTCGACGGGTCGGCCTCCTGCTCCATCTCGAACTGGAACGCGAACTCCCGCCCCACCCGGTCGGCGACCGCCTGCCGCAGCTGCGGCCCGAACAGGCCGCGCCCGTCCGGCCCACCGGTGCGCAGCAGTTCGGCGAGCCGCAGCTCGGGCGGGCCGAGCGCCCAGCTCCAGCCCCAGTTGCCGATCTCCACCCGGAACGGTGCCCGGCGGGCCCGGCCCGGCCCGAACCGGAAGCCCTCCAGCCCGGCCGTCGAGCCGGGCCCGCGGTACGGCCCGACCTGACGCGGCATCAGGCCCCAGGTGAGCAGCACCGGATGGTCCATCAGGTTGCGCCCGACCTGGTCGCTGCGGTTCGCGGCGCCGGAGACCAGCAGCAGCCGGGCGTTCTCGATCGCGTGCGCGGCCAGCACCACCAGCTCACCCTCGGCGACCCGGACCGGCGCGGCGGGATCCGGCACGCCGTCCGCGCCGTACTGGCGGTACTCGACGCCGCTGACCCGCCCGTCGGCGGCGATCCGCAGCCGGCTGACCACGGCCCTGGTGACGAGCGTGACGGACGGGCTCCAGCGGCCCTGGGTGCGCAGCGGTGTGTACTTGGCGCCGGACGGGCAGATCGGCACGCAACTCGCGTGACCCTGGCAGGGTGTGGGGTCGTTGGGGTGGCCGGCCGGTGATCCCGCGCTGGGCAGGCCGGTCCGGGCGTGCGGGGTGGTGACGACGCGCAGCGTGGTCGGGCCCGGTGCGTCGGGGTCCCGGACCGAGCGGCCGTCCAGCGATTCGGCCAGCAGCTGGTCCAAGTGGCTGCGCGGGATCGCCCGGGTCGGGAACCGGTAGTCGTCGGGGAACGGCAGGCCGACCTCGGCGCGCTGCTCATCGACGTCGCCGGCCACCCCCAGCTCCTGCTCGGCCGCCTGGTAGTAGGGCTCCAACTCGTCATAGCCGATCGGCCAGTTGCGGCCGTGGCCGAACTCGCCGGCCCGGAAGTCCTCGGGGTGCATCCGCGGCGCCAGCCCCGTCCAGGCCAGCCCGGTACCGCCGTTGGCCCGCAGGTAGCCGCTCGCGTACGGCAGTGGGCCGCGCTGCACGAGGTAGCCGTCCGCGTGGAGCCCGCCGCCGGCGCGCCCGGCGAGGTCGGTCACCTCGGGGGAGGGGGCCGCGGGGTTGGTGCGGTACGGGGAGCTGGGCACCTTGACCGGTGCGGTGCGGTACGCCTCCAGCGCGTCCTGGTGGCGCTGACCGGTGCCGGCCTCCAGGACCAGCACGCGCCAGCCGTGGTCGCCGAGCTGCTTGGCGACCAGCGAGCCGGCGAAGCCCGCGCCGACCACGACCACGTCCCACCGCAGGCCGTCGGTCATCCTGCGGTCTCCGGCGGCAGGCTCCAACTGCCGTGGCCCGGCCCGACGGTGCCCGGCGGGTGGGTGCCGATGGTGCGCCAGAGCAGGCCCTGCGCGTAGGCCCGCGCGGAGACGGTGAACGGGCGGTCACCGGGCCAGCCGCCGGTGTACCAGAGCTGGACCAGCGCGCGGGCCGACTCGCGGACCGCCTCCTCGTCGAGGTGTGGTGCAGGGCCCGGACGGGCTGGGTCGCTCGGCGGCCCGTCCTGGTCAGCCGCCTCGCCCGGCTCATCCGCGTCCGGCTCGCCCGCGTCCGGCTCGCCCGCCTCGTCCGGGCCGCTCCCGTCGGCCGCGCCGACCGCCGTCGCGAGCCGGTCGAGGCGCTCGGCGCTCAACTGCTCCAGTGCGACCCGGTGATAGGCCCGGGCCAGCCCGGTGGCGCGCAGCTCCTCGACCTCGAAACCGGTCAGCGTGGCGGACATGTTGATGAACTGATCGACCGTCATTGCCCCACGAGTCCCGGATCCGAGTACCGACGCGCATGCCGTAGATCGGCATCGGGTCGATCACTGCCCCGGCAACCGGCCGTTCATGCACGCACCAGGATCGCGGAAGGGTTTGACGACGACAGCTCCTACGGCATCCTCCGCCCCGGGTGGGTGCGACAGGTGTCGGCGGTCGGCGAGGTGGTCCGGGCGTCGGCCTGGGAGCCGCTCAGTGATTCGGCGAGCGAGTCGGGCTGTGGCACCTCGCCGAAGTCGGGATCGTCGGTCGGGACCGGGAGCTGGTTGATCACCGCCTCCAGCGCCGCGGGCAGCCGGGGGGCCAGGCCGCGGTGGCAGCGGGCCAGTATGTCGCGGCGGACGGCGTCGGGCAGCAGCGGCTGGCCGGCCCGCAGCGGGCGGGGCGCCCTGGGGCGGGCGTGCTCGGCGAGTTCGCGGGACCAGGCCTGCCAGTAGTCCGCGTCGCTCGCCTCGCCGAGTTGCAGGTGGTGCAGGTGCAGGCAGTAGGCCGAGATCCGGCTGCCGGAGCCGGCCGCGAAGCGCCACCAGAACTCGGCGCCGTCGGTGCGGCCGGTGGCGTAGAGCAGCGCCGCGAAGACCTCGGCGCCCTCGGGGTGGATCTGCCGGCTGTTGACCAGCAGGTCCAGGCCGTGCGCCGCCTCCGGGGCGTCCAGGATCAGCGCCACCACCAGGCCGAGCTCGAACCGGGCCTGCGCGTGCTCGGACGGCAGGTTGGCGGGCGCGGCGGTGAGCCGGGCCTGGCGGGCGTCCTCGATCCGCTCGTCGTACGGCCGCGGCGGCGTCGGCACCTCGAACGCCGGCTCGCCGTCCGCCTCCTCGGCGGTCTTGTCGTCCGGAGCAGTGCGCGCGGGGTCGGGGACGGGATCGAGGCCGAGCCACTCGGGCAGCGCCTCCGGCTCGGGCCGGCGGCTCACCGGGCGGCCCGTGGGTCGGGGAGCTCGTCGATCCCGAGGGTGCGGGCCAGCCGCTCGCGGGCCTGGCGCAGGTTCGTCCGCACGGTCGCGATCGGCCGGTCCAGGTAGCCGGCGATCTGGTGGTCGTCCAGGTCCAGGACGTAGCGCAGGATGACCGCGTCGCGCTGGCGGTCGGAGAGCGCCAGGACCGCGCTGTAGAGGCCGACCCGCTGCTCCTCGGTCTGCAGCTGCTCGCCCGCCAGCTGCTGGAACCGGCCGATCACGGCGGCGAAGGTCGGGGCCTCCACCGCCACCGAGTCCTGGTTCCAGGACCACTGGTGCAGGTGGGAGTTGAGCAGCCGCCAGGCGTAGGCGGTCGGTGCCTCGTCGCGCAGCGCGTGCGGCCACTGGTCGGCCAGGTGCGCCCGCATGCCCTTCACGACCAGGGCGGCGTCCTGGTGGCTGCCGATCCGGGTCCGGGCGAAGTCGAGCCAGATCCGCCCGTGGACCTCGCAGAAGGCCTGGTAGGACAGTCGCAGCCGGGCACTGGCCGGGTCCTCGCCGGTGCTGCCCACGGCCGGTCCTTCCCCGGGTCCAGTACTGCGGCCGCCCTTGTCGATCGTCATGTCCCGCCCATCTTGATGGTCGTCGACGCTGTCGGGCGTCGGCGGTGCCGGTGACCGGCACCACAGGGCCGCTTCGGGAGGGGTGCCGGGCACCCCCGCGGACCATGGAACCAGAGTGACCACGCTCTGGTACACGACAAGAACAGTTTGTGATGCTGTGCTGATCCTACAGTCTGACATATCGTGACCCGACGGGGTGTCATATGCAGGTGGCATGGGCTCTTTCCGGCCGTCCGTCATGCTACGGGCGCGGGTGGGGAATCATGGTGTCCGTCGAAGTCGCACTGATCAACGCGCTGATCAACTGCACTGATCACTTGGGGGGAACGATGACCGACTACGAGGGCGTCAACCTCGAACTGCACCGCGCCCACTCGGCCCGGATGTACGACTACTTCCTCGGCGGAGTGACCAACTTCGCCGCCGACCGGGAGGCCGCCGGCAAGGTCAAGGCGGTGATGCCGTTCGTCGAGACGACGGCCCGGGTGAACCGTGCGTTCATGCACCGCTCGACCCGTGCGCTGGCGGAGGCGGGGATCGACCAGTTCCTCGACATCGGCACCGGGATCCCGACCTCGCCGAACCTGCACGAGGTGGCACAGAGCGTGAACCGCGCGGCCAGGGTGGTGTACGCCGACAACGACCCGATCGTGCTGGCGCACGCCAAGGCCCTGCTGATCGGCGCCCCCGAGGGCCGCACCGCCTACGTCCAGGCCGATGTCACCGACCCGGCCGCGCTGCTCGCCTCGCCGGAGCTGCGCGAGACCCTCGACTTCTCGCGCCCGATCGCGCTGAGTCTGAACGCACTGCTCCACTTCGTCCCGGACGACCGTGGGACGTACGGAATCGTGGAGCACTTCAAGGGCGCGCTGGTATCCGGAAGCGCCCTTGTCATGACGCACGTGACCGAGGACTTCGCGCCGACCGAGGTGGCCCGCCTGGTGCAGATATACCAGTCCGCCGGTACCGCCCTGCAGGCCCGCAGCAGGGAGGAGTTCGAGCGCTTCTTCGCCGGCTGGGACATGATCGCCCCGGGCGTCGTGCCGACCCAGCGGTGGCGGCCGGACCCGGCCGGCGTGGCGCCGGTGAGCGACGCCGAGTCCTCGGTGTACGCGGCGGTGGCGCTCCGGTCCTGACGCGCTGACAAAGTGGGGGTCATGCCCCGGGGCGCAGTTGTACCCGGGCCGCGAGCAGCGCGATGTCGTCCTCGGCGGCGTGCGGGCGGACCCCGTGCAGCACGGCGTCGAGCAGGTCGTCCAAGTCGCCGGTCACCGGCAGCCGGAGCTCCGCGAGGCGGGCGAGCGAGACGTCGATGTCCTCGTCGCGGCGCTCGACCAGGCCGTCGGTGTACAGCAGCAGCACCTGGTCGGGGTGGAGCGGGCGGACGGTCGGCTGGTAGCCGCCGAAGCCGGTGCCGAGCGGCGGGCCGGTCGGCAGGTCGATCAGCTCGGTGCCCCGGTCGCCCGAGATCAGCGCGGGCGGCAGGTGGCCGGCGCTCGCGTAGGTGCAGCGGCGACGGGCCGGGTCGGCGAGCGCGATCAGGCAGGTGGCCGGGCGGGCCGACTCGTTGTCCGAGATCAGCGTGTCGAGCTGGCGCAGGATCCGGTGCGGTGGCAGGTCCATGTTGGCCAGATCGCGGAGCATCGACCGGTAGCTGCTCATGTCCACGGCGGCCTCCACCCCGTGGCCCATCACGTCGCCGATCACCAGCAGCGTCCGGCCGAACGGCAGCCGGACGCTCTCGTACCAGTCGCCGCCGACCACCGAGGCGGTGCCGGAGGGCAGGTAGCGCGAGGCCAGCGCCAGGTTCGGGTGCGGGTTGCCCGGCTCGGCGAGCAGCGCGCGCTGGAGCTCCAGTGTGATGCCCTGGGAGCGGGCGTAGCGGCGCGCGTTGTCGATGCTGATCGCGGCCCGGCCGGCCAGGTCCTGGATCACCGCCCGCTCCTGCGCGCCGAAGCCCTGCTCGGTGCCCTGCTCGGTGCCCTGTGCGGTGTCCTGCGCGGTGTCCTGCGCGGTGCGGGCCGTCCGGGCCAGCGACAGCACGCCGATCACCCGGTCACGGGCGGTGAGCGGGACGACGAAGACCGAGACGATGCCGGCTGCCCGGTGGGCCGCGAGTGTCGCGTCGTCGTCGGCGTCGGCGGCCGGAGCTGACGGCTCCGGGCCGTCCGCCGCACCGGGCCGCCAGGAGACGGCCTGCCCGCTCGCGAGGCAGCGGGCGACGGCCGAGCCGGCCGCGTAGCGCAGCGTCTCACCGGGCACAGCGAGTGCGTGGAACCGGCTCTTCAGCGCGGTGGTGCAGTTCAGCGCGGCGCGGCGCAGTCGCGGCCGTCTGGTTGACGACGGGCCGGTCGGCAGGGGGCTGCCGTCGCCGTCGGCCGGCAGGACGTCGATGGTCACCAGGTCGGCGAGCCGGGGCACCAGGAAGTCGGCGAGCTCGGCGCAGGTGGTGTCCACGTCCAGCGTGGTGCCGATCCGGGCGGCCGCGTCGTCCAGCAGGGTGAGTCGGGCGCGGGCCGCTTCGAGCTCCGCCGTGACGCGACGCAGTGCCTCCCGGGCCTCACGCTCCGCAGCCTTCGCGGCGGCTGCGGCCGCGAGCAGCGTCGCGGTGTCATCCCGGCCGACCGGGTCGGGGTGCACCGCCACCTCCTTCGCTCTACCGCGTCGGAACCGCACAAGGCCATCGTCCGGCCCCACCCGATGATCCGCATCGGGATCGCGTAGCACTCGCGCCCGGCATGATCCACAGGAGCGGCTCTGCCCCGCATCCCGCTCTGCCACCCGACCGTCCCCACCCGAGGCCGCCACCCGGATGGCGGATACCTCGGTCCGAATCGCATCGTAGCTGCGCAAGCCCGGTCCGGAACAGCCAGGGCCTTTCGTTTCCAGGTTCGCGCGAGCGGCCCGGCCCCCGGGACAGGCCGGGAGTCGGGCCGCTCGCGGGTGCCGGTCGGTCAGTTGGGACTCGCGGCGATGATCCAGCTGTCGCCTCCGGCGAGCAGGGTGGTGAGGTCGCCGGGGCCGCGTTGTTCGGTGGCGGTGGCGAGTTGCTCGGCCATCAGCGTGTCGTAGACCGGGCGCTGGATGTCGCGCAGCACGCCGATGGGGGTGTGGTGGAGGGTGTCGGCGTCGGCGAGGCGGGAGAGTGCGAAGGCGGTGACGGGGCTGGCCGCGTGCGCGTCGTGGACGAGCACCTCGGCCTCGTTGGCCGGTGTGACGGTGTCGGTGCGCAGTTCGCCGGTGGCCCGGTCGCGGAAGACGCCCTGGTCGGCGAAGCGGATCGGCCGTCCGTGTTCGAGCCGGATCAGCGCCTGGTCGGCGGTGGCCGGTTCCTTGAGGACGTCGAAGGCGCCGTCGTTGAAGATGTTGCAGTTCTGGTAGATCTCCACCAGGGCGGTGCCCTCGTGCTCGGCGGCCGCGCGCAGGA